>JALGSW010000189.1 GCA_029821635.1 Candidatus Zipacnadia bacterium
CACGTCCGACAGGAACTCCGGCGACTTCTTCTTCATCGTCGAGCCGGTCAGGTCGAAGTAGACGTTCGGGTGCATGCGCGCGACCTCGCCCGCCTCGTCATACCACGGGTTGCCCAGGTGCGCGCCGATCAGCGACAGCATCGGGAACTTGCGCGCGATGCGGTCGAGGTGCGCGGGGCGCATCCGGTCGATCGAGACGTCGCGCAGCGGATCGCTCACGCGGCTGGCCGCCACGATCCCGAGATGAAACAGGACCGGCATGTCCAGCAGCGCGCAGCGCTCGTAAACGGGCATCGCGGAGTCGTCATCGTAGTCCACGGTCGGGCGGATGACCTTGATGCCGTGGAAGCCCATCGAGTGCAGGTCGTCAACCGCGCCCGGCCCGTCCTCGCCGATGCGCACGTAGCCCAGCCCGAGGAGGAAGTCGCCATGCTCCTGCAGCGCCTCGCAGATCTGCAGGTTGCCCGCTGCGGGTGGCCCGGAGGTGCACATCGCGACGCGATCGATCCTCAGCTCAGCGCACTTCTCCCGCAGCTTCGGAATGTACTCCCGCCAGTCGCGCGGCAGGTGGTGGTGAATGTCGATGACCATGATGGTCCTCCCTGTCCCTGCGATTGTCAGAACCCCGAGTGTCTCGAGCACCTTCTACGCGCGCGAGGTGGGTCCCTTCCGTGCGGCGGCTACCCACCCCACACCTCCGCCTCGACGAGCGACAGCTCGCCCTCGCGGGCGATCGTCAGCCGCAGGAAGCGCGCGGGCGTGGGCGCGTCGAGGGTCAGCGGAAGCTCCACGACCTCCTGGAAGCCCGTCGCGCGCGCGACGTCGTTGCGGGCGGCCTCGCGCCACGCCTCACCGTCCGCGCTCACCTCAGCGACCACGCCATCCACGCTCCCCACGAACCAGAGCGTCGCTCGCGTGAGCGGGTAGGCGCCTCCGAAGTCGAGCGTGACCGTCGCGGGGCCGTCGCCCCGGATCGGCTGCACCCAGTCCTCCGGCTCGAAGCTAAGGTAGCCGCGGTAGCCGCGCGGGGCGACCGACAGCTCCGGGTTGCGCAGCAAGCGCAGGCGGTCGGTCAGCCGGCCGTCGCCGAAACTCGCCTCGATGCGCTCGCCGCCTCCCTCGATCGTGCAGGAGCCGCCCGTGTCCACGTTCTGCTCGCGGCCCTCGACCATGCGGTACTGATGCCAGAAGGCATGGTTGCCGGTCAGGCAGCGCTCGGCGGGCGGCAGCGAGGGCGCGGGCACCTCGATCTCCGGGAAGGTGAAGCGCCAGATGTCGTGGCCGAAGCTGCAGCCCGCGTCGGTGTAGGTCGCGAGGATCGCGTTCCGCCAGCCCTCGTTCGCCAGCGCGTCGGCGTTGAGCGGCGACCACGCGAAGTAGATCGCCCGCCCGTCGCCGAGCGCGTAGTCGATGACCGCGGGGGCGCCGTCCTCGAAGGTGCCGAGCACCGCCGCGCCGGGCGTGGCCGCGATGCGCTGAGGTCGCTCCACCGCCGGGTTCACCGGCAGGGACGCGTCGCCGAGCGCGATCGACTCGGCCGTCTCGCGCGGGCCCGCGACCGTGACGCCGAAGATGCGCTCGCGGGCGTCGGCGAGGGAGCTGCCGTCGATGTTGTGCTCGAGCGCCAGCGGGTCCATGCACACGAGCGTGCCGCCGCCGCGCACGTAGGCCTCCAGCGCCTCGGCGGTCGCGCGGTCGGCGTAGGAGAGATCGGCCACGTAGACCACGCGGTAGTCGCTGAGCTTCGACTGCCCGAGCGCGAGGCCGGTGTCGCTGATGAACTCGAACCAGCCGCGCGCGTCCGGCCCCAGCAACTCGTAGAGTTGCTGGAAGCGCCGCGCATTCGTGGAGCCGCAGTTCGTGCTCTCGCGGCCGATGAGCAGCGCGGCGTCGGCGCTCTCGGGGTAGGCGACGGGCGGCATCTGCGTCACGAGCTCGCCCAGTGCGAGGAGGTAGTCCCACGCGGGCCGGTTCCCGGAGCGGACGCTGCCGGTGAGCGGCGGCGCGGGCTCCTTCGTGCCAAGCGACGCGGGCCAGAAGTGCCAGCCGGTCGCGCCGCCGCGAAAGGCCTGGCTGTAGAGTTCGCGCAGCTCGTCCATCTGCAGGTCGCCATGCGGGAAGCCCGCGTCGCAGTCGTGCGGCACCACGATGATCTCGCTGAGCGTGGAGAGGTCGCGCGCCATCTTCGTGCCGTAGGAGTAGGCGTGCTGCCAGTGGTGCTGGAGTTGCAGCGAGCCGACCGTGCAGTACGCCGGCCACAGCTCCGCGCTGGGCGCCGTGCCACCGTGCGTGTCCTCGGAGATGATGAGCATCTCCGGGTCGATCTCATGCACCGCCGCCGCGAGCGCGTTGTTCGCCTCGCCGAGCTTGTCGAGCAGCCAGCTCCTGTATGCGCGGCGGCAGTACGGGAAGTCGGGATCGTTCTGGCTCATCCCCCACGGGATGCCGTACTTCCCGAAGCCGTACTGCTCGCGCACCTCCTCGTCGGCGTGTAGGAGGAACGGGGGGGCGTTGTCGTCCTTCGGGTTGTCGGCGAACCAGCGCATGGAGTTGCTCCACTGGCGGGCGAACTGCTCATCGCCGACGCAGATCGCCCAGAGCACGTCACCGAAGCGTCGGACGGTCTCGGCCGCCGCCTCCACGAAAGCCGCGCGATTGATCGGGTCGGGCAGGAAGCCGGAGAGGTAGAAGTTGATGCCCTCCCGGCCCTGCTCGTCCACGCCGATCAGGTAGTAGGGCGCGTAGAGTGCCGGTCCGGCGAGGCCTTCGGCGCGGGCCTCTTCGACGAGACGCTCAAACTGCGGATTGTGCCGGTTCTCGAAGCGATCGACCCACTCGGTCTGGATGCTCGGCAGGCGCGGGACCCAGTGCGTGAAGAAGTGCATGCCCGCCGCCGAGGTCTCGCGCCGGACCTGCTCGTAGCTCGTCGGGTAGCCGAACTGCAGCGCGGAGTAGTACTCGTTGCCGCCGATCGGCTGGGCCCACATCAGGTGCCCGTTGCTGCGCGGGTTGCGCTCGCGGGTGCGGTCGAGCAGCGGCTCGTAGAGCGGGTCGAGCACGGTCTCGACCACGCGGATGGCCTGGATGCGATCCACGGAGTTCTCGCTAACGAACAGCTCCTCGCCGCCGCGCGTCACGCGCAGGATCAGCACCTCGCCCGGCTGCCCGCGGACTGTGTAGGACTGCTCGACCAGCGTCTCGCCGGGCGCGATCTCGCGCGTCATCTCCGCGCGCTCCACTACCTCCCCATCGAGGAGGCTCTGCGCGCTGAAGGTGAGCGAGACGGGCTGCTCGCCGAGGTTCGCGACGCGGTAGCGCGCGCGGTTGGTGCCGACCCAGTTGCCCAGCGGCGTCATCTCGCCGCGCGACAGGCAGCTCAGGCGCAGGCCGTCTGGCTCCTCGCGCGGCGCAAAGCGCATCGTGACGAAGTTCGGGGGCTCGTGGAAGCTGCCCTCGAAGCGCGCAAGCTGCGAGGAGAGCGTGTAGGAGGTGCGGTGGTGGCGACCGATGTTGAAGCGCCAGACCTCCTCCGCGATGTGCCGCTTGCCCATCGACTCAAGCGGCAGGGCGAACTCGATCGTCCAGCCACGGGCATCGCGGCCGGAGGCGATGCGCAGGTCCGGATCCCACGCGCTCCCGCCGATGTGCTGATCGGTGACGGTCGCGAAGGAGTTCGTGGAGAGGTAGAACGTGGGGGCGCGGGGGATGCCCAGCACGCCGAAGAAGAACTCGATGCGGTCGTCGGCCCAGTCCGGCCGGTCACGCACCTGCGACAGGTCCGTGAGGCCCGCGAGGTTTTCCTCCTCGCACCATGCGGCGGCGTAGAGCATCGTGTCATCGTAGGCCATCCACACGCGCGTTTCCTGCGGCGGCGTCGAGCCCTCGCGATCGTTCGCGGTGAAGCCGCCCAGCTCCAGCGCGCCCTGCCAGGCCGCGTCGCCGAGCACGCCGTCGATGGTGGGCGGCGCGCTGGCGAAGGGCGCCTCGTAGTCGATAGATTCGCGCGCCTCATCTGGCTCGGCGGCGGGCGGGTTGGCCTCGCTGGCGGAGGGCTCGGCACCGGGCTCGAGCTTCACCTCATCGACCAGCAGCACGTGGCGCTGGGGAGGATCGCCCGCACCGACGCGGATCAGCACACTCGCGCGCGGCGCGGGCTTTGACAGCACGCCTTCGACCGAGATCTGCCGCCAATCGGTCCCGATCGTGAGGGTCTCACGAAGCTGATCGATCGGGTGGTACTCGCCATCGTCGGTCCAGATGAAGATCGAGACCTGCGCGGACTCGGTGGCGCGCACGTAGGCCGAGGCGACGAGCCGCGTGCCCGCGGCGTACTCGCCGGTGGGCGCGTGGAAGATCATCCCCGAGCGCGCCTCGTCGTAGGTCGTAAGCTGCAGGCAGCCCTCGCCGCGGTAGGCGCCGGCGGAGACGATGCGGTAGTGCGCGTCAGGGGCGTCGCGGACCTCGGGCGTCACGCGCAGGTAACGCGTCTGCTCCAGCGCCGCCGGAGTGTCCAGCGCCGCCAGCTCCGGCGGCAGCAGGTTCTGCGCGTGGGCGAGGGTGGCGAGGACGACCGCAATTGCGGCCGCGAACCCGATTGCGAGCGCGCGCTGCATCATGCTGAGGACCTCCCGGTGGCGCGTATGGGATGCGCGGACCTCGGGTTCAGGCATACCGCCCGTACTCGACGCACGCGCGCCAGTAGGTGTCGAGGTTCTCGCGCGGCGTGCCCTCGCGGAAGCTGTCCGATGAGCCGATGATGAAGCCGCCGCCGGGCTTGGCGATCTCCATCGCCTCGCGCACGGTGCGCTCGACCAGCTCGGGCGTCCCGTGCTTGAGCACGTAGAGCAGGTCCACGTAGCCCTTGAGCGTGACCTCGTCGCCGATCGTGCGCTTGGCCTGAGCGAGGTCGAAGTCGCCGACCGGCGGCGGCGTGCAGGTCTCCAGCACATCGATCCCTGCCGACGCGATCAGCTCCATCGACTGCGCGAGCACGCCGTCGTCGTAGTAGTCGTAGAGCGCTCCGTAGGAGTGCGCGAGGTCCACGTGCTCGCGGATCTCCGGCACGAAGACCTCCTCGAAAATCGCCGGCGACCAGCCCGACGAGAGCGAGTTGTAGTACCACGAGCCGAAGATGACCTCCGCCCCGGCCTCCAGGCAGGCTTTGGCCTTCTGCAGCGAGCGCTGGTGGAAGATGTCCATGACGCCGTCGAAGAGCGCGCGATCGGTGTAGTAGTCGATCATCAGGTTCTCCATGCCGCGCGCGTCCCCGGCGTTGTGATCCAGCCCCGAGCGGATGCACGGCATCACCACGCCGCGGTCGCCGAGCATCTCCTGGGAGCTGCTGTGGCCGTCGAAGGTGGCCGGGATCGCGGGGAGGATGTACTCCAGCGCGGGGAGGTCGTCGATCGACTTGACGAGGTGCTCGTGCTTCACCGGGTTGGGCGAGACGCCGTATTCACGGCCTGAGGGCGGCACGCGGGTGACGTCGGATATCTCGCCGGCGGGAGTGCGGAAGGTCCGGTGGAGGATGTAGCAGTCGCCCGCCTCGGTGCGCTCCAGATCGACCTCGACGCCGGGCAGATCGTACTGGGTCTGCGTTCCGTAGACGTAGTTCGCCACGGGCTCCCCGGTGACGTGCATGAAGTCCATCTCCGGGAGCACCTCCATCTGCTTCGCGAGGCTCCCATCGGCGAACTCCGCCTGCATCCACGCGCCAACGCGCGGGGAGATTGGCACGCGGTCCGGCTCCTCGTGGCGGATGGCGGCGAGGATGCGCTCGCGACCGGTCATCTCGGCTCGGGGCATGGTGGGGCCTGCCTTTCCGTGGCCGTGGTAGGACAGGCTTTCCAGCCTGTCAGCCGTTGATCGCTCGGACGAATTTGACGGGCTGGAAAGCCTGTCCTACCAACGACGCGTCAGTTGATCAGTTCCTCCGACGGCGCGCCACCTGCCCCTGCGACCGATGCCTGCTCGATGACGCCACCGGCGGCCTCATACGCCGCCAGAACCTCCGCGCCCTCGCCATCGGTCCAGAAGTCCTGCGGCTTGAACGCGCCCGGCCAGCCCGCGATGTCCGTGATGAGCTTGGCCGCGCGCGGGGTGTCCTCGTCGCGCAGCAGGGCGCTGCGCAGGTAGCTCGCGGGCCAGGCGATGCGCGGGTCGATCACCGTCACGTCGCCCTCGGCCGTGCGCACCTGCTCAGCCACCTCCGCGCTCCACGTCAGCAGCACGGTCGCACCGCGGCGCACGTCGGCCGAGCCGTAGTCGAAGGGCTCGCCGGCGACCTCCAGGCGCGCGGGTTCCTCGCTGCGCCGCCGGCGCCGCTCGGGCCACTCCAGCGCGACCGACTCGCCCGCCTCCAGCGCCGGGGGCGTCTCGCCCGAGCCACCACGCACACGCTTGCGGACGGGGATCGCGCCCTCCTCGCAGGTAACCTCCGCGCTGAGGCCCTCGTCACTGCGCCTGACTTTGAGCGTGAGCACGGCGTCGCGGATGCGGAAGTTGCGGACGGTCATCGTGTCCGAGCCGTGGGGCAGATGCGGGTTGAAGCGCACCACGCCATCGTCGAAGCTGAAGCCCGTGAGGTACTGCAGCACCGCGCTCCCGTTGATGCCGCCCTCCCACGGGCGGACGCGATGCATGCCCCAGACGTCGCGCGAGGGCGTGTCGTCGGGGCGGTTCATCTCCGCGTAGCCGCCCGAGGGCGAGGCCGCGGCGAGCAGGCCTTCGAGCGCGTGCGCGGCCTCCGGGTGGTCGATCGCGGTCAGCGCGGAGAGCACCATGCCCGGCGTCATGCCGACGGTGTAGCCGCAGGTCGGCGTGAGGTTGCTCGTGCCCGCCTCGGGGCGGTAGAGCCAGCGCAGGGCGCTCGTGATGTTGCGGGCCTGCCGCTCGTCGGGGTCCGCGTAGCCGATCCACGTCGGCCGCAGGCAGATGTTCGCGAAGGGGTAGCGGTAGACTTCGCCCGAGACCGCCGACATCGCGGGGGCGTAGTAGCCCAAGTCCCTCCGCCAGTAGAACCGCTCGGTCGCCTCGCGCACGAACTTCGCGGCGTCGCGGTAGCGCGCGATCTCCTCGTCCGGGCGGCCGATCAGCCCGGCTATCTCCGCCATCGCCTCGGCGGCGACCACGTACTCGAAGGCCGCGTCCGCCGAGCGCAGCGTCAGATGGACGTAGTCGGCGACGTCCTCGAGGTCGGTGGTGGCGAGCTGGTAGCCGGGGAAGCGGTAGGTCTCGTCACCGTGGAAGGGCAGCCGGCCCTGCTCATCCACCTCGTGCCCGTCGAAGGCCCGCACGAGGTAGTCCCAGCGCTCCTCGAGCTGCTCCGTCTCGCCGGTGTGCTGGTAGTACCACCAGTTCTGCAGGATCAAGAAGCTGGCGATCTCCGCCTTCGGCGTGGAGACCTCGCTCCAGTCGATCACTTCGGGATTATCCAGGTCCAGTTCGGCGTTCAGCTCGATGTTGTTGAAGATATCCTGCTTCTTCGCGCAGCCGGCGAAGTGATACGACAAGTCGCGGTCCACCGACTCGAAGTCGCCGCAGTCGAGCAGGAACTTGATCGGCCCGTTCGAGTCGCGGATCCAGCGGTAGGAGTACTTGTGCATGGGCGAGTAGCCGCCCGCCTC
>JALGSW010000036.1 GCA_029821635.1 Candidatus Zipacnadia bacterium
GACCTCGAGCGCGTGCAGGACGTCTGGCCGACCGTCTCGAGCTGGGGTCAGCACACGATCAGCGACCCGCGGCACTGGCTCGTGCAGCACATCAACGGACGGGTGCAGTGGCAGACGGACGCCGACAGCTCCGCGGGCCGCGTCTTCACGAAGGCCGCCGACTGGGTCGAGGGCTTCCACGGCGACTACCCGTTCTTCATGTGGATCGACTGCTTCGACCCCCACGAGCCGTGGGACCCGCCCATCGAGTACGGGCGCAAGTACGATCCGAACTTCGACCCGTACAAGTCCGCATTCCCACCTGGCATGGACACCAACATGACCGAGGAGGAGTTCCGCTGCGTCAAGGCGGGCTACGCGGGCGAGTGCACGCTGGTCGATCGCTGGGTCGGCCACCTCATGGACACGCTCGCCGATCAGGATGTGCTCGATGACACGCTCGTCGTCTTCACGTCCGATCACGGCGGCATGATGGGCGAGCAGGGGCAGGTCCACAAGGGTGCGAACCGGCTCCGCAACCAGGTCACGCAGGTCCCGCTGCTGATCCGCCACCCGCAGGGCGAGGCCGCGGGCGCGCGCGTCAAGGGCTTCGTGCAGCACCAGGACATCATGCCCACGATCCTCTCGATCATCGGTGAGGACATTCCCGAGCGCTGCAACGGCGAGAACATCTGGCCGCTGGCGGTCGAAGGCCGCGACAGCGAGCGCGAGCAGATCATCAGCGCGTTCGGCTGGCATGCGTCGGTGCGCAATCAGAACTGGAACTACATCGCGCCGTGGGCGGAGCAGCCGAACAGCAATACCGGCGAGCCGCGTCGCGAGCTCTACGACCTTCAGGCCGACCCGCAGGAGCTCAACAACGTGATCGAGGAGCACCCGGAGATCGCCGCGGAGATGCAGGCGTGGCTGGAGAACTACATCGAGGAGCACCGCGGAGAGACGAGCGGCGACCTCGGGCCCGGCCAGAGCGGCCCGGAGCACGATCAGGCGTACATCTGAGTCGACCGTCGGGATGACAGGTGCGACCGCTGCGGGGCGGCTCAGGAGCTATGAGCCGCCCCTGCACTTGGTGGCAGCTCCACGGTCGCGCTGATGACCTCCGTCTCGGTGGGCGACTGCGCCTGTGCGAGGATGCGCACACCGTCGGGCTCTGACGGATCGGGCGTGACGATCCAGCTCTGACCCTCGAATACCATGCCCGCGAGCTGGCCGACCGCGAAGGCCTCCACGCCCGGGACGCCGAACTCGCGGACGCGGGCATACATGCCCTCGCGACGCGCGGCCGCTTCATCGTTGCTCCAGGGCACGGGATTGGCTGAAGGCACGAGCAGCATCTGAGCGCCCTCGGCGACCAGGCGGCCTGCCAGGTTGGTGTTCCATGCGTCGAGGCAGATCATCGGTCCGAAGGTGCCGATGGGTGTGCGCCAGACGCTGAGGTCCTCCGCGGCGCCGGGCGTGAGGTCCAGGCCCTGAGCTGCTTCGATGTCAATCAGATTGATCTTGTCAGTAGTGTCAAGAACAGCGCCGTCTGGGCCGAAGAGATAGAACGTATTGCAGACGCGGCCGCTGTTGTCGCCTTCGTGAGGAAGTAGCGTGCTCCCGGCCGCGATGAACACCTGATGCTTGGCCGCCAACTCACTGAAAGCGCCGACGTAGACCTCGCGCATGCGCTCCGACATGGCCATCAGTAGCGCCCTGGGCGTCGAGATCCGCCGGAACCAAAGCGGCAGAACGCGATGGATGTTGCGCAGGCCGATGGCCAGCATCGCCATCTGGAGCGAGGACGCACGCGCGGCCGAGGGCGTTCCCAGGGCCAGCAGGCCGGTGCCGACGTCCTCCGGGAAGAGGATGAGGTCTGGCTCGTGCTTCATGGCGCAGTCAACGTACATGGCCATCTGCCGGTGGAAGTCGTCCTCGCGGGCGAAGAAGCGGATGCGCGATTGCACCGCTGCGACGGTGATGGAGTTGACCGCTGTCTTGCGGACTGTCCGCGGCATGGGCCGGTCGTCCTCTCGCGGAGCGCGCTCGGGGATGTCGGTTGCAGGCTCGACAGTGCGTGGGCGACAGGACAGCAAGTTGACGCTGCACGCCGCACGGTGTAAAATGAACGTAGTTTGAACGTTACGCGCGGGGCGAGATCTCCCGTGCGTAGTTTGTTCTCGCCTCAATTAAGTCAACGGTGGACATATTGAGCCCGTACGCCCTCGAACCCTTCGGAGCCAGCGCCTTTCACCTGCTCGCGGTGATGGATTTCCTCTGCCTGGCTGCAGGGACCTACCTGCTACTGATTCTGCATGACCGGGAGAACCGCAACGGCCATCTCCTGATGGCCGCGGGCTTGGCCGTGCTGGCGCTGCAGATCATCCCTGAGCACGTCATGTCGGGCGCGCCAGTGCTGCGCTACGCCGGTGCGACGCTCTCGCTGGCGGTGGCGGGCGTGCTGATCGCGTGGGGGACGCTCGCGCTGGTGGAGAATGACAGGCCTCGCGAAGAGGGCGGCCGCGCCCGTCGCGTACTGATCGTCATCGCCGCCACGCTCACGGCAGTCGGGACCATCTTCGTCTGGGCCCTCCCCTTCTTCGAGCCCCTGCGCGCGGTGATCGGCAGTGCCGGTGACAACAGCGCGTTCATGACCTTCCAGCGCGGCCTGAGGGTCGGCGTGGCGGCGGCGCTGTTCGCCTGTATGTGGATCACATGGGAGCGCCGCCTCCTGGGCGACGATCTCTCCCGTATGTTCGGCGCCGCGTTCGTCTGCTGGGGCGCCAACCTCCTCCTCGGCGTCACCGGCCTGCTGACCCCCGAGAAGACCTACTGGGTTGGCGAGGGCATCCGGGTGATCGGGAGCCTCTTCGTCGGCAATGCGCTTGTGCTCTACGTCTACCGGGCGGAGCGGGTCGCGGCTGAGCGCCAGCGGCGACTTGAATTCATCGACCGTGTGACGAGCGCGGCGATTGAGGCCCCGCGACTGATGCCGATGCTCGAGGCCGCCGCCGAGGAGCTCTGCGCGATGCTCGGAGCGCGGCTGACTGCGACCTACCTCGTTGACGCGGACGATCGCGAGACGCTCCGTCGCGCCTTCCAGACGGGGCACCCGGCTGACCTCCCGGAGGAGCTGACGCTTGCGCAGGAGCACCCGGCCATTGAGGCGCTCAGCGTACGCCGGCCGGTCCAGTTCACGCTGTCGCTGCAGAATGATCAGGGCGAGCTCGGGGAGGTGCCGGGCGTGGCGGTGCCACTCATGGGCGTCGCTCGCTCGGTCGGTGTACTCGTCATCGGGAGGCAGCCGGAGACGGAGCTGACCGCTGACGATCTGTTGACGCTTGGCAACGTGGGGGCGCAACTGGGCGTGATCGTGCAGCACATGGTGCTGCTCGAAGACGTTCGGCAGGCGCGCGATCGCTGGAGACAGACCTTCGACAGCATCACCGAGCTGGTGACCGTGCATGACGCACAGGGGCGGATCACGGCCGCCAATGAGGCCGCGCTGAAGTTCGCGGGCATCTCCAAGCACGAGGCCGTCGGCCTGTCGCTGTCCGAGCTGTTCGGGCCGGAGAGCATGGAGCAGGAGGAGATGCTGACGAACTGCGTGCGCACCGGAGGCCCGCCGGGGATCGCCATGCACCGGGCGCGGGGCCACGTGCATCAGGTGCAGATCACGCCACTTCGTGACGACAGGCAGCGCGTTGCGGGCTGCGTGCGCGTCGCGCGCGACGTGACGTCCCACTGGCGGGCGGAGGAGCGGCTTGCGCAGTCTGAGCGCCGCTACCGCGAGCTGGCGGAGAGCGCTAACGATGTCATCTATACCCACGACCTCGCGGGCAACATGCTTTACGTCAACCGGGCCGGCGTGCGGCTGCTGGGCTACTCACAGGCGGAGCTCTCTCATCTGCGCTTCTGGGACATCGTCGCGCCCGAGTCGATGGCCGGGGCCCGCAGCTACGTGAACAACCTGCTGTCGGGGAAGCCGCAGGAGGAGCAGATTGAGCTGCGCATGATGTGCGATGACGGGCGCGTGGTAGTCGTGCAACTCCGCGCGAATCTCCTCAAGCGTGAAGGCCAGATCGAGGCAGTGCACGGCATCGCTCGCGACGTGACCGCCGAGAAGCAGCTCACCACGCAGCTCATCCAGGCCGATCGACTTGCGTCCGTGGGTACGCTGATCGCGGGCGTGGCGCATGAGCTGAACAATCCGCTGACCGCCATCGGCGGCTACGCCGAGCTGCTCGCATCGCGGCCGCACGACGAGAGCGACACTGTCGCGATCGCGACGATCGCTCAGCAGGCTGAACGCTGCCGGGACGTCGCGAAGAACCTGCTCAACTTCGCGCGCCAGACAGAGGACCGGTGGACAGAGCTTGACCTCAACGCTCTGATCGGCGGCGTCTGCGACCTGCGCGCATACGACCTGCGCGCGGCGCACATTGACGTAGGGACCAACTTCGCCCCCGAGCTGCCGCCCGTGGTCGGGCAGTACGGCCAGCTCCAGCAGGTCATCGACAACCTCGTCGACAACGCCCACCATGCGATGCGGGAGACCGGCGGAGCACTCGAAATCGCGACGTGGTGCGATGGCGGGCTGGTGCACGTGCGCGTTGCCGACACCGGTCCTGGCATCCCGGACAATATACTCGGACGCGTCTTCGAGCCGTTCGTCACCGCCAAGCCGCGCGGCGAGGGTACCGGTCTGGGGCTGAGCATCTGCCGGCGCATTCTCGAGGACCACGGCGGCGCGATTGAGGCCCATAACCGCCCGGGAGGCGGGGCGACGTTCGTCGCGTCTCTGCCCACCATCGAGACAGCCACGCCTGCGGAGGGGGCGCCCGAAGGGGCGCGCGAGCCCGCCCAGGAGGTGGAGCCTGAACGGACGCCCGTTGCCGCAGCGCCGGCGGGCCCCGCGCGGGTGCTCTTCATCGACGACGAGCCCTCCCTGTGTGCGCTGGTCAAAGAGTACCTGTCGCGGCAGGGGCATGACGTGAAAGTGGCGGCCACCGGGGAAGATGGCCTGGAGAGCGCGCTCGCCGAGGATTTCGACGCCATCATCTGCGACATGAGGCTGCCCGGGATCAGCGGCGAGGATGTCTGCATCGCCCTGCTCGAGCACAAGCCGTCGGCAGCGGAAAGGGTGGTCGTGGCAACTGGGGACATCCTCAGCCCGCAGACGCAGGAGTTCTTCGACCGCACCGGCCTGCCGCACATCCACAAGCCGTTCAAGCTCGGTGAGCTTCAGACAGCGATCGGGAGGCTGATGAGCGGGCGCCCGGTGCGTGACGACTGACCGGGCGCCCGCCGAAGCTCAGGAACTCAGTCCTTCGCCTTGAACTGCACAGTCTTCGTCTGCGCCACTGCCCCCGCCGCATCGAGTAGCTCGGCCGTGAGCGAGTAGCCATCGGCCATGCCGATGAGCAGGAGCTTGAGATCGACCTCGTTATCCGCCTGCCAGTTCCCCGCGGCGTTGGCCTGAACCGTCCCGGTGGCGATGTCGCCGGCGAGAATGAACGCCGTGTAGGCGACGGTCCAGCGCACGCTGGAGCCCGCGGGCGCGGTGCCTGCGGGAGTGATGCGCCGCCCGGCCCGCACGCCCGCCTGCGGCGTAGTGACCGCGAAGGGCGCGCCGGGGGCCGTGATCGTGACGAACTGCGGCGCGTTGGCCTCGTAGGGAGTCCCATCGGCTGCGGTGAAGCGCCCCGTCAGGGTGGCATCCGTCGCCGCATCGCCCGCCTGCACCGTGTACGTGCCCTGGTAGGAGTTCGTCTGCCCCACCCGCGCCATCGGGACAGTGTCCGCGACACCCTCGATGCCGAAGACGGCCGCCTGGCCTGGCGCGGCGACCTGCATCGTCACCGTGATCGTCCCGCCCGGCCCGAGCGGCGCCGCGGCATCGTGCGTCAGACCGAGGATCCCGACCTGGACGACCGGCACCTCGAAAGTCCACGTGAATGTGGCTACATTCCCGAGCCGGTCGGCCACCTGCGCAGTTGCCGAGTGCGGCCCGGCCGCGAGCGGCGCGGGCGAGTCGTAGAAGATCTGACCGGGATCGATGCGCGAGGCGGCGGTCACGTCGGCGCCGTCGAGTGAGAGCATCGCGGTGGTCTCGTCCACGCCCATCCCCTGGCCGTCGCTGAACTTGACGCGCAGGTTGGTGTTGGCATTGGCCTGCTTGGAGCGGTTGTTGGGGAATGGCTGGTCGATGACCGGTGGCTGCGCATCGATCGTCACCGCGACGGCGCTCGGCACCTGTGGCGAGGTCGCGGCGCCGACCTGAAGCTGAGCGACGAGCTGCTCGTCGAGCACCAGCAGTGCGGCCGGGACCGTCATCGATGCGGAGTAGATGCCGGGAGCCGTCTCCGGCAGGTTAAGCGACTGGCCGCTGTTGCCCAGTGCCACGCTTGCGGTCGCACCGGGAGTGCCGACGACGCGCATCTCCAGCGAGTCGCCCTCACGCAACGGCAGAGCGTACTGCGGCAGCGTGAACGCGGCGATGAGCGGCTCGGCGAGCGCGGGTGGCGTCGGTGTGCCGCGCCGCTGTGCCAGGATGCGCCAGACGGAGTTGTCTCCGGGGTTCTGTGTGATGATCGCGGCCTGCCCGACCGCTGCGAGCAGATGCAGCGGCGCCCCGTCCGAGCCGTAGGCCACGACGCCCTCACCGAGCGGGTAGCTTGCGCCGGTCTGCATCGTGAGCTGGTTGCCCTGGATCGACGCGATCGTGCCCAGCGTCTGCGCGTAGCTTGCCTGCACCCCGACGCCGGTGTTCGTCTCGTCGAAGACTATGTTCAGCAGGTCGCCGGGCTGCAGGTCGGCAAGCTGCGCCGACATCGGGCTCTCCCCCGCCGCCCCGCGCTGGATGATCGGGTCCGCGACCAGCGGCGCTTCGCCAACCTGTCCGCTTTCAGTCACGCGCACGAGCAGCGTGGGCGGCGGGCCGGTGCGGACCTCGAGCAGCGTGGCAGCGATGGTCGGCCCCTCCGGCATCGTCGTCGGCGTGCCGATCGCCAGCGTCAGCGAGGGCTGGTCCCACTGGACGTCAAGGCCGAGCAGCGTCGCGGTGGCCGGTCCGGCCACGTAGGGCACGTCGCTGAGCGTCTGTAGGCCAAGTACCATGTCCTGTCGACGGCCGTCCACGGTGACCCAGTTGCGGCCGAGCCACATCTGCACCGCGGTCGCGCCGAGGGTGATGTCGAGCTGCTGCGCCCCCGCGTTCCAGTTGCTGGTCGCGCCGAGGGCCGCCAGGAACGTGTCCGCCGGCAGCAGCGGGAACTGCATGTCCACCATCAGGATCGGTCGGGTGAATGCCACTGCGGCTCCGTCCACCGTTACCTGAACGTTCGCCGGGACTGCATCCTGCGCCCATACGACGGCTGAGGTGAGTGTGATCGCGAGCATGACTACAAGGGCTGTGCGGCTCCGCATCACGGCAGATCGCCTCCCTGCATCAGCGAATTTGCATGGTGGTCCTCTCTACGGTTGGGTTTCGCCATGCGCCGGAGAGGACCTGCCGATGCCCGCTCGGGGCCCCCAACGGTCGGCGTTCGAGCATCGCCAGGCGCCTCTCGGAGGTTGTTGACCCTCGCGCGTGATGGTGGTAACCTGTCCCGGTGCCACTCCTGAGAATCACGCCACACCGGGCAGTGAGGGGTCTGTAACCTTGCCGACGCTAATGACGCAGTTTCTTGGACTTGAGCTTTCGAGCCCGCTGATCGCCGGTTCCGCCGCCATCACGAAGGACCTCGGGCAGATGAAGCGCGCCGAGGACGCTGGGGCGGGCGCCGTCATCATGAAGGGCTTCTCGGACATCGTCGCAATGCGCACTTCACCCGCGCCGCGCTACCGCGTCATCCAGCACGAGATGGCCGACCGCGACGCGTTCACGTTCTACTCCTACGAGCAGGCCAGCCGCTTCACCATCGAGGAGTATGCCGAGGAGGTCGCGCGCACCGTCGAGGCGCTGTCCATCCCGGTCATCCCGAACATCGACTGCCAGTCGCTCGAGAGCTGGCTGGAGGCCACGGCGATCGTCGCCGAAGCAGGCCCCGCCGCGCTCGAGCTCAACGTCTCCTGCCCGCACGGATCCATCGCGTTCAGCGGCCAGGACGTCGAGCGGCGCATCCTTGAGGTCGTGCAGGGCGTGCGCGACCAGGTGGACCTGCCGCTGATCGTCAAGCTCACCCCGCAGCTCACCTCGCCGACGGCCTTCGTCAAGGCCGTTGAGGACATCGGCGTCGAGGCCGTCACTCTCTTCAACCGCTTCACCGGCCTGGAGGTGGACGTGGAGACGGGCCGCCCCGTGATGCACGGCGGCTACGCGGGCCACGGCGGACCGTGGGCGCGCAACTTCGTGCTGCGCTGGGTCAACACGGTCTCACCGCTGACGCCGCTTGATGTCAGCGCCAGCGGCGGCGTCTCCAAGGCCGAGCATGCGCTCGCCTACATCATGGCGGGCGCGGACAGCGTGCAGATTTGCACCGGGATCTACCTTGAGGGCTTTGAGATCCTCACGCGCCTCAACAAGCAGATCGAGGAGTTCCTGCAGGCGCGCGGCGTCGAGTCGCTCGACGAGTTGCGCGGGCTGATGAACGATCGCATCACGCCGCTCGACGAGGTCGATCGTTCGCACAACATCGTCGCGGAGATACAGCCGCGCGGCACCGCTCCCTGCCGCTGGGAGTGTCCGATCAACGAGGACGTGCAGGGCTACCTGAACCTGATCGGCGAGGGCAAGTACGATCACGCTCTGCGCCTCATCAAGCAGAACCACCCATTCCCGGGCGTGCTGGGGCGCTGCTGCCACCATCCGTGCGAGACCGCCTGTACGCGTGGAGACGTCGATGACCCGATCTCCATCGCGGGCATGAAGCGCTTCGCCGCCGACAACGGTGGCCGCTACCTCCCCGAGACGCCCGAGGCGCCCCCGTGGCTGGATGAGCGCGTGGCGATCGTCGGAGCGGGCCCCGGCGGGCTGACGGCCGCCTACCGTCTCGCCCTGATGGGCTACCGCTCGACGGTCTTCGAGCGCCTGCCCGTGCCGGGCGGAATGCTCGCGGTCGGAATACCCGACTACCGCCTGCCCCGCGCCGTCGTCGAGCACGAGATCAGCGAGATCGAGCGCCTCGGCGTGGAGATCCGCACGGGCGTGGCGGTCGGGACGGACGTCACGCTCGATGAACTGCGCGCGCAGGGCTTCGACGCGATCCTGTTGTCGGTCGGCGGCCACCGCCAGCGCAAGCTCGGTGTGCCCGGTGAGACGCTGGAGGGCGTCATCGACGGCGTGCGCCTGCTGCGCGAGCACGCCCTCGGCGATGCGCCCGAGCTCGGCGAGCACGTGTTGGTGATCGGTGGCGGCGACGTGGCGGTGGACGGTGCGCGCGTCTCGGCGCGGCTCACCGAGCGCGTGACCCTCGCCTACCGCCGGCGCTTCGAGGACATGCCCGCCCGGCGCGACGAGGTCGAGGAGGCGCTGGAGGAGGGCGTGGAGCTGGTCGATCAGCTTCAGCCGATGGAGATCGTCGGCGAGCACGGACGCGTGACAGGCGTCCGATTCGCACGGACGAAGGCTACCGCTCCCGACGAGGACGGTCGCGTCGGCTTCGAGCTGCAGGAACACGAGACGGAGATCATCCCGTGCGACACGGTGATCGTCGCGATCGGGCAGGTCCCGGACATCGGCTGGCTCAAGCAGATCGGCCTCGACCGGCTCTGCGACGGAGATCGCGTCCTCGCCGACCTCGACAGCGGCGCCACCTGCGAGCTGGACATCTTCGCCTGCGGCGACTGCGTCACCGGCCCCGGGCCGCTGGTCGAGGCGATGGCCGCCGGCAAGCGCGCAGCCTTCAGCATTGCGGGCTACCTGCGCGGCGAGGAGATCAGCCGCCCCGAGCCCGCGCTGGAGCGCGTCGAGCCCGAGACGGTCATCCGCGAGAGCGAGCCGATCGTGTTGACGCGGCGCCAGCGGATGCCCGAGCGTTCGGCGGAGGAGCGCGTTGCGGACTTCGACGAGGTCACGCTGAGCTTTGCCGAGGAGGTTGGGCGGGCGGAGGCGGCGCGCTGCATGGACTGTGGCCGCTGCAGCAACTGCGGCGACTGCGTCCGTGTCTGCCCGTGGCAAGCGATCTCACGCGTGGATGACGTGACGACGGTCGATCCGGAGCTGTGCGACAGTTGCGGCCTGTGCTCCCTCATCTGCCCGCAGAACGCCATCGAGCTGGTCCCGCGGGATTGAGAGGAGGCTTCAGCGGCGGCGGGGCCGCCCCCTCACAGGAACTCCGCAAGCCCCGACTTCCCGGAGTGCGCCATCTCCCACCGGCGGATGGCCTGCTCCTGCGGCTCGGTCTGGATCGAGCCAGGCCGCGCGCGCCTGACCTCGTCTATCGCGTCCTGCGCGTTGCGCCCCCGCGTCACGAGGTAGCACGCGATCATCGTGCCCGTGCGGCCGAGGCCGGCCATGCAGTGCACACCCACCGCGGAGCCGAGGTCTGTCTGCCGGTCCACGAACGTCACGAACTGTGCTATCTGCTCCATCTCCGGCGGAGTCATGTCCTCGATGGGGAGGTGGAGCGTCGCGAAGCGTCGCTCACCGATGAGCTCGTCAGGGAAGCGCTCGGTCAGCGACACGATGGCGCCGATGCCCTGCTCCTCCAGCGCATCGAGGTCCGCGAGGGCGAATATGGAGAACGCCACCAACTCGTCTGCGATTACCCAGCTTAGTTCAGTTGCCCACGAGCCGTCACCGTGCATGCTTGCGATGCTGCTCCTTCGATCGCTTCGCGGCCTTACCTGCGAGCGCATCGGCGCGGGCGTTCTGCTCCCGCGGCACGTGCGCGCACTCAAACCGCTCGAACGTGGCGATAAGCCCGCTCGCCCGCTGGTAGAGCGGACGCAGGCCCTCGGATTTCACGCGGTAGCGGCCCGTGAGTTGCCGCACGACCAGTTCACTGTCCATCAGCGCCCGAACGCGCTTCGCGCCGAGCTCCTGTGCCTTCACCAGACCGTCGATGAGCGCCCGGTACTCGGCGACGTTGACGGTGGTTGGCTCCAGCGGAACCGAGCCCTCGGCCAGCACGCGACCGTCGGGCGTCTCGATCACGAAGCCCGCCCCCGCCGGCCCCGGATTGCCAAGTGAGGCGCCGTCGGAGTGCATGATGACTTCCTCGATCGGCCCCGAAGCGCCCTCGCGAGCGATGCAGACGCGTTGGGCGCCCTCGAAGCGCGCCGCGCGGCAGGTCACACGCAACGCGCCGAGTCCGTCGATGACCTTCGCGACGAGCGCGCCCGGTTGGTTGCCGCTCGGCCAGAACGGCCGCCCGGCGTCGCCGTAGAAGATTGCGATCGTGACGCCACCCTCGTCGCCCGGCTCGCCCCAGAGGTCCTCGGCGGGATCGTCCGCGGGCGGCAGCAGCAGGATGTCACCAGGCTCGGGATGCTGCGTCTCGTTCTCAATCGGGATTTGCCCGCCGCGCGGCTCGCCGTGGCGCTCAGGGATTTCCACGAGCACCGCGGGTCCGGCGTAGATCGCGTGCACGGCGCGCGTGGTCAGGGGCGTCTGCAGCATGCCCCAGAGCATCTCAGCCGCGTCGGGCGCCTCGTCTGTCAGCAGGCGCACGGTCGCGGTCGTCTCAAGGTCTGGGAAGCTGATCTGTATGTCCTGGCTCATTGCTTGCTCCGTTCGGTGGTGGTGCGGGTTCCGCGGGAGTCGGCGCCGCGGACGGTGGCGGTTCGGGTGCGGGTTCCATCGCGGGTGCAGCGGGTGGCACGGGTGGCCTCTCCATGCCGTAGAGTGCCGCAGTCGGGCGCGCGACGCCATCCGCCGTGCGCGTCGCGAGCTCCGGCTCCCCGATCGTTTCGGCCATCATGACCAGGTCGAAGCCCTCTTTGCGCATGCGCAGGTCGTAGTAGACCAGAACGGAGGCCACGATCTGGATCGGCTGCAGGAAGAGTTGCGCAATGACCGTCCCGGCCGCTGCGAGGGCCTGGCCGCCCGCCGGTGAGACTACCTGCACCAGCGCCGCCGCGATCTGAACGGGGATCGCTACCATGTAGGTGAGCGCGGTGGTCAGCAGGCCGATCACGAACAGCGTCGCCGCGACGCGGATGAAGTGACCGTCTGTCAAGTCCCAGCTTCGCCTCAGCGCCTCAACCGGCGGCTTGTCCTCCAGCACGACCACCAGGGGGCCGAAGATCAGCTTGAATGTGACCCAGACCGAGAGGACCAGCGCGATGAACATGCCGGCGATGCCCGCGAGGACCCCGGCCATGCCGAACTGCGGACCGGTCGCGTCGCCTGCAAGCGCCGCGCCGGCTATGAGCAGCCCGGCGGGGATCAGCGGGACCGCGACGACCGCGACTGTGATCAGCCCGTAGAGGATCGTCGCGCCGAGGAGGCTGGTCCAGCGCCGCAGCGCGAACTGGTAGGCGTCCTTGACGGACGTCTGCTCGCCCAGGTGCGCCTGCGCCACGGCCTTCGCCATCGCGCCCTGCATGATCGGCATTGTGAGCAGGAAGAGGAGGACGTAGACCGCCAAGCCGGCGGCTCCGATGATGGTCACCATCGGCACCGTGATGGAGGGCGACTCCATGTCGATCCCGCCGACAGCCGCAGCGGTGCTCGCCACCTGCAGCAGCCCGAGCGGAATGAACAGCACCGCGGCGATCCGCACGAGGATGCCGAAGTTGTGCCGGTAGAGGCGGATCACCGCGTCCAGCATGTCCGCCAGGTTCATGGGGCGAAGCTCGAACACCGCCTGCGAGTCAGTTGCGGCCATCTACTCACCCCCGAGGCAGAGCGCTTCCGACGCACTCCCTGACGCTACCGTGCGCGGGGGGATGGTGGCGCCCTCCTCCACCACCGTCCACGACAGCGCACAGCCCTCCCCCACCTCGGCGCCCGGCAGCACGATCGTGTCCGCGAGCGTCGCACCGTCACCGATCGTCGAATTCGCCATCACGACTGCGTTCGGGCCGAGCGTCGCGGCGCCCACCGACGCGCCCGGACCGAGCATGACCGGCGGCCTGAGCGTCGCGCCTGCGGCCACGCGCGCCTCCGGGTGGCCAATCAGGCCCGAGTGCGCCATGCGATCGATGATCCGCCCGGAAACCGCGATCGCGCTCGACGGCCGCGCGACGTCGGACCAGTAGCCCTCGATCGCGTAGGCCCGGATCGCGCTTCCGGCCTCCAGCATCGTCTGGATCGCCGACGGCACCTCCAGCTCTCCGCGCTCGGAAAGCTCGGTCTGCTTCAGCAGGCCAAGCAACTCCGGGCCGAAGACGAAGAGGCCCGCGTTGTTGAAGTTCGTGGTCGAAGCGCCCTTCGGCGGCTTCTCAACGATCCGGTCCACGAAGCCGTCCTCGACGTAGACGGCCGCGCCCTCCCACGGATCGTCCACGCGGTTGACCGCGAGCATCGCCTCAGGGCGCTCGTCTCGGTAGATCGCCATCATCCGGCGGTAGTTCTCCGGCGGGATGATGATGTCGCCCCAGCCCAGCACGAAGCGGTCGTCGCCGATGAACTCCTCCGCCAGCAGGACCGCCGCCCCCGTGCCGCCGAACTCTTCCTGCCAGACGTAGGTGAGCTTCGCGCCGAGGCGCTTGCCGTCGCCGAAGGCGTCCACGATCTGATCGCCCATCCAGCCGATCACCAGGCAGACCTCGTCCACGCCCGCCGATGCGAGCCCGCCCACGATGTGTTCGAGGAGAGGCCGGCCCGCGACGGGCACGAGTGGCTTGGGTCGCCTCTCGGTCAGCGGCAGCATCCGCGTACCCTTGCCCGCCGCGAGGATTACCGCCTTGGTGCGTGCGCTCACTCGCCGCTCGCCTCCGTCTGTGCCTGCTCGGCCGCCCGTCGGACGCCGTTGTGCATCTGACGCCACGCGAAGTAGACGACGGCCGTGAATGCGACGAAGACGCCGGCCGTCACGAGGTAGGGCGCGCGCAGGCCGAAGTGCTCCATCACCTGTCCGCCGAGCAGGGGCCCGAGGAAGACGCCGCTGCCCAGCACTGCCTCGTGAATGCCCGCGCGCGCGCCGCGTGAGACCGCGTGGCCCTCGAGACTGTAGTAGAGGCTCGATACGTAAGTCACGCCCGCGCCGATCCCCGCGATCGCGAATGCCAGACCGAAGACGAACGGGGTGTGCGCGAACCACGCGAGGACCCAGGCGCCCGCCGAGATGAGCAGCGACGCGAGCAGCGGCCAGACGCGGTACTGCCAGCCCGAGCGCTTGCGCAGGTAGAGGAACATGAGGAGCTGGCCCGCGAGGAACATCGAGATGGTCGTGCCGATGGTAGAGGCGGAGAAGCCCGTGCGCGTTCCAAGCTCCGTGAACACCACGATGTTGAGGCCACGGCCGAACCAGCTCGCGAAGTTAGCGATCCACGCGAGGTGCAGGAAGCGCGACGCCACCTTCGCGTGCGGCAGGACCGCATCCGCATCCTCCGGAGCCGCCTCGCCTCCGCCCGGCACCGAGCGCGGGATCGTCTGAAGCAGGATCAGCATCGCCGCCGCGCAGGCCACCGCGATCAGGAAGGGCAGTGTCCGGCCGAACACCGGCTGGCCGTATTCCCACGCCACGCCCGCGATGACCGGGCCGACCATCAGGCCGATCGTCCACGCGATGTTGAAGCCGCCGATGTTGCGGTTGAGCCGATCGCGGCCGCCCACGGTGATCTCGGACAGCCAGGCCTGCACCGGCGGCCAGAACAGGGAGATGCCCGCGCCGGAGAAGGGCAGGATCGCCATGAGCTGCCAGGGCGAGGTCGCCCGTGTCATCAGCAGCCATGCGATCCCGCAGATCACGCAGCTTGCGCTGGTGAGCAGGCGGCGGCCGAGGCGGTCGGAGAGTGTGCCGGTGAAGATGCAGCCAATCGTATAGGCAAGCGCTCCGATGGTGCCCAGCCAGCCAAGCATGGCCGGGCTCGCCTTGAGCTCGCTGCCCAGGAGCTGGACACTCAGACCGATGGCCGCAATGGCAAGGTCCATTACCAGTGCGGCGGCGAAGATGCGGTAGACAGGCGGGACCCGCTGCTGCACGTCGGTCGAACTATTCACGCGATGGCGCTCCCTCTTCGTCGCCATCGCTAGGGAGGCCCATCGACGCGCGCAGGCCCGCGTAGGCCTTCTCGGCGAGGACCTCGAGGTTCTCGATGTCGGCGGCGTTGTAGCGTACGAGTGTGTCCAGTGACTCCTCACAGCCCCTGCAGTACTCTCTCCACAGCCGCACGGCGTCCCAGCCGTCGAGGCCCTGCAGGTCGTCATCGCGCTCGATGCCGAGGCGCCGCTCGATCGCCTTCAGGCCCCCACCGAGGCCCAGTCGCCTGAGCGCGTGCATCAGGTCCAGGTGCAGGTGGTCGGTAGGCAGGCCGGGGAAGCGCCGGCGCAGGAAGGGCAGGTCGAAGCTCGCCCCGTTGAAGGTCACGACCATCCCGTAGCTCTCCAGCGCCTCCGGGAGCTCGTCGAGGTTGTCGCCCGCGACGAAGCTGCGCGTGTGCTTGCCGTCGTAGAGGCCGACTACGGTCACCTCTGACCAGCGATCGCAGCCGGTCGTCTCGATGTCGAGGTAGACGGCGCTTCGGCGGAAGTCACGCCACGCGCGCCATTGGTCGGCGGAGGAGAGGGCGCTCGCGAAGTGCCGGTGGTCGGCGCGGCGCAGGCTGGTGATCGAGTCCTCGATCACCCGGCAGCCGTTCGCCCAGCGCCCCTGTGAGAAGCCCGTGGGGCAGGCGCCGAGGTCCAGCGCATCCCCCCACGTCACGATCCCCTGCTCCCAGAGCTTGCGCTCAGTGGCGGGTCCGACGCCCGATATGTGCACGAAAGTGTGCTCCAGCATCAGCTCAGGCGAGCACCTCTCGGAGTGCCTGGCACACGCGCTCGGTGTCCTCGTCGTTCACGTTCTTGTGCGTCACGAGCCGGATCTCAACGTCGCTGCGCGGAATCGCGAGGATATCATACGCATCCAGCGCATGACACAGGGACTGCGCGTCCACGTCCTCCCGCCGCACCTCGAGGTTCACGATGTTCGTCTGCACTGTCGCGAGGTCCACGCTCACGCCCGGCAGCTCGACGAGCGTGTCGGCGATCTTGCGCGCATGCTCGTGGTCCTCATGGAGGCGCTTCGGGGCCTCGTCGAGCGCCACGATGCAGGCCGCGGCGATCACGCCCGCCTGGCGCATCGCCCCGCCGATGACGTTGCGGACGCTGCGCGCTGCCTCGATGAAGTCGCGCGGGCCGCAGATCATCGAGCCTACCGGCGCGCCGAGGCCCTTGGAGAAGCAGAACTGAATGCTGTCGACAGGGGCCGCGAGTTCGGCCGGATCGACGCCCAGCGCGACCGCCGCGTTGAAGATCCGCGCGCCGTCGCAGTGCACCGGAATGCCGTGCGCGTGCGCGAGGTCGCAGATCGCGCGCGTCTGCTCGACCGACAGCGTCGTGCCGCCGGCCATGTTGTGCGTGTTCTCTATCTCGATCAGGCCCGTGGCCCCGACGTGGACGTTCGATCCGTTCGAGATCGCCGCCTCCACGTCGTCGAGGTCCATTACGCCGTGAACGCCGGGGATCAGCCGCGGGAGGAGGTCGCAGATCACGGAGATCCCGCCGCCCTCCCAGAGGTAGATGTGCGCCTGGCGCTCGCAGATGATCTCCTGGCCGGGGCGCGTCTGCGTCTTGATCGAGACGAGGTTGCCCATCGTGCCGGAGACGACGAAGAGCCCGGCCTCCTTGCCGAGAACCTCCGCGGACATCTCCTCGAGGCGCCGGACTGTCGGGTCCTCGTTGGACTTGTCGTCGCCGACCTCGGCCTCGCTCATTGCCAGGCGCATCTGGGCGTCCGGCTGCGTCTTGGTGTCACTGCGCAAGTCGATCGTGTTCGTCCCGGGCATGGGCACTTGGGGCAGCTCCCTTCGGGCGAGCAACACGAAACGGCCGCGGGCGTGGCGCCCGCGGCCGCTGCTCCAACTCGATCTGTCAGATCTTGCGCGGTCGCAGGCGGGCGCGTCTCACGAAGAGCGCGATCAGGCGGTAGAGCAGGTAGCCGCCAACGTAGACAAGCAGCACGATGACGTCCCAGCGGGGCATCGTGGAGCTTGCCTGCACGGTGTACTCCGCGTCATCGAGCTGGAGGTCGGAGGCCTTGAGCTGCCACGTCGCGGTCCCGCCATCGACCTCCGCGCCTGCCGGCTGAACGGACGCGATCTTGCCGGGCATCGTCAGGCGGTACTCGAAGACGATCACGTCCGCGGCGGCCCTCTCCCGCTCGTTGCCGAGGAAGTCCACCTTGATGGTCTCCTGGAACGAGTACTGCGTGACGAGCGACAGGGGGTTCTGCACGATGTCCGCGGCGGTCGCCGTCACGCCCTCGATCGCGCCGAGGTTGCTTATCTGGTTGCTCCGCGCGACCTCAACGCTGTCCGTGGTGACGTGGATCGGCTCGCGATAGTACCTGCGCGCGACTTCCTTCGTCCACTTCACCAGCTCTTCTTGCATCGAGCTGTCGGCGGTCGCGCGTACACGCCGCACGCCCGACTCGTCTCCGTACATGCGCGTACTCACGATCACGCTGTCGGCGTTGAGCAGCAGCACGAACGGGATGGTGATCAGCAGCGACGTCCGAACCCGTCTTGTCACGATGTGCTCTCCTCCCCGCTCACAATCGCCAGAACGGCTTCCCGTCGTCCTCGTCGTCCGCGTCGTCCGTGGCTTCGTCCCCGTTATTGCCCGCGTCCTCCAGCTCGAGGTCGGCGTCGACGTCGGCATCGAGCGAGCGCAGGGCGTCGGGATCATCCGCGGGCTCGTCGAAGGTGATCTCGTCGCCAGCGGCATCGTCGCTCGCGGCGGCAGGAGCGAAATCCTGAGGCACCTCGATGACGTCTTCCTCCGCGTCCGCCGACTCACCAGCATCGGCGAGCGGCGCGAACTGCTCAGGCGTCGCATCCGGTTCGGGCTCATCCTCAGCCGCGACCGGCTGGTCCTCTTCGATCGGGTCCGCTTCGGCGGATTCCTCCGCGTCGAGCGGCAGCTCGCCGGGGGCCTCTTCGGCCGCGACGACCTCGTCCTCATAGTCGATGGGCGTCGCGCGCTCGTCGATGGCCTCGACGGCTGCCTCCTCGGCCCTCCGGGCCGGGCGAGCGCGCCGGTGGCGCATCTCAAGCAGCCACGACGTGACCATCCCAAGTGCGAAGATGACCGCGAAAACGACGGCCTTTGGGGCGTCGAGGTACCACCCAAAGACGTTGATCCTCACCGGCGCCCAGTTGCGCACGATCAGGACGATCATGATCAGCAGCAGCAGGCCCCAGGCGAAGGTGCGCCAGTCGGGCCGTGGCAGGCGGATGCTCTGCACGGTCTCCCGACAGCGCTCCATCAAGTTCGCGACGACCCCTGGTTTGCGGGCTCCTGCTGCCCGGGCCCGGCCCTGGGGCTCAGTGGCCGTCACCTTTTTATTGCGCCCCGCATCCTCGTTGGCCACGACGACACTCCTCCCTGGAGTTGTGTTTCCACTATCCTCCGGCAAAGCCGGGACAAGCGGCCGCACAGGCGTGCGCGGGCATTATATTGCGCCACACAGGCCCGAGTCAAGCCGAGGCTCCCTCGCCGCCTACGTGCGAATCCGAGCCGCGCGGAGGTCGCGACGCCTGTGCGGCGAAGGTCGGCAGGCCCGGCCCAGCCTGCCGATGGAGGCCCGCGATGACCCAGCGAGAGCGCATGATGTCCGCAATCCGCCTCGAGGAGCCCGATCACTTCCCGATCCACGTCCGCGGCGTCCGTGCGTGGGACGAGCGCTGGTGTGAGACGCGCCACGAGAGCTACCGGCCGATTATCGAGGCCGTGCGTGAGCACGGAGCATACGAACTCGGCGCCGGCATCGGCGGCGGCTACGTCCTCTCCGCTCATCCCATCGAGGCCACGACCGAGAGCGAGGACGTCGGCGACTGGATCATCCAGCGCACCACGATACAGACGCCCGGAGGGCCGCTGACCGCCGCCCGGAAGGCCAGCACGCGCGGACTGCCCGGCCTCGCCACCGAATACTTCGTCAAGACTCTCGACGATCTTGATGGCATCATGGCCATCCCCTACGAGCCCATCCGCCCCGACCTCTCGCACTTCAGCGACATGGAGCAGCAAATCGGGGATCGTGGGATCGTCATGTGTGCACTTCCCGTGCCAATCTACGCGCTCGCGCTGCTGACCGGCTCGGATCGGCTCGCGATCTGGTCGATCACCGATCGCGGACGCATCCTTGCGGCTGTAGACACGCTGCTTGAGCGCACGCTGGAGATGCTCGACTGGGCGATCTCGCAGGACGTCGGGCCGATCTACGCCACTTCGGGCGAGGAGTTCATGACGCCGCCGCTGGCGGGGCCGAAGGACTTCCGCGAGTTCGTCGTCGAGCGCGGGCGGCCGGTTCGCGATCGGTTGCGCAAGGCGGGGATGTTGCGGCACATCCACTGCCACGGGCCGCTGAACGGGATCCTGGAGGAGTTCGTGGAGCTCGGGGCCGACTGCCTGCATCCGATCGAGGGGCCGCCGCTGGGCGATGTGACCTTCGAGGATGCGAAGCGCCGCATCGGCGACCGCGTCTGCCTCGAGGGCAACATTCAGATCGGCGATCTGTACCACGACCCGACGGACGTGCTGGTGGAGACGGTGAAGCGCACGATCGATGCCGGCGCGCCCGGCGGCGGCTTCATCCTCTGCCCCACCGCCTCCCCGCACACCGCGGAACTCACGCCCCAGACCGTGAAGAACTACCTCGCGATGATCGAGACCGCGGTTGAGAGCTGGTAGTCGTGGAAACCGCAGGCTGGAAGCCTGCGCCACGATAGGGCTTCCAGCCTGTCTGCCGTCTCGCCTCCAGCCGTTCGCCGTCAGTTGTTTGTGGGACAGGCTTTCCAGCCTGTCAGCCGTTCTGAGGCCAGGCGACGCTACTGCCCCGCTGCGTCCGGTGGCGGCGGGGCCGGTGGCGCCTGCGGCGCGGGCACGGGCCCCATCTGCACCCGGATGCGCGGCACCTGCTTCTCCCGCTCGGTCCGCATGTCGAACTCCGCCAGCGACTCAAGCTCCGGCGAGAACTGCATCAGCACGCCGCCGCGCAGCACCATCAGCGAGTTCGTGAGCGCGCTCCACTCGGCCGTCACCGGGACCATCGCCGGGTCGGGCCAGATGAACGCGCCCTCCGCCGCCTCGCCGCGCTCGACCTCATCGGGGGTGCGCAGGTCCACCTCGATGCCGGCCTCCAACGCCCCATCCGCAGCGGCTTCATAGCGGTAGAGCGTGCAGCCATGGATCACGAAGACCCACTGGACGTCGGCGTCGACGAGGATCATCTGCTCCGGGACGCCCTGCGCGTTGCCCGGCCCGCCCATGCGCATGAGGTTCCCCTGACCGTCGCCGCCGAATGCCATCGTCACGACGCCCATGTTCGCGCCCTGCTGGCGCGCCATCTCCCGGATGTCCTGCGCGCGCTCCTGCTGCAAGCGCTGTTGCTCAGGATTGGGCGCCGGCTGCGCCCACGCGCTACAGACCGTCGCGGCCACGAGGGCGGCCGCAATCACTGTGCGTAATGCCCGCGCCACGGCACTCGCCTCCCTCAGTCAACCACGTCTCGCAGATACGTCAGGTTGTAGTTCCCGGCCTCCAACGGGTCGTCCGTCGCGGGCGTCTCGAGGATCAGCCAGCCGTCGTAGCCGACCTCGCGGAGGGTCTCCACGCAGCCAGGGATGTCCACGACGCCGTCGCCCAGCAGGTCGGCGTCGCGGTCCTTGATGTGCACCACGCCGATCATCTCGGCAAGCTGACGAATCTCCTCCACCGCGTCGTGGCCGAAGGCACAGGCGTTGCCGGGGTCGTAGTAGGTGCGCACGCTGGGGCTGTCCACGCCCGCAACGAGCGCGAGCAGGTCATCCGCGGACTTGCCGCAGCCGCGGCCGACGTTCTCCAGGCACAGCACGATGCCCGCAGCCTCGGCGATAGCCGCATGGCCCTTCATCTCGGAGATCCAGCGCGCCTGGCACTCCTCGTGGGAGATGTCCTCGTCCGAGGGCGTGACCGGCACGAGGATCCAGCCCGCGCCAAGGTCGGCGGCAGCCTCGATGGTCGCTGCGATGATCTCGCGCGAAGTCGCCAGCGTCTCCGGATCGGTGGCGGCAGGGCTGAACGACCAGAGCGCGCCGATGCACAGCGAGGGCACCTCGACGCCGGTCTCCCCGGCGAGGCGCTTGATCTCCGCGCGGCCCTCGGGCGACATCACCGACTCATCCTGCCAGTCGGCGCGGATGTCCAGCTCCACGCCCTCGAAGCCGATCTGCGCGGCCTGCTGGAACAGCTCTGCCATCTCCGGGAAGCCCATCGAACCGTTGCGAACCCCGATCTTCATCGTGTCATCTCCGTCGTGCGTCGTAGGTTTGAGTTGCGTTGATCACGCGTCATACGGCCGGACGGCAAACGCTGCCGTTCTCCCCCCTCTCCCGCTTGCGCCGAAGGCGCCAGGGAGAGGGGGGCGGGGGGGTGAGGCGTCGTTCAGCGCGGCGCCTTCGCCGCTACTTCGCCACCTCCACAGGCGCATTGAGCCGCAGCACGAGATCGCGCACGTGCTCCCCCATCGCCTCGTCGGTGGCGATCCCCGCTTCGCTCCAGACGCCCGCCAGGCGGGCGCGGTAGGCGTCCTTCCCATCGCTCTCGACCGGGCTGAGGTAGACCATGTACGCGTCCGTCTCGTCGGACTCCACGCCCCAGCGCACGAAGCGCTCCGGCTCGAAGAGCACCGCGAGCCCGGTCTTCCCGACGATCCCCTCCTGCTGGCCCATGACCGCCAGCACGCCCGCCGCGTCATCGCCCAGGAACATGTCCGGGTGCGGGATGCGCCGCACGCCGAGGCCGAAGCGCCCGGTGCACGGCTTGCGCTCCGTCAGCGTGAAGCCCGCGTCGATGAAGTCGTGGCCGGCGTAGACGAGGTAGTTGATCTTCGCATCGTAGAGGCCGCCGGCGGGCGTTCCCCAGCCGGTGACGCGCACCTCCAGGCCCGCCCGCACCGGCCCGTTGCACAGTTCGCGGTAGGTGTAGTCGCCGTTCTCGCCGACCAGCGGCCGGCCGCGACCGATCGTCGGTCCGCCGAGGCCCACGCTATTGCCGACGAGCAGGTAGTCCACCGCGATCGGGTTATCCTCGTGGTAGTTCACGCTCTCCAGCGCGTCGAGTGAGAGCCCCCGCGCCTCCGGGCGCTTGCCGTAGAGGTCCCACTGCAGCGAGGCCGCGAAGTTGGCGGGCGCGTAGATCCCGTAGAGCCCGGCGGCCATCACGTCCGTCTCCAGCGCCGCGTAACCCTCGTAGCGCCACGAGAGGCGCACGTCGGCCCGGTCTGGGCCCTCCCAGGGCTTCGCGAGGTCCACCCACACGAGGAGGGCCTCGTTCGCGCCGAGATTGAGCACCATCACGAACTCGTCGGCGGCGCCGTTGGCGTCGAGATCATCGACCTGCACCGCGACCTTCTGTCCGTCGCTGGACGCGCCAGCGTAGGCGCCGGGCTCAACGTCGGCCCCGAGCAGCGAGGCCGGCCCGACGCAGATCGCGTCGGGCCGGGCCCGATCGAGCGGATTGGTGACCGTCAGCGTGATCGTCTCCGCCCACGCAGTGGTGGCGAGTGCGACGATGCACGCGAGCACACAGGCTGTCCTGGTCATGCGACGACCCTCCCCGGCGGTCGCTACTGCACGGAGCCGCCCTCGGTGGCGCTCATGCGGCCCTCTTCGAAGGCGTCGCCCATCGCGGCGATGCCTGAGAGCACCCCGCTGGCCTCGATCGGCAGGAATATCTTCGTTGCCTTGCCGTTGGCCATGCGCTGGAGCGTCTCGAGATACTTGATCGCGAGCAGGTCGTGGGTCGGGTTGCCCTCGTGGATCGCGCCGTAGACGTTCACGATGGCCTTGGCCTGCCCCTCGGCGACTGCGATCTCGCGGAACTTCTCCGCGTCGGCTACCTCGCGGATAGCCTGCGCCTGACCCTCCGCCTCGAGGATCGCGGCCTGGCGCTGACCCTCCGCCTGGAGGATGGCGGATTCGCGAATACCCTCGGCCTCGAGGATCGCGGCGCGCTTGTTGCGCTCGGCCTTCATCTGCCGACTCATCGCCTCGGTAATGTCCTGCGGCGGATCGATGCGCTGCAGTTCGACGCGCGTGACGCGCACGCCCCACTTGTCCGTGGCGTCATCGAGGATCGCGCGGAGCTGGGCGTTGATCGTCTCGCGCGAGGTCAGCGTCTCGTCCAGCTCCAGGTCGCCGATGACGTTACGGAGGTTCGTCTGCGCGAGCTTCGTCGCCGCCAGCCGGAAGTCCGTGACGTTGTAGACGCGGCGGAAGGGGTCGGTGACCTCGTAGTAGATCACCGCGTCCACGGTCACGACGACATTGTCCTCAGTGATAACTTGCTGAGGATTAACGTCCAGTACCGTTTCGCGCACGTCCACCTTCTCGATGGTCTGCACGAACGGCATAATGAACGTGAGCCCCGGGTCAGCCGTGTACGCGTAGCGGCCGAGCGTGGCAATCACGCCGCGCTCGTACTGCCGTACCACGAAGATGGCCTGGCTGAGGAGAATCACTGCCATCAGACCAAGCACGATCCAAACCGCGGTCATCATCAGGAACGCCCTCCTTGTGCCTACGCCGGTTGCACTGTGCGTCTGCATGTACGCCGGGTCAGATCTCAAGCGCCCGCGCGGCGGGGAAGCAGCCGTCCACGGACCGGCCCTGCTCGCCTACACCGTGCGCGGCTCCCAGCCGGTCACGATCACCGTCGCGCCCTCCACGCCGAGCACACAGACGCGTTCGCCCGACTGGATCTGGTCGTCAGCGCGCGCACGCCACTCGTCCGAGCCGATGCGCACGCGGCCGGTGTTCTGTATCGGGTCGATCGTCTCGAGCACGATGCCCTCGCGACCGATGACAGCGTCCACGTTCGACGGGGTGATGCGCTGCTGCTGGAAGCGGCGGGCCAGCGGCCGCCCAAGGTAGAGCAGCACCGAGGTGGCGACCACGAACGCCGCCCACGGCGCCCACGCCACTTCGGGCAGCAGGGCCGAGACGATCGCCGCCACGAAGCATCCGCCCGCCACCCAGAGCATGAAGAGGGTCCCCGAGAGCAGGTCGATGATCAGTCCGATCACACCGACGATGATCCAGATGCCGTAGGTCTCCATGGTCCTGCCTCCAGATTGCGACAGTCGTCAGATCGTCCGGAGCGAGGCGTCGAGCCTGCCCACAAACGCGAGTGAGTACGCCTGGAAGAACACGCTCACGGGCAGCAGCGCCACGCTCACGATGTAGCCGTAAGCGATGCCGCCCAGCATCATCGCGATCAGTGCCGGGCCGCCGAAGATGGTCAACGCGGCGCGCGGCTCCATCCCCGACATGGCGATCAGCGTGACCACGCCACCGAGGCTCAGCACCGGGCCGATCAGCAGCAGGAGTGATGCCAGCCCGACCACGCCCGTAATGATCCCCGCGCCGATCGCCAGCACGAACTTCAGCAGGTAGAACAATATCACGTTGCCAAGCTCCCCGTGCCAGGCTCGCGCGACGTGCCGCCAGCCCTCCATTACGCGGCAGCGGCGCGCGTACATCGCCGGCACGAGGAAGTCGTCGGTCAGCCCTCGGCCCATCATCAGCAGCAGGAGCGCGAAGAAGATCACGCCTATCAGCCCGAACATCCCGCCGACGCCAACCACCGCGCCGACCGGCTTGCCGGACGCGATCAGGCCGATGCTGCTCAGGATCGGCACCAGCGCCACGATGATGAGCGCCAGCGGGATCAGCGCCAGCACGAAGTTCCACAGCAGCAGCGACAGCCCCAGGCCCGTGTGCCGGTGGAACGACGCATCCACCCGCGGCTCCCGCGGCGCGGCGACCGCCTCGACGAAGATGAAGCGGAAGACGCTGCGGATGTAAAGGACAGCCACCCAGACGATCAGCCAGACGGTCAGAAGGCCGATGGCGAGGATCACGAGGTTCGCGATGTTCGCCGCGAGCCACTCAGCCGCGGCCCGGAACGCGTCCACGACCTCAGGGCCGACGCTGCCGGGCCCGCTCCAGTCGCCCCAGTCCCCGCCGCTCCCGTCCGACGAGCCCATCGGCGTCGAGAAGTTCATCCCCGCCCCGCCGCGCATCGCCGTGGCCCCGAGCATCGCGATGAAGCCGTACTTGAGCCACCGGCCGATGTCCCGCTCTGTGAGCAGGAGCGTCCGGGTTCGTGTCCACGCGTCCTTGACGCTATCGGTTACGATCGAGCTGTTCATCGGTGATGCGGCACGGTCTGCCGTGCGGGCAGATTAGCCGCGATGGCCGTCGGCACCTGCTTCCATTGATGGACTTGCGCAGTAGCTTGACAACAGCAGGTGGGGGCGCTATCTTGCGGACCAGCATGTAGACGCTCCAGGGAGGCGCCTCCGCCATGCTTCAAGCAAGTGACCTCAAGGGTATTGTTCCCCCCACGACCACGCCGCTAACCGAAGACGATGCGGTTGACCGCGAGGGTGTCGCTCGACTGATGGACTGGTTCATCGACGCGGGCTGCGCGGGCATCTTCGCCATCGGCTCGTCGGGCGAAGGGCCGTCTCTTACCCGCGAGATGCGCTTCGATATGATCGACGCCTGCGCCGACGCTCTCGGCGGGCGCATCCCGCTGCTGACCGGCGTCTCATCGCCCTCCTACAAGGAGACGCTCATCCAGGCGGAGCGAGCGGCGGAACTCGGCGCGGACGCGGTCGTCGCCACCTGCCCCTACTACTTCCTGTACGCCCAGAGCGAGCTTCGCGACTACTTCGTCGCGCTGGCAGAGGCCGCGGCGGTGCCGCTGGTGATCTACGACATCCCCGCGCGCGCCGACAACCCGCTTGAGGTGCACACGATCCTCGAACTGGCCGACCACGAGCGCATCATCGGCCTCAAGGACAGCTCGGGCAACATCGAGCGCGGCATCAACCTGGTCCAGGAGCTTGCCGGGCGCGAGGACTTTGTCATCATGCAGGGCTCCGAGCAGCTCCTCGGTGTCTCCGCGCTGATGGGCTACCAGGGCGCGGTGATGGGCATGGCCAACGCCTGCCCGAAGCTGTTGGTGGCGCTGCTGGAGGCAGGGCGCGCGGGCGACGTCGGGCGCACCCGCGAGCTGCAGGAGACGGTGAACGCGTCCTTCCCCTACTTCTTCGTGGCGGAGCCGGGCACGCGCAACGTGGGGAGCATCGTCGGCGCGATGAAGACCGCTCAGGAGCTGCAGGGGCTGATCAGCCGGCGTCTGCTCTTCCCCGCTCGGCAGATCGACGACGAGGATGCGTCGCGCATCAAGGTCTTCCTCGAGCCGCTGGCCGAGGCTGGCTGGATCGAGCTGGCGCGGTAATGGCGGAGGCTGCCCTTCGTCGTTCTGGCTCGCCTTTACCCAGAAGTCGCGCGAGAGTCGTTTGCCGTACGGAGGGGCCGTCCTGAGGCGCGAGTGCCGTTTACGAGCGCCGAAGTCGGCCCGCGGAGGACGGCAACCGTCGGACGCGCACTACTACAGCGACTAACGGTAGGGCCGACTTCGCAACCGCAAACGACGCGGTGGCTCAGGACGGCCCCTCCGTACGACGTACGGCGGGCACCAGCTTGAGTGAGCAGGCAAAGTTGACGCTCCCATGCTCGACTGATAAGATTGACCCGCACGCCACGAATTCCAGGCGGGAGGACCATCCCCATGCCCGATGTAGCACGCGACGTCGTTGAACACGTATCCACTCTCGCGCGGCTGGCGCTCAGCAGCGAGGAGATTGACCGCCTCCAGCACGAGATGGGCCGCATCCTCGAACACGCCGACAAGCTCCAGGCGGTCAACACCGATGAGATCCAGGGCACCTCGCACGTCATTCCCATGACGAACGTCTACCGCGAGGACCAGGTCGGCGAGTCGCTCACGCCCGAGGAGGTCGTCGGCAACGCGCCCGATGCGGCCGATGACTTCTTCAAAGTCCCGCGCATTGTTGAGGACTGAACGGCGCACTACCATGTGGTGCGGGCGCCCTCGTCCGCACACGGTCTCACGTGCGCACCACGAAAAGAGCTTCTTCCCACGGAGGCAAACACCGTGAAGCTGCATGAACTGACTGCATACGAACTCGGCGAGCGCCTCGCATCCGGCGAGGTCTCGGCCGTTGAGGTCACGGAAGCACACTTTGCGCGCATCGACGAGGTCGAGCCGAAGGTGGACGCGTTCCTTACGCTCACCCGCGATCAGGCGCTGGAGCAGGCGCGGCAGATCGATGACCTGCGCGCGGGCGGCGAGAAGCTCGGGCCGCTCGCGGGCGTCCCCATCGCCATCAAGGACGTGCTGTGCACGCGCGGCGTCCAGACCACCTGCGGCTCGAAGATCCTCGAGGGCTTCCACCCGCCCTACGACGCCACCACGGTGCGCCGCTGCCGCGATGCGGGCATGCCGATGGTCGGCAAGGCCAACATGGATGAGTTCGCGATGGGCTCCTCCACGGAGAACTCTGCGTACCAGGTCACGCGCAACCCGTGGGACCTCGACCGCGTGCCGGGCGGCTCGTCGGGCGGCTCGGCAGCGGCGGTCGCGGCCGGACTGGCCCCGATCGCGCTCGGCTCCGACACCGGTGGCTCGATCCGCCAGCCCGCCTCACTCTGCGGCATCTCCGGCCTCAAGCCCACCTACGGCCGCGTCTCGCGCTACGGACTGATCGCCTACGCCTCGTCGCTCGACCAGGTCGGGCCGCTGGCCAAGGACGTGCGCGACTGCGCGCTGACGATGAACGTGCTCGCGGGCCGCGATCAGCGCGACGCGACCTCCGCGGACGTGCCGGTGCCCGACTACGTCGCGGCGCTCACCGGCGACGTGAGCGGCCTGCGCGCGGGTGTCCCGCGCGAACTGATGGGCGAGGGCATCGATCCGCAGGTCAAGGCGACCATCGAGGCGGCGATCACCGAGCTCGAGGGGCTCGGGATGTCCGTTGAGGAGGTCGGCATGCCCAACGTGGACTTCTCCCTCGCGGTCTACTACCTCATCGCCACCGCCGAGGCCGCCAGCAACCTCGCGCGCTTCGACGGCGTCCGCTTCGGCCACCGCACCGACGAGGCGGTCGAGGACGTCTACGACCTCTTCGCGAAGTCGCGCGGCGAGGGCTTCGGGCCGGAGGTGCGGCTGCGCATCATGCTCGGCACCTTCGCGCTCAGCGCAGGCTACTACGACGCCTACTACCTGAAGGCGCAGAAGGTCCGCACGCTCATCAAGCAGGACTTCGACGCGGCCTTCGAGGACCATGACGTGCTGCTCTCCCCCACGTCGCCCACCGTGGCGTTCGGGATCGGCGAGAAGGCCGACGATCCGCTGCAGATGAAGCTCGCGGATATCTGCACCATCCCGGTGAACCTCGCGGGTATCCCCGCGCTGAGCATCCCGTGCGGGATGGTTGACAGCATGCCGGTCGGGCTGCAGATCATGGGCCGGCCCTTCGCCGAGGACACGATCATGCGCGTGGGCGACGCCTACCAGCAGGCGACGGACTGGCACACGATGCGGGCGGAGTTGTAGGCGGCCTCTCCCCCCCGGCCCCCCTCTCCCTGGACTTCGCTGCGCGAAGTCTGGCGGGACGAGGGGGGAGAACGACAGCAGGACGACGCCCGGGCGCCCTGCTTCGGGGCGCCCTGTTCGTGTGCGAATGTGCATCGGCGCAGGGCATCGCGCGACCGACAGCGAATACTCGGACACACTCGTTGACAGTCAGAAGGGATCACGATGCCGCAGACACAGACGCGCCTGCAGCAACTCGTAGACATGTCCCGCGAGCTGGGCGATCCGGCGAGCGACTACATCATCCTCGGCGAGGGCAACACGTCCGCCGCCGCCGACGAAGAGAGCTTCTTCGTGAAGGCCTCGGGCACGTCGCTGGTCGGCATCGAGCCGGCGGGGTTCGTGCGCGTGTCGCGCGAGAAGGCCCGCGAGTTGCTCGCCGCCGACGCGCTGACGGACGAGGAGGTCACCGAGGGCCTGACCGCGGCGTCGATCGACGCCGATGGCCTGCGCCCGTCGGTCGAGACCTTCCTGCACGCACTGCTGCTCGACCTGCCCGGCATTGAGTTCGTCGGGCACACGCACCCGACGCCGATCAACGCGCTCCTGTGCTCTCAGCAGCCGGAGGAGGCGATCCGCGGGCGGCTCTTCCCCGACGAGGTCGTCTGCTGCGGCCCCGAATCCGCCCGGGTGCCCTACACCGACCCAGGCCTGCCGCTGGCGAAGGCGGTCGGCGCGGCAGTTGATGACTTCATCGAGCGCTGGAACGAGCCGCCGAAGGTCATCATGATGCAGAGCCACGGGATGATCGCCATGGGCTCGTCGCCCGCGCAGGTGCTGGGGGCGACGGCGATGGCCGTGAAGGCCGCGCGCGTGCGCCTCGGCGCGGCCGGCTGGGGCGGCATCAGGCCGCTGAGCGACACTGAACTCGACCGCATCTACACCCGACCGGACGAGCACTACCGCCAGGCGCTGCTCAGTCAGTAGCCGGAATGACCTCTCCCCCCGACCCCCTCTCCGGGCGCAAGCGCACGGAAGAGGGGGAGGAAGGATGACGGCCCCGTGGCGCAGCACGGGCTACAGCCCTTAGACATCGGAGGACCTCGATGAGCGAGTACGACCGTTTCGTGGACGGAACCGCACCAGTGCCTGACACCAACGTGACCTGGCCGCTTTACGGCACAGGTCTTGAGAACCTTGGCCAGAACAAGCAGCCGGTCGAGTGGCCCATGCCGGAGATCGCGCCCGACGAGCTGCTCGCCCGCGTGGACGCCTGCGGCCTGTGCTTCTCAGACATCAAAGTGCTGCGCCTCGGGCCCGACCACCCGCGCATCTCCGGCCGCGACCTCAAGAACGATCCAGTCATCCTCGGCCACGAGGTCGCCCTGACGATCGTTCAGGTCGGCGAGGAGCGTGCGGAGCAATTCTCCGTCGGCGACCGCTTCGTGATGCAGGCGGACATCTACTTCAACGGTGAGGGGCTCGCCTTCGGCTACGCGCTGCACGGCGGCCTCGAGCAGTTCGTGAAGATCACCCGCCCGATCCTCGATGGCGATGACGGCTGCTACCTGATCCCGATCCCGGAGGGCATCGGCTACTCTGAGGCGGCGCTCGCCGAGCCGTGGGCCTGCGTGGTCCACGCCTTCCGCGTGGAGACGCGCAAGCAGATTGCGAGGGGCGGCACGCTCGCGATCGTCGCGGGCCCCAACGCCCGCGAGGGCTTCACCGTGGGCGCGCTCATCGAGGGACCGCACCCCTCGGCGATCATCGCGCTCAACGCCCCGCAGAGCCTGGAGCCGCTACTTGCGGACGCGGCCACGGAGGGCGTGCAGGTGATCCGCGTTTCCTCGGAGAGTGAGCTTGAGACGATCGCCGCCGAGCGCGGCGGGATCGACGACCTCATCCTGCTCGATCCGACCGCCGATCAGGTCGAGGGCCTCGCGAAGCTGCTGGCTGAGGGCGGCGTGCTGTGCCTGATGATCGCCAAGCCGCTGGAGCGCGCGGTCGAGGTGGACGCGGGCCGCGTCCACTACGACGCCACGCGCTACGTTGGCGCGAGCGGCCTGAACATTGCCGAGGCCTACGCGACAACGCGTTCGGTGCAGCCCGTGAAGGGCGGCACGATGCTGATCGCGGGCGCCGCCGGGCCGATGGGTCAGATGCACGTGCAGCGCGCGCTGGAGCACCCGGACGGCCCCGCGCTGGTGGTCGCCACCGACGTGGACGACGAGCGCCTCGCGACGCTGCCTGCGCGCTACGGTGCGCTGGCCGAGCGCAACGGGCGAATGCTCGTGACCGTGAACCCGATCAAGCTCGATCGGGACGCGGTCGATGACCAGATGGAGACCTACGCGCCGGAGGGCTTCGATGACATCGTGGTGCTCGTGCCGGTGCCGGGCGTGATCGCGGGCAACGCGCAGTACCTCGGCGAGGGCGCGATGTACAACATCTTCGCGGGGGTCGCGCGCGGCACGATGGTGACGATGGACGTGTCCGACGTCGCGCTCA
>JALGSW010000190.1 GCA_029821635.1 Candidatus Zipacnadia bacterium
CCGACGTGCGCCAGGAGAAGCTCGCGTACTACACCACGATGGGGTACGGCGCGTAACGACAGTGGCAAGTTGCAGGTGGCAAGCTGACGACAACGACGAACGACAGACGGCTGCTGGCCCTCTGGAGGTCTGTAACCATGCGTCTCGCGGATACGATGCCCTTCTCAGTTGACCTGCGGTCGCCGATCTGGACCGAGATCGCCTACCGGCCCGGCGCGACCGCGCAGCCCGGCGACGTCACCATCGACGGCTCATGGGCCGTCGTGCGTGAGTCCGACGAGCCCGCGGCCATCTCGGCCGCGAATGTGCTCGGCGATGTGCTGCGCCTGTCATACAGCGTGCCGATCAGCGAGACCGAGCGCGAGATCCGGCTCACCGTCGATGCGAGCGTGGGCAACAGCCCTGACGCGCACCGACTGTCGATCTCCGAGGATGGCATCGAGGTCGCGGGCGCGTCGCCGGTCGGGCTGCTGCACGGGACCTTCCGGCTGATCGCGCTCATGCGCGAGCGCGGCGGGCCGTTCGCGCCGGCGATGACCGAGTCACGCTCGCCGCTGTTCAAGCATCGCATCCACCGCTCGGCGCTCTCGCCGTTTTACGTCGAGGAGCTGAGCGGCTTCGTCGGCCCGCCCTTCGAGAGCAACTGGCGGACCGTCAAGTGCGAGTACCCTGCGTTTGTCGAGGAAGACGCGGGCCCCGATCAGTTCTACCACGAGAACATCCTGCTGCGCCTGGCGATGCACGGCTTCAACGGCATCTGGCTGCGCGGCTCACTGCGCAAGTTCGCGAAGACCTCGGCCTTCCCCGAGTTCGGCGAGAACGCCGAGGCTATCTGCGCGGAACTGCGCAAGCTCTGCGAGCGGGCGGCGCGCTTCGGCATGAAGGTCTTTCTCTACATGAACGAGCCGATGGGCATCGATGAGGACGATCCGTTCTGGGAGAAGTATCCGCACGTCAAGGGCCCGCTGTGCCGCATGAAGCCCGTCAACTACCTGTGCTCCAGCACCGACCAGGTGAAGACCTACCTGCGCGAGTCGTCGCAGTTCGTCTTCGAGCGCGTGCCCGAGCTTGCGGGCGTGCTGCTGATCACCGCGTCGGAGTATCCGAGCCACTGCTGGTGCCACACGCGCGTGCCGGGCAACGCCGAGCAGATCACGGAGATGATCGAGGCCGGGACGATGTGCCCGCGGTGCGCCGAGCGCACGCCGCAGGACGTCGTCGGCGAGATCGTCGGGCTGCTGCGCGAGGGCATCAAGGCCGCGAAGCCCGAGGCCGAGGTCATTGCGTGGAACTGGTCGTGGAGCATGTGGGAGGAGGACCCGCAGCGGGGCGTGCTGGAGCAGCTTCCCGACGACGTGATCGTCATGGGCGACTACGAGCGCGGAGAGATGACCGAGGCCTGCGGCTTCGAGTACAAGAACGATGAGTACTCGATCAAGGTGATCGGGCCATCGGCGCGCTTCAATGGCGTGGCGGAGTTCCAGCGCGAGCGCGGCATGCCGGTCTACGCGAAGGTGCAGATCGGCACCACGCACGAGACCCCGAACATCCCCTACCTGCCGACGCTGCAGAAGATCGCGCGCAAGTGGCAGACGCTGGTCGAGTCAGGGACCACGGGGATGATGACCTGCTGGAACTTCGGCAACATGACCTCGCTCGCCACTGAGGTCGCGGGTGAGATGACCTTCGCGCCGCAGCCATCGGTGGATGAGGCGCTGACCGCGATCGCCACGCGCCACTTCGGCCCGGACGCCGCGCCGCACATGGTCGCGGGCTGGGAGCAGCTCTGCACCGCGCAGGACGACTTCCCGACCTCCATCCCGGTCATGTACTACGGCCCGATCTCGCGCGGCCCGGCCTTCCACTTCATGTTCGATCAGGCCGATCAGAAGTTCCCGCGCTCGTGGCTGCTGGACACGAACCTCGGCGGCGACCGCCTCGATTGGATCACCCCGTTCGGCGCGGAGAAGGTGCTGGAGTGCTACCGCGCGGTCGCAAAGCAGTGGGCCGAGGGCATCGAGATCATGCGCGAGGGCCTGCCCAAGGCGCAGGGCCGCCAGCTCGAGGACATGCAGCGCGAGATCGACATGGCCGGGTTCTGCCTCGCGCAGCTCATCAGCGCCGCGAACGTCGTGGAGTTCCTGCTCGCGCGCGACGCCTACTACGCCTCCGAGGACGCGGAGGAGAAGCGCGCGCTGCTCGATCGCATGGAGGCGGCCTGCCGGTCGGAGCTGGATAACGCGCTCGCGGCAATCCCGCTGTGCGACGCCGACTCGCGCCTCGGCTGGCATGGCGAAGCCTACGGCTACATGATCAATCGCGAGCTGATCGAGGACAAGCTCGTGGGCCTGCGGGAGATCATGCAGGAGCGGATCCCGGCGGAGCGGAACGGACTGTAACAGGATCCGGCTGCGCCGGCCAGGATTGGGCGGCAACGGCACAGGATACGGCATGGAAGGTGGACGCCAACGGCATGCCCATCTACGAAGACCGCACGAACCTGATGGTCTACGCCGACGCGGCGGGGGCGCTGCAGCCCGTGCGCAGCATCGAGGAGTGGCGCGTGCGCCGGGCGCATATCCTCGCGAACATGCAGCTCGTGATGGGTGAGCATCCCGAGCGCGACGCGGCGCTGCCGCTCGAGGTCGAGGTGCTCGGTGAGGAGCGCGGCGACGGCTGGACGCGTCGCACGCTCACCTTCGTAGCCGAGACGGGCGACCGCGTGCCCGCGCAGCTCTTCGTGCCGGATGGCGCTCAGCAGGCCGGACCGGCGATGCTCTGCCTGCATCAGACCACCGCGATCGGCAAGGACGAGCCCGCCGGCCTCGGCGGGAAGCCGAACCTGCACTACGCGCGCGAGCTGGCCGAGCGCGGCTTCATGACGCTCGCGCCGGACTACCCCGGCTACGGCGACTACCACATCGACGCCTACGCGATGGGCTACGCATCCGCGACGATGAAGGGCATCGTCAACCACGAGCGCGCGGTGGACCTGCTCGCGTCGCTGCGCGAGGTCGATCCCGCGCGCATCGGCTGCATCGGCCACTCCCTCGGCGGGCACAACGCACTGTTCCTCGCAGCCTTCGACGAGCGCGTCCGCGTGACCGTTCCGAGCTGCGGCTTCGGACCGTTCTTCCGCTACAAGGGCGGCGACCTGACCGGCTGGTCGCATGACGGGTACATGCCGCGCATCGCCAGCGAGTACGGCCGCGACCCCGCCCGGATGCCCTTCGACTTCACCGAGGTGCTCGGCGCGCTCGCACCGCGCCACGTCTTCATCAACGCGCCGGTCGCCGACAGCTTCGAGCTGCAGGGCGTGCTGGAGTGCATCGAGGCCGCGCATCCGGTTTACGCGCTCTACGACGCGGCGGATCGGCTCGCCGCGGCGCACCCCGACTGCGGCCACGACTTCCCCCTGGACGTGCGTGAGCAGGCATACGCGTTCGTTGCGGAGGCGTTGAGCTAAGCGCACGAGGTGAGTGACGTGTACCGAGCCTGGTTGGTAGCGATTTTCGTGGCGATGACCGTTGTCCTGGGAGCCTGTGGCGGCGGAGGCGGCGGCTTTGACGATGATGGTGACGATGGCGGCGACCCCGGTGGCGGCGGCACGCCACCACCCGCCGGCGACCGACAGGCGCTGCTGGACGCGGTGAGCACCTGGGGCTACGTGATACAGGACCTGTGGCGTGATGGCGCGATCGACGCCCTCGACGCCTCCGACTGCGAGATGCTCGTGGTGGAGCCCACGCGCTCTATCGAGGGCGATGAGGAGTTCGACGCCGCGGGCATGGTCCAGAGGCTGCGCGACATGCCCGACAGCTCCCGGCGCCTCGTGATCGCGTACATCGACATCGGTGAGGCAGAGGACTACCGCACGTACTGGCTCGCGAACTGGCGGGCGCCGACCGCGAACAGGCGCGGCAGTCCGGACTTCCTCATCACCGTGGACCCGGACGGCTGGTCGGGCAACTACCCGGTGGCGTACTGGGACGAGCGCTGGAAGCAGATCGTCTTCGGCGCCGAGGGAAGCCTGCTCGACATGGTGCTCGACGACGGCTTCGACGGCGTCTACCTCGACTGGGTCAGCGCCTACGAGGAGGATGCGGTCGTCGCCGTCGCCGATGACGAGGGGCTGGACCCCGCCGATGAGATGATCACGTTCATCGACGAGTTGCGTCAAGCCGCCCGTGCTCGTGATCCGGGCTTCCTGGTGATCGCACAGAACGCCCCCGACCTCGCGGCCGGCCACGCAGAGTACCTGCAGGTGATCGACGCGATCGCACAGGAGGACGTGCACTTCTCCGGAGAGTCGGACACCGACTGGAATGACGCGCGTTCCGGCGACATCCGCACGCCCGACGGGCCCGGTGAGTGGACGCGACAGTGGCTCTACGCGCGACTTGACACGTACCTGCAAGCGGGACTGCCGGTCTTCACCGTGGACTACTGCCTCAAGCCCGGTAACGCGGCGGAGGCGCGCCAACTCTCCCTCGCGCGCGGCTACGTGCCGCTGGTGACCCGCACGCCACTGGATCGGCTGCCGTGACGTGCGGCGCGGGCGAGGCGTCTCACCATCTATCTCGCGGATCACGTGCATTCCTCGGGCGGCTGTGCTATCTTAGCATTGTACTACGTCCGCGGACACTGGTGGAGTGGTTGGAGGAGAGAGACGGATGTCCCGCAAACCCCTGGCGCTTGCCGCGATTCTCCTGACTGTAGCACTTGCACTGGCAGTGAGCATTGCCATGCCATCGATCGGGCCGCGCCCGGTGAATGGCGCGGCGGCCGTGCACGTGGTGGCGGACCCCGGCGCGCATCGCGTTGAGCCCTCGACCCCCTGAGCCGTGACGATCGCAGCACGGTCACGAACTTACGCAACGCTAACGCACCCCGGCGGCGAAAGATGCTATCGTCCGTGGCGTCGCACAATGCGTAATGCCGCGGGGAGGCGTTCCTGTGCCGCCGAGACCAATCCAGCTTCTCACGCTCGTGCTCGTTCTCGCCTTCTGCCTCCCCATCGCCTCCAGCCCTTCGTGGACGCTGATTGCCGAGCCGACCACTGCGCCGAACTCGCACGTCGTCGCGACCGCCGCCCCCATTGACGTTCCGGCAAAGGTCCCCGCATCGCCTGTGCTTGTGCCCGAGTCTCGCGGCGCTCGTTGAGGCCGCGGTCTACCGCCGACTGGCACGGTTCGTGGGTAATGGTTCGGAGCCAACCCGGAGCACCGTGACCAGCGCAGCACCCCCCCCACGCTCGCTCGGCCGGTACCCTGACGTCCGCCCCCGGGTGCCGGCCGAGCTCGTTCCCTCGCCGCGCTTGCGCAACTGCCCCCCATCCACTACGATAGCCGCGCCGTGACATGCCCGGCGCCCGGGACGGTGAGCCGACGTGAAGCTGCTCGACTACGACGTGCGCCTCGACGCGATCCTCGAAGGCTACGACCGCAAGACCGAGTGGTTCCAGCCGCGCATCGGGATGATCCCGCCCTCCACCGCCGTGCTGATCCTCACGCGCGCCGAGCTGTGGGGCAGCGACATCTTCACCGCCATCCGCGAGTTCCGTTCCGAGGACCTCGGCGTGACGTGGCAGGGGCCGGTCGTGCAGGACACACTCGACCGACGCGAGCTGCCGGACGGCACCTCGCTCTGCCCGGTGGACCTTACGCCTGCGTGGCACGAGGCATCGGGCACACTGCTCGCCACCGGGCACACCGGCGCCTACGGCGCGGGGGAGCGCGGCACGGTGATCGTCGGCAACACCCACCGGCGCGAGGTCGTCTGGGCGATCTACGATGCGCAGGCGCGGCGTTGGGGGGAGTGGCAGACGCTGGCGGTGCCGGACGAGGAGCGCTTCTACTGGACCTCCGCGGGCTGTGCACAGCGCGTGGACCTCGCCGACGGCACGATCCTGCTGCCGATCAGTCGGATGTCGCGCGACGAAGTCGGGGCGAATATCTGGCATGGTTGCTTCTCCACCACGGTCACGCGCTGCGCCTTCGACGGCCAGACGCTGCGGATGATCGAGCACGGGAATGAGATGACTGTGCCGGTGCCGCGCGGGCTCTACGAGGCGTCGCTGACTTGCTTCGACGGGCGCTTCTTCCTGACGCTGCGCAACGACCTGCGTGGCTACGTCTGCGAGGGCGACGGGCTGAACTTCGCGCAGCCGCAACCGTGGCGCTTCAGCGACGGCGAGGAGCTGGGGAGCTACAACACGCAGCAGCACTGGGTCACGCACTCGGAGGGGCTCTTCCTGACGTACACACGTCGCGGCGCGGGCAACGACCGCGTGATCCGTCACCGCGCCCCGCTGTTCATCGCGCAGGTGGACCCGGATCGGCTGCGCGTGATCCGCGAGACCGAGCGGGTGATCGTGCCTGACTACGGGGCGCAGCTCGGGAACTTCGGCGTGTGCGACGCCTCACCGGATGAGACGTGGGTCGTGACCAGTGAGGGGATGCACGGCGACTCGCAGCGGCCGATGGACATCAGCCTCACGGAAGCGCGCGGTGCGGATAACCGCGTGTGGGTCGCGCGCCTCCGGTGGCGGGAGCGGAACGGGTTAGTCTGAGGGGAGCGGCTACGACGCCTCGTCAGGCGGTCGGACCCAGACGGGCGGCTGCCAGCCCTTCGGCTTGTCGCCCCAGCGGCTGGTGGGCTCGACGCGGTGCAGCGGTACGTAGATGGTCCGGCTGCGGCCGATGCGGTAGCACATCTCGTGCGCGCCCTCCATGCAAACGTCGAAGCGGTGCGGGCCCTTGATGGCGCCGCCCGTGTCCTCGACGATGCACACCTCGTTGACCGGCGGGCCGATCCAGACGACGCTCCCCGGCCCCCAGTAGCGCGGGTCGGCGGCGCAGATCCCCCGGCGGACGTGCGAGCCCCAGCGCGTGTAGCGCCCGCCACCGTCACAGCACTCCGAGCAGTAGGCGGTGATGCTGCAGTCCTCGGGGCTCTTGCTCAGACCGTTCACGAGCATCGGCAGCTTCCACTCAGGCTGCTTCCGCCAATTGCCCTCCAGCACGCGCTCGACCACCGGCGCCAGCGGATGCTCGGCCGGCCACACGGACGGCCACGGCAGCCACTGATGCTCGGCGGCAAGCGCAGTCAGGCCGGCGACTGCCGGAACGGCGATGGCGCAGAGCACTACGACGACCGCTCCGGCCATCACGATCCGGCGCAGCCCGACGCGGGAGATGTCAGGAACCTTCATCAGACCAACTCTCTTCAGCGCCCGGACCGCGGGTAGATCGACGTCTTCTCCACGGCGTGTTGCGCGCGTCCCGGACGGCTTCTCAACGTGATTTGCACACAAACGTCCACGGCGGACCCTAAACCGTAGCACAGTATTGGGGCGGAATGCAAGGCTCGGGCGCGGTGAGGCGATGGACAGGGAGGGCGTCCGTGCTACGAAATCGCCTACACGTGTCACGCGGGCCGTCGCGCAGTGTAAAGGCAAAGTAGAAATGTCCGGTCTGCAGCAAAGTAGAAATGTCCGGTTGTCTTGGATGCTGTGGTCGTTAGTCGTTAGCCGTTGATAGTCGTTGCCGTTGCTGTTGCC
>JALGSW010000037.1 GCA_029821635.1 Candidatus Zipacnadia bacterium
AGATCGACGACTTCTACGCATTCCAGACCGCGCTGCGCGAGATCCGCTCCGAGCTGCAGCGCGAGTGCTGCGTGGACGTCGTGCAGGAGTACTTCCCGGATGCGCTGATCGGCAACTACTCGGTCTATCCACAGAGCGGCGTGCGCTACTGGTACGACTACTACGAGACGCTCCCGGCGGGCGCGCCGATCTTCCCCGACCAGGAGGCGAAGAACCGCCCCTGGCCCAACGAGTTCGACCCGAGCGGATACACCTTCGCCAATCCGGTCGTCTACACGTGGTACGCGACCTGGAGCTGGTATCCGCGCTGGGACAATGACGACTACCGGTGGTTCTACAACCTGCTGCAGGTCGGCACCAACGCCGGCCGGCACACGCCGCAGGAGATCCCGCTGATCACGTGGCTGCACTGGCACACCACCGCCCCGCCCGCAGACGCGCCGGAGGTCCCGCAGATGTCCGAGGAGGCCTATCAGGAGCTGATCTGGCACCTCTACCTGCGCGGCTCCGACGGGCTGATGATGTGGTGCACCGCCGAGGAGACCACGAAAGAGATCGGTCTGATGACCGAGGTGATGGACGGGATGCTCGCGCACCGGGAGTTCATCGCCGCCGGTGAGCCGGTCATGTTCAATGTGCCGAGCGAGCCCGGCACGGTCGTCTCCGGCCTACGCCTCGGCGACCGGCTGCTGGTCCGCAGGACCGACTTCGGCGACAACCAGGAGGCCGTGAGAGGCGTGGTCGCGAGCCAAATCCTGCAGGATCCTGGCCTGGACGGAGCGACGCTCCATCCCGCCCGCATGGTTGAGATCCCTCGCAGGGATGGCGAGACGTGGGTGCTTGACCTGAGCCAGTGCGAGGTCGCGCCGCAGTAGTGCATTCAACTACCGCAGGCTGGAAGCCTGCGCCACGGGTGGAACTGCAAGTCTGCCCCAGGAGGTGCGTAATGAAGCTCTACATGATCACGGACCTTGAGGGACCGGCGCTCATCAGCCGGTTCGATCAGGCGCGTGACGTCACGCCCGAGGACAAGATCCGCTGGATGCGGCTGCTCACGGGCGAGGTCAACGCGTGCATCGACGGCGTTCTGGACTTCGACCCGGACGCCGAGGTGGTCGTCTGGGACGGGCACGGCTCCGGTGGGATCATCGAGGAGGAGTTCCATCGCGACGCGAAGCTCATCGCGCGCGGGCCGATCAAGGCGCCCTACCACCTCGATGGGACCTTCGACGCGCTCATGTTCGTGGGCCAGCACGCGCGCGCAGGCACCGATGGCGTGCTCTGCCACACGTACTCGTCGAAGTCGATCGAGTACTACAAGATCAATGGCGTCGAACTCGGCGAGTTCGGCTGCCGGGCGCTGATGGCCGGAACGATGGGAGTGCCGACGATCCTGTGCACCGGTGATGACACCGCGGTCGAGGAAGCGCAAGAGCTGGTCCCGAACATCGTCGGCGCGGCGGTGAAGCAGGCGCTTGGGAGAGAGCTGGCGATCCACCTCTCGCATGGCGCGGCGTGCGAGCTGATCCGCGAGGCGGCGCACGAGGCGTGCGGCAAGCTCGGCGAGATCGAGCCCTACTTCTTCGAGGGCCCGTACACGATGGAGGTCCGCTACCTCGACGGCGTCGGCATCCGGTCGTCGCTGGAGGCGGGCTGGGAGTACGTAGACCCGCGCACGATCCGCAAGACCTCCGACGACATCTGCGAGCTGCGCGTGTAAGTGAGCGGACCGGACGCGCGAGCGGAGCGGAGCAGGCCGGGCTGCTGGCGGCGCGGGCTGGCGGCGCTGGCGGTCATCGCGGCGATCGTGCCGATCGCCGTGTGGGTGCTGATGCGCGTTCCCGGCGAGGACTGGTGGGCGACCGCCGGCCTCGTGTACGCGCCGAAGCTGCAGTGGGTCGCGGTGCCCACGCTCGGGGCGCTCCTGGCGCTGATGGCGTGGCGCGGCCGGCTCGTGGTGCTGAACATTGCCGCGGTGGCATTCGCGCTGTTCTTCGTCGCCGGTTACGAGCTGCACTCGCCCACCGAGCCCTCCACCGACCGGCCGGTCATCCGACTCGCGACGTGGAACGTCTACGGCTGGACTGAGCAGCGCGAGCTTGTGCGCGACCGCATCCTGTCGTGGGACTGCGACGTGGTGTGCCTGCAGGAGAGCGCGCGCGCGACCTTCAATAAGCTCCTCCCCGGCTACGCCGCGACCGTCGGCGGCGACCTGCGAGTCTTCGTTCGCGGGCGGATCACCCACCGTGAGGCGCCGATCGATCCCCTCACGGGCCGTCGGCGGCTGCTCATCGTGGACGTGGAGACCGACGCGGGGCCGCTGCGGGTGATTAACGTGCACATCCCGCGCGCGGAGCGCCGCCAGGCCACCCCGCGCGAGCTGGGGCCTCTGCGGAAGTACATCGAGGTGAGTGTCGAGCTCCGCGACCGCAAGTTCGCCGAGCTGATGGCCGAGCTGCCCGCGAACGGGCCGATCGTGGTGGTCGGAGACATGAACACACCGCCTGCCTCGCGCTTCCACGACCTGCTCTCCGAGCGACTGACGGACAGCTTCGAGGCGGTCGGCTCGGGCTTCGGGAACACGTTCGTGTGGCGCAGACGGCTGCCGCTGATGCGGATTGACTACGTCTGGGCGGGCGGCGGCGTGGAGCCGCTGAGCCATCGGATCGAGCCACCGCGCCCTTCAGACCACCGGCCCGTTATCGTCGAGCTGGCGCTACCGGCCGCTGACGCGGTCGCGGACGCGGCCACCGACGCGTCCGACTGAGGCGCGGTTGACTTGGGCCCGCGGTTGGCATAGAATCACGCTGACGTGCCACACCCCCACCCGATCGCCGGGCGCGCCGGGTGCGCGATCCGCGGAGGGACTCGCAGCCATGTTTCGCAGCCATCGCCGGGGATTGACGCCATCCGAAACGCTTCTCATCGCGGCCATCGTCGCGGCCTTCGCGCTGATCGTCGTGTGGCGGCTGGTCGGCGACCCGTCGCAGGATGCGCGCCGCCTCACGATCAACCGCGTCGAGACGATCATGGACGCCCTCGAACGCTACGCGATCGACAACGGCGGCGTCTTCCCCACCACCGATCAGGGCCTTCAGGTGCTCGTCACCAAACCGAGCGGCGCTGCCGCGCCGGTGCGGTGGAACGGTCCCTACATCGAGGGTTCCGAGGCGCTCACCGACGCCTGGGGGGCGCCCCTGCAGTACGTCTCACCGGTCGCGGGGGGCGACGTGTATCATCTGTGGTCCAGCGGAGCGGACCGGGCGCAGGGAGGCAAGGGCGCAGACGCCGACATCAAGTCATGGGATCGCCCCAGCATGGTGCCCTGATGCGAACACTCCCGGCGTGGCTGGGCATCCTCGCGCTCATTGCATGGCCGAACGCTCTCCAGGCAGCCCCCGACGGGGCTGAGGAGGGCGCACTGCTGCTGTCCGCCTGCGAGGACCCGGGGGACTTCAGCGCCGCGCGCACACCCGATGACCCGGCGTTCGACTTCGCCGCATGGCAGGCGACCGTTTTCGCCGGCGCGCGCGTGCAGGGCAACAGCCTGCGCTGGCACCTTCGCCCGTCATCCACGCAGCAGACCTCCGCCCGACTCGCACTGACACGGATCGTCGCTGGCCCGCTGAGCGACGTATCCGTCTGGGTCAAGAACCCCAATGCGCACGAGGTCACGCTGCGGCTGGAGGTCCTGGACGCCGACGGAGCCCGCTACGCGAGCCCCCCGGTGGCGCTTGCCGACGAGATCGGCTGGCGCGAGCTTACGTTCGAGCTGCGAGCACTGACCGGCCCCGCCACCGATCCCTGCCCCGGCCTCGACGCGCCCTTCACCCGCGTGGCGCTGCTGCTGGAGGGACTGGTCGCGGACCGGCCGCACACGATCTACCTCGATGAGATGACCGCGCGAACGAACCAGCTCGCGCCGCTTGCGGTCACGGACCTCCGCTGTCAGACGAGCCTCGGCCCTGGTGAGCAGTTCGGCGTCCACGCCCGGCTCTCCCCCGCCTCCGCCGTGCCCGACGCAGGCGTCGTCGTGCAGATCGTGGGCCCCGGTGGCGGTGTGCTCGCGCAGGCGCCGGTGCGCGTCGATGCCCCCGATGGCGCGTCGGCCTCGGTCGGCGCCAACCTGCGCATGCCCGCGTGGCTCGCACCGGGGTGCTACGAGGTGCGGCTGGCGGCCGGTTTCGGCACGCTCACGGGCGCCGAGCCGATCGAGGTGGTCGTCGGCGGATCGCCGGTCGCGCCCGGTGCTGCTGAGATCGTCGCGGGCCTCACCCCGCCCGCGATCCGCCTGGGCGCTGACGCCTGGCCTCCGGTGATCGAGGAGCTGCGGGGCGATCTGCCCGCGCAGCTCGACGCTAACGCGCGCATCGTCGCGCTGCCGGCCACCGCCGACGCGCACCCGTTCGCCTGGGCGGCCGCTGTCGCGGAGCCGGAGGCGCCGACGGCGTTCGCGGGGCTCGACCGGCGCGCGGCGGGTGTGCTCAACGAGCGCCCTGAGAGCGCGCGATCGCAGATCGCCCTAGTGCTGCAGGTCTTCCTCAACGCGACGCCCGAGTGGCTGCTGGCCAACCCGCAGCATCTGCAGCTCTTCGATGGCGGGACGCTCGCTCCGCCCGCGGTCGTGACGCTGGGCCGCGCGCTGCCCGACATCGCCTCAGACGCCTGGCAGCGCGAGGCCGAGCAGCGGCTGCGCGCCCTCGTGCGGCACGTCGAAGCATCACCGTGGGGGCATCGCGTGGTCGGCTACGAGCTGCAGGCGGGCGACCTGGGCGCGTGGCGGCCGTGGGGGGCGTCGCTGGGGATCGGCGATGAGAGCACGCCGGTCCGGCGCGACGCGTTCCTCGACTGGCTGCACGGGCAGTACCCGAGCGTGAATGACCTGCGCAACGGCTGGCTCGGGCGCAGGCGCGGCTTCGGAAGGCCGCGCGCGGGCTTCGAGGCGGTCGAGCTTCCCGAGCCGCTCGCGGACCAGCCGGAGCCCTCGCTCTACGACCCGTCAGCCGATCAGCCGATGATCGACCTTCAGTTCTTCCGCGCGGAGACGGCCGCTGATGCGCTGCTGCGCATGGCCCGCGCCATCCGGGACGAGGCCCACGAGGGAACGCTGGTGGGCGGCTGCTACGGTCACCTGCTGGCGCAGGCCCGCGCGAACGACTGGTCGTGGCCGCACACCGCGCTTTCGCGTGTGCTGGCGAGCGGCTCGGTGGACTTCCTGACCGGCCCGCAGCAGCGCATCGACGACGTGACGCAGCCCTCATCGCTCGGCGAGTCCGCGCGCAGGGCGGGCGTGCTCTACCTTGAGCGCCCGAACGGGGCCGATGCGGTCGCGGAGGACTGCGGCGCGCTCATGCCGGCGGGCGGAATGGCCTCGCTGACGCGCATCCCCGCGCCGGTCGCACCGGGGCCCGGAGCGACGGTCATCGAGGTGATCGACGACCTCAGCGCGCGCTACCTCTCCGGCGATGCGGCGCTGCCGCGGGAGTTGCTGACGCGCCCGATCGCCGGCGCCATCGAGCACCAGAGCTGCCTGCTGGGTGACCTGCTCGGCCCGAATCCGCCGCAGGGCAGCGTCTACATCTTCCGCGACCTCTTCGCCATCGAGCCCGAGCAGGGCCGGCTGCTGGGGCGCAACACCGCCCGCGACGGCTCGCTGCTTGTGTGGGTCTACGCGCCCGGCGCGGTCGATCAGTACCTCATCACCGGCCGGACGATGCAGTACCTCACCGGCATCAAGCTCTCACCGATGGTGCGCCGGGGCAGGCTGAAGATCGCTGCGGAGTCGTCGCAGCTCGACTCGTTCGGCTTCCGAGACCCGGTCAGTCCATGGTTCGCCTCGGTTGACGAGGACGCCGAGTGGCTTGGCGCCATCGAGGGCACCGAGCTGTGCGGCTTCGCGCTTCGGAAGTTCCCCTACTGCACCTCCGTCTTCGCCGCCGCGCCTCCGTCGGAGCGGGTATTGCGCCACCTGGCGCAACGAAGTGGCATTGAAATTGCCCCCAGCTTGGAGCAGTAAGAAGGAAGCCCCCTTGACGTGTCGAATACGCGAACATGTCCTTTCTGCGACATTGGCGTTTGAGGTGACGAGATGAACCTGACCCACCATCTCCTGGTGGCGGAGAGCCTCCGTGGCAGCCTGCTGTGGCCGAGTCGCCTGCGCGGTCAGATGCTGCTCGGTGCCATCGCTCCTGACGCACATACCGAGGTCCCGGGGCTCGGCAGGGAGGTCCTGCGCCCTGCAGTGGACGTCGTCGAGACCGTGCTCGGGCTTGCTGGGCCCTCGAGCGGCCGCAGCGCCCGCTGCCGCGCGTTTGCCGTCTCCGTGGTCGCTCACCTCGTCGCCGACGAGCTGACGCGCCCGCACCGCTACCACCTCCCGCCGCACGCGCCGACCGGCTTCGTGCAAGTTCCGGATGCGGATGCAGGCGCTCCGAACGTGCTGGACATCGGGCCTATCGTGCGCTCGCTGATTCGCGAGCGGTCGATCTGCGCGCTCGGGCCGCTGGAGCCCGCGGCGGTCGATCGCAAACGGTGGGAGGCCGTTGGTCGCTGGCCGCTGAGGGAGGGCGATGGCCACTTCCTCGTGGTCGAACCGCTTGCGAGCGTCGTGAGCGAGTGTGCCGCCGAGGCACTGGAGAGGATGTACCGCTGCGAGGCGGGTGCGGCGCTGCTCGGGAGCTGGCGCGCGTAGCACGAAGGCGCAGGAGCGCGCGTGGCGAATACTCCAGCACCTCACAGAGCCGATCGCATGAGGCGCGCAACCAGACACCTTACGGGAGTGTTCGTTGTGATCAAGCTTGGCATGGTCGATCTGTGCACGTCACACCCCGGATCGTGGATTCCGGCTATCAAGGAGATGGACGACGTCGAAGTCGTCGCGCTGCATGACGACGGCGGCGTGCGGCCAGAGGGATACGCGGCGAAGTTTGCTGAGGAGCAGGGCATCGGGACGGTGACTGACACGATCGACGAGATGGTCGGCATGGTCGATGCCGCGATCGTGCACAGCGCCAACTGGGACCTGCACCTGCCGCACGCGAAGCCGTTCATCGAAGGCGGCGTGCCGGTGCTGGTAGACAAGCCGATGGTGGGCAACCTGCAGGACCTGCACGAGTTGGAGCGTCTGCAGGCGAAGCACGGGACGCTGGTGATGGGCGGGTCGAGCGTGCGCTACGCGGCGGAGGTCCAGGAGCTGCGCGCTCTGCGCGAGGAGATGGGCGAGATCGGTGTCTGCTGGTGCCAGGGCCGCAACGACTTCTTCAACTACGGGATACACACCGTCGAGATGTTCCAGGGCTTCTTCGGCGCCGGTGTGCTGGCCGTCGAGCACGTCGGCGACCGCGGGACGATGGACGTCTTCCGCGCCGACTACGCCGACGGCGTGCCGGTCTTCTTCGCGCTGGGCGCGATCTCCAGCCCGTGGTTCATCTCCATCGGCGCGAAGAACGGCGTCTTCGAGCGCGTGCTCACCGCCAAGGACAACTACGCGCGCCTGATCCGCGCGTTCGTGGACGCGGTGCACAGCGGCGAGCCGCCGATCTCGCTCGCGGACAACCTCGAGGCCGTGCAGATCTCGCTCGCCGCGAACGTCTCGCGGCGCGAAGGCACGGTCTGCTACCTGAGCGACCTGACCAACGACGAGCGCTTCGACGGCTACGCGTTCGCCGAGGAATACGCGAAGCTCCGGCAGTAACGTGACTGCACACGTGGAGCGCGCAGAGCGCAGGGAAGACGCGATCGCCGAGGGCGCGCGCGGCGCACTGACCGCGCGCGCCCTCGTCATCGGCACTGTGCTGCTGTTCGGCGCGGTGCTGTGGGTGCGGCATTCCGAGCTGCTCGTGCACACGATCAACCTCACCGAGTCGACCCCGCCCGTGCCGGCGGTCGCCGCGCTCCTGCTCCTGGCCGCGCTCCAGCCGATCCTCGCGCGCATCGGTCCGCGACTGAGCCTGACGCGCCGCGAGATGGTGCTGATCTACTTCTTCGTGGCGATCGGCTCGATGATGGCCAGCCTCGGCGTGATGCGCATGGTCATCCCCTGCGCGACCGTGCCGGGCTACTTCGCCGCGCCCGACAACGACCTGGCGGTCGTGCAGGAGCACATCCCTCGGTGGCTCTACCCGAGCGATCCGGAGGCGGTGCGCGAGCTGTGGGAGGCCACGGAGCGCCCGGTGCCGTGGCGGCCGTGGCTCGGGCCGATCGCGCACTGGACGCTGCTGCTGACGCTCCTGTGGACCACCACGCTGTGCCTCACAGTGGTCCTGCGCAAGCCCTGGGTGGAGGACGAGCGGCTCACTTTCCCGCTTCTGTACCTCCCGCTCGACCTCACGGAGGGCGTGAGCGGGCGGACGGAAGGCATCTCGTTCTTCCGCGACCCGCTGATGTGGACGGGCTTCGCGCTCGCGGTCATCTTCAACGTGATGAACATCATCAACAGCCTCAACCCCGCGTTCCCCGCCCTCGGCCGCTCGTATGACATCGGCGCGCTGTTCACCGAGCGCCCGTGGAGCGCGATCCGCCCGCTCGTGCTCTCATACAGGCCGGAGATCCTCGGCTTCGGCTACCTCGTGTCGCTGGAGGTCGCGTTCTCCATCTGGGTGTTTGCGCTGGCCGAACGCCTCGCGAGCGTGGCGGCGATGACGTTCGGCGTGGACATGGGCGGCTTCCCCTTCCAACAGGAGCAGGGCGCGGGGGCGTATCTGCTGATCGCGGGCCTGCTGCTGTGGCGCGCGCGGCATCATCTCGCCGGATCGGTGCGGGCGCTGGTCGGTCGAGGCGAGCCGGTGCGCGGCGACTACGACCCATTCGCGCCGCGCTGGGCGGTCGTGGGCTTCATGGTGGGCATCGCGGGCCTGCTCGTGTGGTTCACGGCGGCGGGGATGAACGTCGGGGCCGCCGCGGTTTACCTCGTCTTCCTGCTCGGCTTCGCGATCACGTACATGCGCGTGCGCTCCGAGACCGGCACGCCGAGCACCTGGCTCTTCCCCTTCTACCAGGCGCGGAAGATGCCGTTCTCGATCATGGGCGCGGAGTGGTGGCTCAAACACACCGGCGCGCGCACGATGAGCCTGTGGGGGATGCTCTACTTCCTCTCGCGCGGCTTCTTCTTCTCCTCCACGGCCTACCCGCTGGAGGGCTACAAGGCCGCCGAGGAACTGCGCTCGAAGGCGCGCGACTACGCGATCGCGGGCGTCATCGCGGTGGTGCTCGGGCTGCTCATGGCGTGGTGGATGCACCTCGACACCTACTACGAGTTCGGTGGCAACGTGGTGGAGAGCGGCGGGGTGGCGGGCGGTCCTCGCACGAGGATGACCTTCAATGAGTACCAGTCCACCGCCTCGTCTATCCTGCGCCCGACCGGCCCGGATCGCCCGCGCACCTGGGCGCTGGTCGTGGGAGCGCTGATCGCGGGGGGCCTCTCGCTGCTGCGGACGCACTACCTGCGCTTCCCGCTCCACCCCCTCGGATACGCGATGGCGGCGGCGTACTCACGGCAGATCTGGGGCGGCTTCCTCGCCGTCTGGCTGGTGAAGGGCGCGATCTTGCGTTTCGGCGGCGTGCGCACCTACAAGCGCCTCACGCCGATGTTCATCGGCCTGGCGCTGGGGCACTTCTTCACGATGGGCATCGCCTGGGCGGCGATCGGCGGGCGTTTCGGCATGGCGGCCGAACGCGCCCGCGTCTGGTTCACCTGATCGTCAGGCGAGCGGCTTCGTCCAGCGCTGCCAGGCGGAGATCGTAGCGAAGCCGAGCTTCTCGTACAGCCTCACCGCGGGAACGCGGAAGGGCTGCGTGAGCAGCAACGCGGGTAGCGAGCCGCGCTCCGCGATGGCGTTCAGGCATGTGACCACGAGGTCCTCGCCGAGACGCTTGCCGCGATGCGCATCGAGCACCCCCACCCACTCGATCTGCCCACCGCGCAGGCCCTGCGGATCGTGCGCGTCCTCAACGCAGATGGCGCTGGCGATGCCGATGATGCTGCCGCCGTGGCGCACGACGAACCACGTGGTCGGGTCGAAGTCCGGGCGGTTCAGGAAGCGCCCCTCGAACCACTCAAGGCCGGAGTCGCCGTCAAACACCGCGTTGCGCACCGCCATCCACTCGGGCAGATCCTCCTCGCGCAGCGTCGCAAGCTCGTAGCCCTCATGCAGCTCGACCGGGCGCGGCGTCCAGCGCTCGGCGACCATCGTGATGTTGCGCCGGTCCGCGTCCTCGGCCTGGTAGCCGACGCCGGCGAGCAGGGCCTGCGCACCCTCCCAGCGGCTGTCCACGACCACGGAGGTGGCCGCCAAGGCCTGGCCGGCGTCGCGCATCGCCCTCTCCCCCGCCTCGATGCAGGCGCTCGCAAGGCCCTGCCGACGGTAGTCCGGGGCTGTCACGATGCGCCACCAGCCGCGGTCATCGCCGTCCTCGATCGCCAGCGCTGCTGAGACAACGCGGCCGCCTTCGACCGCCACGTAGCTCGCCTCAACGCAGAGAGCGTCAGACGTGAGCGTCTCCAGCAGCTCCTCGCGCGTGGCCCACGGCGCGGGGGCACCGAGCAACTGCGCGGGCCGCCAGCACCTGAATTCAGCGAAGCACGTCTCGATCAACTCAGCGACCTCGTCGGCGATCTCCGTCTTGTACTGCTCGATGCGCATGGCCCACCGTCCTCTCAGCATGTCAACGCGGCCCGGCAGTTCACCGCCCGGCGCGCAATCTCCTCCGCGTCGAAGCAGGACCGGACGGCCTTGACGATGGAGGCCCATACTGGCGTTTGGGCCGCACGATTGACGCGCGGCATCAGGCGCTTGCGGCACGGTGGGCTTTGTGCTATACTCCTGCCAACGCAAGAGGCACACAGCGCCGCGTGTGGTCACGCAAGGCAGGCGGCGAATTATGTTTGAGGGGTTCATGCACCAATGCCGCAGAGGGCTCACATGAAGAAGCACTTGCGCCAAACGCGCAAGCGCACGCTGAGGAACCGGACGCGCCGCCGCGACATGAAGGAAGCCGTGCGCGCCGTCGTGGAGGCCGCACAGGCGGGCGACGCTGAGGCTGTTACGGTTGCGATACCCGAGGCGCAGCAGGCCATCGACAAGGCTGCTCGCCACGGGATCATCCACCCGAACACCGCCGATCGCCGCAAGTCCCGACTTGTCGCTCGAGCACGTCGCATGCTCGGCGAGGAGTAAGGGCGGAGGCTACGCGAGGTCCATCGGGCGGGCGAGTGCGCGCACGGAGGCGTGCGCACCACGAGCCGGCCCGTTTCGCGTGTACGCTGCGAAGGAGTGCGGGCTCGCCCGCGGAATGAGTGTGTGAGCCAACTCATACGCAGGGAGCGATGCGTGATGCGCAGGCCATCCGAGCGCCCGAACGTCCTCGTGCTCCACACCGACCAGCAGCGCTTCGACACGATCGCGGCCGCGGGCAACCGGGCAATGCACACGCCGAACCTCGACCGCCTCGCGGCCTCCGGCGCGCTCGTCGAGCGCTTCTACGTGCAATCGCCGGTCTGCATGCCTTCGCGCGCATCGGTCATGTCCGGTCGCTACCCCAACGCCGCGGGCGTCACCTGCAACGGCCCGCGGATGCCTGAGGACGTGCGCTGCATCCAGCACATGCTCGGCGACGCGGGCTACTTCACGGGCGTGATCGGCAAGCTGCACTTCCTGCCGCACTGCGCCCGCGACCACCGCGAGGCGCACCCCCGCTACGGCTTCGACCACCTGCAGATCTGCGACGAGCCGGGCTGCTACCGCGACGCGTACCGCGAGTGGGTGGCCGAGCAGGACCCGTCGCAGCTCGACGCCGTCAACTGCGGCCTGCCGCCTGCACGGGCGCTGTGGGAGCAGATGATGGGCTGGGAGGGCACGGTCCGCCCGCCGGTGGCGCGTGAGGGCTTCACCGCGCAGGTCTTCGAGGCCGACGATCACCTCACCAACGCATGCTTTGTGGCCGACCGCAGCGCGCAGTTCCTGCGCGAGCGCGGGGATCGGCCGTTCTTCCTCTTCGCGGGCTTCTATCACCCGCACTCGCCGCTCATCCCGCCGCAGTGGGCGCTGGACATGTACGACCTCGACTCGATACCGCTGCCCGCAGGCAACCCGCGCGTGACGATGCCCGGTGAGGATCGCGAACTCTCCGACACGCAGATCCGGGAGATCCGCCGGGCCTACTACGCGATGGTCACCGACGTGGACCGCGGCGTCGGGCTGATCCTTGACGAGCTCGACGAGTTGGGCATGACGGAGGACACCGTCATCGTCTTCACGAGCGATCATGGCGATTACATGGGCGACCACGGGAAGTTCGGCAAGGGCGTTCCCGGCTACGAGTGCATTACGCGCGTGCCGTGCCTCGTCGTCTACCCGGGGCACATCGAGCCGGGCAGCCGCGTCGGCGGGCTGATGGAGGCCACCGACCTCGTGCCAACGCTGCTTGAGTACGCGGGCGTGGTGCGTGAGCCGTCATTGCAGGGGCGGTCAATGCGCGCGCTGCTTGAGGGCGACGAGTCGTCCGCGCGCTCATCGGTCTACTGCGAGTACGCGAACCCCGGCTCGAACAACTGGGCGGCGGTGCGCACCGGCGAGTGGTTCTATGCGCGCAACGCCGGCGGTGGCGAGGTGCTGGTCGATCTGCAGGCCGATCCGCACGAGCTGAGCAACGTGGCAACGGAGGCGGGCTACGCCGTGGCGCTCAGTGAGATGCGTTCGCTGGCGCTGGAGCGCTCGCTGCAGGCGCGGCCGGACGTTCACCTGGAGGCCCGCTACTGAGGCGAAGCCGCGTTGGAGAGCAGGACGGCGTTGCCAGGCGCACTGGGCAGCGACGTGCAGCTCAAGATGCAGTACGAGCTTGGGGCGCGCCTGCAGTCACCGGTGGCCGGCGGCTGGACGCGCCGCGCCCCCACGTGCGCGAGCGTGCCGGGGGGGGAGCGCCTGGTTTCGACGCTCGTCTCCACCTGCCCCTGCGCGATCAGGGCCCGACTACCGGTGTGCGCAGCACGCCGACGGACGGCATCTCGACCTCCAGCACGTCGCCGTCCTTGAGCCGGATGTCCTGATGCTTGCCGACGCCCGCGGGGGTGCCACAGGCGATCACGTCGCCGGTCTCCAGCGTGCAGATGTGCGAGATGTAAGACACGATCTCGGCCACGTTGAAGATCATCTCGTTCGTGTTCGCGTCCTGCTTCGTCTCACCGTTGAGCCGCAGTGAGAGATCGAGGTCGTCCGGGTCGCCGGCGTCCTCGATCGGCACCGCACACGGCCCCATAGGCGCGAAGCCGTCGCACCACTTGCCGTTGAGCCAATCGAAGAAATTGTCCCAGTCGCGCTCCTCCTCGCGCTCCCACAGCTTGAGGTCGCGCTCGGAGATGTCGTTGAAGGCGGTCACGCCGGAGACGTGCGCGCCAGCGTCTTCGATCGCGACCTCCTTGGCGGACCTGCCGATGATGATCGCCATCTCCGCCTCGTAGTCCACGAACTGCGAGACGGGGCTGAGCCGCAGCGGCTCATCGGGGCCGATGACGGTGTTGGTCGAGGGCTTCATGAACACCCGCGGAGTGTCGAGCTCGCGCTTCTGCTCCCCGCCCTGAAGCTGCTGGGAGATGCTCTCGCTCATGTGCGACATGAAGTTCGTCGCCAGGCAGAACAGCTTCGGCGGCGCCGGGATCGGCGCGAGGATCGTCGCGTCCTCAACCGTGGACGCGCCGTCGGCCGCCACAAGCGCCGCACGGGCCGCGTCGAGGCAGCGCGGGCAGGCCAGCAGGCTCGCGACGGAGCCGAAGCATTCGTGCTCGGGCACCGCAACGCCGGCGACGTCCATCGCCCGGAGCAGATCGTGCGGGGTGTCATTCACCAGCGCGCCCACGCGGACGGGCGCGTCATCGGCCGTTCGGTAGCTGATCAGTCGCAGTGTCATTCGCCTGGCTCCTCAGTCGGTGCGTGTTCGCTCGATTTGCCCGCACTGCAGCCCTGCGCGGAGCGCGCAGACGGCCGTCACGTTGATGATGTCGTCGGGCGTAGCCGCGCGGGAAAGGTCCATCGCGGGCTTGGCGAGGCCCTGCAGCAGCGGGCCGAACGCCCCTGCGCCGCCGATCCACTGGCTCAGCTTGTAGCCGATGTTCCCGGCGTCCAGGTCGGGGAAGATCAGCACGTTCGCGCGGCCCTGGATCCGGCTGTCGGGAGCCTTGCGCGCTGCCACGCTCGGCACCAGCGCGGTGTCAACCTGCAACTCGCCATCCACGAGCAGGTCCGGCGCGCGGCGCTCGACCATCTTGCGCGCGCCGATGACCTTGTGGGCCTTCGGGTGGTCGGCGGAGCCGTGGGAGGAGAACGAGAGCAGCGCGACGCGCGGCTCGACCTCCAGGTACGCTTCGCAGCTCTCCGCGGCGCTGATCGTGATGTCGGCGAGCTGGTCTTCGTTCGGATCGGGCACGACGCCGCAGTCGGCGTAGATCAGCGCGCCGTCCACGCCGAACTCGGGGACCTGCGTGGTCATGATGAAGCAGCTTGAGACGGTGTCCATCCCCTCCGCGCAGCCGATGCAGCGCAGGGAGGCGCGCAGGACGTTGGGCGTCGAGTTGACCGCGCCGGCAACCATGCCGTCCACCTCGCCCAGGCCGAGCATCGCCGCGGCCGCGAAGAGCGGATCGGCCATCGCGCCAACGGCTTCCTCCTGCGTTGCCCCGCGCGCGGCTCGGCGCTCCAGGTAGAGGGCGACGCAGCGTTCCTGCAGGCCCGGATCCTCGACGTCCACGATCTCAACGCCGTCGAGCGACAGGTCGTGCTCGGCCGCCAATGCCTTGATGGCGTCTGTCTTCCCGACCAGCACCACCTGCGCGAGATCATCCGCCATCACGACTTTCGTCGCGAGGATCATGCGCTCGTCGTCGGCCTCAGGAAGAACGATCCGCTGGCCCAGCCCCCGAACTCTGTCCTTAATTCGCGCCATCACGTCCGGCATGACTCTTGCCTTTCTTCTATCTCAAGTGAGTATCAGTTCGTAGAGTGCCCCCGCGGCGACCCATGTCCCCTCGCATCGTCGCATGAGCACTATTCGGCGACCGCGCGTCTACTCCTTCACAGGCCCCGCACTTTGCCTGCTTCGGGAGGTAGGGCCTGCTCGGTCGCGGAATATCGGCCGCAGAAAGGGGCCACGCGCCATGATCAGATACATCGCCCTCTGCCTCGCACTCGTCGGTGCCCTGAGCACCTCGTTGGCTCAGGAAGCACCCGCCATCAACCACCTCTCGGTCGAGCCGGTCCTGCACGAGAACGGGACCGATTGGCATGTTCAGGTGCGCTTCATCACGTCCGTCCCCACGATCTGCCATGCGCAGGCGGGTCCATCGGCAGCAGACCTGACCGCCACCGAGCCTGAGGGCGAGCTGCTCCGCAACCACCGCTTCGACCTGCCCAGCACGCCCGGCGAGAGCCGCTTCGTGCGCGTGGTGGCGGTCGCGGAGGGTGCCGAAACGGCCTCCGATGTGATGGAGGTGCGGCCCCCGGAGCCGTTCCCGTCGGGCAATCTCGCGGCAGTGGAGGTCCCGCTGACGGTCACCGAGACCGCCGGCGTCGCCCGCGTGGAGCCGGTGACCTTCGGCATCCCGCTTCCCGAGGGAACGCTGGGCCGGCCGCAGATGGCGAGCTTCCGGGATGGCGCTGCGCTTGTGCCGGTGCAGAATCGGGCGCTCGTCCGCTGGCCCGACCGCACGGTCAAGTGGCTGCTTGTCAGCGCGGACCTCTCGCTGGCGGCCAACGAGACGAAGACGCTCAGCCTCCGGCTTAACGAGGCGACAACTTCCGACCCGGCCATCGAGAACATCGTCAGCGTGGCCGGCGACACGATCGAGGCCTCGACCGGCCAGGCGCGACTCACGATCGACCGGCGCACCGGCGAGGGCACGATCTCCGGCCCGGACGGGGCCCTGACGCCGCTCCCGGTCTCGCGGCTCACCGCCGATGACGGGACGATCTTCACCGGGCGCGTCGAGAGCGTCGAGGTCGAGGAGAACGGCACGCAGCGCGCGGTGATCCTCGTGCGCGGCCATCACGTCAACGAGGCCGGCGAGCCTTACTTCGGCTTCGAGCTTCGCTACTACCTGCGCGCGGGCGACCCGTTCGTCCGCATCGATCACATCCTGCAGCACGACATCGTCTCCGCGGACATGGAGTATGGGGACGAGATGCGCTCCTTCGCGGCGCTGGACCTCGTCTTCCCGGCGGATGGCGACGCGGCGACCGTTGCGCTGGAGGAGGGCGGCACGGCGCAGATCGGCCGAGGCGAGCGGCTCTTCCAGCACGAGGACACCGCGTATGAGCTGCCCGGCGCCGATGGCACGCGCGCGCCGGGCCTCGCGACCATGAGCGGGCTGACCGTTGCGGTCCGCGACTACTGGCAGAACTGGCCGAAGGCGTTCGAGGTCGAGGATGGCACGCTGGCGGTCGGGCTCTACCCGCGCATCACACCCGCCGACCGCTACGCCAACCGCCCGAACGAGCACGTGCTCTACTACTATCTGCGCGACGGCAACTACACCTTCCGCGCGGGCTTCGAGAAGCGCCACGAGCTGCTCGTGGGGCCGTCGGGCGCCGCTACGCCCGAGCAGGTGCTCGCGCGCGTGAATGAGCCGATGCTGGTCACCGCGGCTCCGGCGTGGTACATCGGCTCCGGCGCGCTGAACGGGATCGCGGCGGTGGATGGCAACGAGTTCCCCGCCTACGACGAAGCGCTGGACGAGTGCGTCGAGGCGTCGGTCGCGGTTCGCGAGGACAGTCACTGGTACGGCCTGATGAACTTCGGCGACTGGTGGGGCGAGCGCGGCAACAACTGGGGGAACATCGAGTATGACCAGCAGCACGCCAGTCTGACGCAGTACTTCCGCACCGGCGATCGACGGTTCTTCGATCTCGCCGAAGACGCGGCTCGGCATAACGCGGACATCGACGTGGTGCATCATGCCGCGGGGCAGGTTGCCGGGCCGGGCGGGCCGCGCCGCGTGGGTGAAGCGTGGGTTCACTCGATGGGCCATACAGGGGGCTACTACCCCTACGACTACATGAACATGTCGATTTACGCGCAGGGCTACTGTGAGAACGAAGGGCACATGTGGAGCCAGGGCAACCTGGAGTACTGGCTCCTCACCGGCGACGAGCAGGTCCACCGCTCCGCACTGCAGCTCTCGGACTGGCTCGCGGGCCCCGACACCCGCGACTTCCGCTACGGCAACGCGCGCGTGCCCGGCTGGATGGGCATAATCGCGATGTCCGCGTGGTTCTCGACGCACGACCCCTACTACCTCAACGCGATGCGGCTGATCTACGAGGAAGTCCAGGAGATGTCCGACCCGGACGCCGGATTGTGGGTGCACAAGCTCGGCGGCGGCCACTGCAACTGCGCGGAGCCGCACTACGGCGAAGCGGGCTTCATGGCCGGGGTCATGATGACCGCGCTGAAGTACTACTACATCGCGACCGGCGACCCGGAGGTCGCTGAACGGATCGTCAAGATCGCCAACTGGCTCGTCGCGAACGTCTATGACCCGGCGCAGGACAACTTCCGCTACACCTCCTGCCCGTTCACGGGCGTCGCGTCCGCCAGCCCGATGATCATGGCGAACGGGCTGGCATTCGCCGCCAACTACTCCGGCGACCGGGCGCTGATGGACCTCGCGCGCCGGACCTTCATCCGCGGCTTCATCGCCTTCTCCGGCGGCGCCTACGGCAAGAGCTTCGCCTACGGGACCTCCTCGGCGCCGATGGCGATCCACGAGATCTCGCAGTTCCCGGGGCCGACACTGGCCGAGCTGTCCGCGGAGCTGCTCGAGGTCGCGCGCGATCCCGGACGGCAGCGTCTGCCGTCGATCGTGCCGAATCCGGATTTCGAGCTGGGCCTAGACGGCTGGCGCACGCGCACCGGGCCGGTCATGACCCTGAGCACCGACGTTGCGCACACCGGGCAGGCCTCGGCAATGGCAGAGGGCACCATCGAGGGGCAGAACGAGTACTTCGTGACCTACTACCAGTGCGGCCCACCGTGGGAGATCATGGCGCTGGAGCCCGGCGAGGACTACCGGATGCAGCTCTGGCTGCGGATCGATGAGATCACCGAGGGTGCGCCCGCGCCGACCGCGCGCATCGCCACGCGCAGAAATGGCAGGACCCGAGAGACGTTCCTCACCGGGGCCTACGACTTGGAGCGGCTGGGCGAGTGGCAGCGCCTCGAAGTGGAGTTCACCACGCCAGAGGACACCGACGCGGCGTACATCGCTGTCAACACCGTCACCGGCGATGCAAAGACCGTGCGCATGTATCTCGATGACATCGCCATCATGCCCGCGGACGCCCCGCGCAAGGAGACCTACGCCTGGGCCATCTCGGAGGCTGTGGACGCGCAGCACACAGGCGGCGTGGCGATCGTGCCGGAGGGCATCATGGACGGCTGGGACGTGGCCGCCACGCCCGACGGTGCGGCAGGCTCGGCGACCTTCACGCTGGACCTCCCGCTCGCGGACGACTACACGCTGCTGCTGCGCGCGAAGGCGACGGCCGATGGCGCCGAGGAGCTCAGCGCGAGCATCGACGGGGAGGTCGTGGGCACCGTCTCCGTCACCGACGACCGCTGGAGCTGGATGCAGGTCCCCGGTCAGCAGCGCCTCACCGCAGGCGAGCACACTGTCACCATCAACTTCCCCGCGGGCGCCGAGGTCGTGCTGCATTCGGTCCTGCTGACGAATCCGTGACGGGCGCCGTACGCACACATATACCTCATAGACGGAACAGAGGGCGCAATGAGTCAGGAGCCGATGGTTCGTCCTGGAGCGATCTCGGGCAACGGATGTATCCTTGGCGTGCAGCGCGCGGGCAGCGGCTGGGAGGTAGCCTTCGCCTCCGAGCCGCGCACCAGCCCGCAGCCGCTGTGGTTTCACATCGAGGCGAGCGGCCTCGGCGGCGCGCCCGTCGAGTTCGTCTGGGAGCACGCAGACATCTGCCTCGGCAGTCACACTGAGCTGGCGCGGCTGCGACCGGTGCTGCGCGCGGATGGTGGCGACTGGACGCGCGTGCAGGCGGTGACGGTCGATCAGCTCGACGACGGCCGCAAGCACGTGCGCTTTAGCCATGCCGGCGGCGCGGAAGCCGTTGCCGCCGCGTTCTGCTACCCCTACGCGCCGCCCGACCTCGACGCCACGCTTGCGGACGCAGCCTCGCCGTGGGAGCGCTGCTCGATCGGCGTCACGCACGAGGGGCGGCCGGTCACGCGCCTGAGACTTGCAGGCGAGCGCGGCGGGGAGCGGCCCGGGCTCTACCTGATGGCACGCCAGCACTCGGGCGAGACGCCCGGCTCGTGGGGACTCGACGGCATCCTGCGGCACCTCGCGAGCGACGCCGATGAAGCGCGGGAGCTGCGTGAGGCGCTGGACGTGTGGGTCTGCCCGTTCGTGGACCTCGACGGCGTCGTGAACGGCGACTACGGGAAAGACGCGCTGCCGTGGGACTACAACCGGGCGTGGGAGCGCCTGCCGATGCGCGCGTCGGTGCATGCGATTCAGCGCGACCTCATGCGCTTCAGGAAGCACACTCAGCCGCGGCTGGTCATCGACCTGCACGGTCCTGGGCACAGCACACCGGGAGTCTACGTCCAACTCCCGCGCTCGGAGCGCCCAGAGGCGCAGCGCCAGGGCGGGCTGGAGTTCGGCGCGGACCTCGCTGCTCTCTTCCCCGAACTGGCCGCCGCCAGCCTTACTCGCGAGACGACCTACGCGAGTCGCTGGAACAAGCTCTCGACGCTCGGCACGTGGACGTGGGACTTCCTCGAGCAGACTCAGTGCGTGACGGTCGAGATCAGCTACCAGCGCCTGACCGACGAGCCGCTCACCCCGGACGGCTACCACGAGATCGGCCGGCGCGTGCTGCGTGCGGCGCATGCGTGGCTGAGTCGGCGCGACGAGGCATAGCGCTTCACAAATGAGGACGGGCTGCGCCCTGTCGCGGACACAGCCCGTCACGGGTTCTGCCTCTGGATGATGCGTCGGGCTACTGCTTCGTGACCACGAGGTTGCCCGCGGCGGTGCCGCCACCGCCCGCGAATGTCACCGTGTAGTTGATCGTGATCGTGTTGCCGTTGCGCTGGCCGGTGAAGTCCACGCGCGCGATGCCTCCGCCGGGCACGTTTGTGAAGCTGCCCTGCACGTTGTCATTCGCGTCGATCGTGAACGCAAGATCGCCCAGTTGCGTCCCGTTCACCTGGGCGTCGATCCCGGTGTCGTCGTAGGCCACCGTCATCTGAACCGCCGGCGGATCGGCCTGGCCGAAGACTGCGCCATCCATATCGAAGTTCACATCCGCCGTCCCCGCCACCAGACCCTCAGCGATCGCGATCGTCGCGGGCCCGGTGCTACTGAAAGTCGTGTTGGTCCACTGGCCTACCCACGTTCCTTCCCACGCGGTCGAATCGAAGATGCCCCCGACTGGGCCACCGTTCGTTACGCCGCCGCCGCAACCCGCCACCACCACAGCGGCCACTACGACCAGCGCGAGCCATCCGGATCCTCTCATGCAGCCCACCTCTTTCCACGGTTTGTGTGCTCCGCCCGCATACTCTACCGCTTTGCCGCCAAACATGGATGTCCTGCCGCGATTTGCGCGAATACGCTCGGTTAAAGCGCGAGGGCCGCGGAGATATGTCCGCGGCCCTCGCCAAATGCTGTTCAGGCACTGCGCCTCAGGGCACCTTCATCGAGTCGAGGACGCGCTCGCGCTCCTCGCGGCTGATCGGGCCCATCACGACCACCAGCGTCCCGTCGATCTCACGCCGCGACGCATCGGCGCCCGCTCCACGCAGATGCTCGAGCTCGCTTCGGGCTCTGCCCTCGCGTTCGGCGCCATTCGGCTCCGGGCTCCGTCGAGGCCGATCCGCGCCCGCGGCACGACGCTCCTGCGCCCGCTGGCGCCATTCAGCTCGCCCGACCCCACGCTCGGCGCCAGGCTGAGGGCGCGGCTGCGCGCCCGGCTCACGCTCCGGCGGCTCCTGCCCGGCAGCGCGCTGGATGATGACCATCGGCCGCATCCCGTCGCCGAAGCGCGCCTGGACGAGCGCCGCACGCGGGCCGTGGTGCAGGTACCATCCCTGCAACTCCCAACCGTCCGGAGCCCAGCCGGGCTCGAGCACGGTGAACTGCACCGCGGCCCTGGCCTCAGCAAGCGTCACGGCCTTCCGATGCCGCCCCTGCTCCGCACCCGGGGGCGCCTCGACCAGCGCCGGCGGTTCGACTGAGAAATCCGCGCTCTGCCACGTGGTCTCGCTCACAAGCTCGCCGCGCGGGTCCCTACGGCCGATGTAGAGCGGGAACGCGGTCTCGCGGTCGATCGCCATCGTCATGCTCCCGCCCGGCCCGGAGCCGCGCACCAGGGTGGTCGTTCGCCCCGCGACCCGGCGCGTTCCGGCGGTCGTGAAGTGCCAGTTGCGCGCCAGCAATTCTGGTTGCAGGCCCGCTTCGCCGATGTCCGCGTGTCGGCCGACCTGTCCCTCCCGGCCCTCGACCCAGACGGCCCCCTGCTGGCGCCGCACCCGGGTGCCTTCGCCGGGGCCGCTGAGGATGCGCATGGCGAAGCGCCCGTCGCCGCGATGCATCTCGGCGCGGACCTCACGCTCGCCCTCGGGCGTGCGCACGATCGTCAGGACCGTCCCCTGGACCGACACGTCCTCCAGCGCCGCGCGGGCCTGGCGGACGAGTTCGGTCGCGTCCTGACGGGAGCCGCCGGTCATGCTGACGACCAGCCATGCGATGAGCAGCACGGCGGTCACCGCGGCGATTCCGGCCAGAATCTTGAGCCAGCCACGCATCACTGCGCCTCCCCCACTCCGTTCAGGCTCGCGTACATCACACTCAGTGCCGCGTCGTCAGCCAGCGGCTGCGACCACTGCGCAACGATCTGCTGCTCCTGATAGTCCGCGCCCAGCACCTCGTAGTTCGACACGGTCTCGGGGCCTCCGCGCAGTCCGAGCCAGATGCCCCCGACCGCCAGCAGCATCGCCGCGGCCATCGCCAGCGCGGGCCTGGGCGCGTGCAGCCACGCCCGCCACCACGCGGCCTGCCGCGGCTTCATGCGCGCGTGGACCGCGAGCCACAGCCCGTCGGGCGCACGGAGCTCCTCGGCGGGCGCGATCAGCGCGTCCAGCCGCTCAAGCGCCGCCAGCTCCTCCCGGCAACCCGCGCACTCGTCCAGGTGCAGACGCAGCGCGCCGGCTTCGACCTCGTCGAGCAGGCCGAGCTGGTACTCCGTCAGGTTCTCCCTAATCTCTGCGCAAAGCACTGGATCATCGCTCTCCTGAAGCCTCAATGTACGGCGCGAGGCGACGCCGCAGATTCTCCCGCCCACGAGCCAGCCTCGACACGACCGTCCCCTTGGGCAGGTCCATCGCCTCCATGATCTGTTGCACCGGGCGCCCCTCAAGGTAGTGCATTGACACGATCACCCGCTGATGGTCCGGCAGCCCGAGGATCGCCTCCCGCACCGCCGCCTGCTGTTCGTCCTGCTCGAACGACGCATCCGGCCCATCGTCGCCGCTCGGGAGCGGGTTGTCATCGTCAAGCGGGTCTTCATCGCGTTTGCCGCGGAAGTGATCCCGCACGCGGTTGACGGTCAGCGCGCGCAGCCATCCCCCGAACGCCGCGGGTTCCCGCAGCTTCGGAAGCTGGGCCCAGGCCCGCACGAAGGCATCCTGCGTGACATCCTCAGCTACGTCGCGGTCACGCAGATAGTGCATCGCGAGTGAGAAGATGCTGTCGCGATGTGCACGGAAGAGGGCCTCAAAGGCACGCTCATCTCCCGCCTGCGCGGATTTGACCGCCTGAACAAGCGCTGCCTCGTTCACGAACACCGTCCTCTGCATGGTGCGACGGCTTAACACAGTGTGAGATTCCATCAACCCGCGGAGAATCCCTGTCTTGGCAGGAGCTACATCGCGTACTCGCGCCTTCGGTGCAGCAGATAGAGGAAGAACGGCGCGCCCAGGAGCGAGGTGATGATGCCCACCGGGATCTCCGTCGGAGCGGCGAGGGTGCGCGCGACCACGTCGGCGAGCACGAGCAGCGCCCCTCCTGCCAGCGCCGAAGCGGGCAGCAGCGTACGGTGGTCAGGCCCGGCGATGATGCGCATCAAGTGCGGCACGACCAGGCCGATGAAGCCGATCACGCCACTGACCGCGACCGCCGCCGCCGCCAACAACGAAGAGAGGGCGAGCAGAATCAGCCGCACGTGCTCGACATTGAGGCCGAGGTACCACGCCGTGTCATCGCCGAGCGTCAGCACGTTCAGATCGCGCCCGAACAGCCACGTCAGCCCGCCCGCGATCCCCACGTAGGGCAGCACCACCAGCACGTGCGTCCAGGTCTTCCCCGCAACGCTCCCGAGCATCCAGTAGACGACCTGGTCGAGGTCGCGGCGCGCTGGGTCCTGCCCCGTGACGAGCACCAGCGCGGCCAGCGCGGACATCAGCGAGCCGATCGCCACGCCGGTGAGCAGCAGGACGCCGACCGGCGTCCGACCGCCTCGCCGAGACAGCACGTACACCAGCGCGGTGGCGAGCAGCGCGCCCACGAACGCCGCCAGCGGCACGCCCCCCAGCCCGGCTACGCCGACGCCCATCCCGCTGACCACCGCAAGCGTCGCGCCGAAGGACGCGCCTGAGGACACGCCGATGATCGACGGCGCGGCCATCGGGTTCTGAAAGAACGCCTGCATGACCACGCCCGCCACCGCCAGCGCCGCCCCCACGAGCAACGCCAGCACCAGTCGCGGCAGGCGCAGATCGAAGACGATTGTCTGCTGCCCGTCGGTCAGGCCCGGGTCGAGGTGCGCGAGGCCCGGCAGGCGGCTCAGCAGCGCCAGCCCGACCTTCAGCGGCGGCACGTCCACCGCGCCGAAGGAGAGCGACAGGATCACGGAAGCCACCAGCACGACGGCCAGCCCGCTCCAGAGCGGTCCGTTGCCCCTCACCGTGCATCACCCGCAGGCGCGGCGTCCAGCGCGGCGCTCAGCGGCGACACGTTCGGCCTGCCACCGGGGCCCGGCTCGATACGCACTGCACAGCCGTAGAGCTGCGAGACGCGCTCCTCGGTCAGCACCTCTGCAGGCGATCCCTCGGCGCAGACGCGCCCGTCCGTCATCGCGATGAGCCGATCGCAGTAGCGCGCAGCCAGGTTCAGATCGTGCGATACACACAGGATGCTGCGCTGCTCCTCACGATTCAGGCGCAGCAGCAAGTCGAAGATCTCCACCTGGTGGCCGATGTCGAGGTGTGCTGCGGGCTCATCGAGGAGCATCACGGGGGCTTCCTGCGCCAGCGCGCGCGCGATCACCACGCGCTGGAACTCGCCACCGGAGAGTTCGGTCACCGGCCGCTCCGCCAGCGGCCCGACGTTCGTGAGCGCCATCGCCAGATCGATCGCGGCGCGGTCATCCGGCCCCTCCGGCTGCAGGCGCCCCAGGTGCGGCGTGCGGCCCATCGCCACGATCTCGCCGACGGTGAACTCGAACGGCGGCGAAGAGAGCTGCGGCACCACCGCCAACGCCCGCGCGACGTCGCGCCGCCGCAGGCTGCGCATCGCCGCTCCGTCGAGCAGCACCTCACCCGCGGTCGCCACCAGCCGCCCGGCCAGCGCGCGCAGCAGCGTGGTTTTGCCCGAACCGTTCGGCCCGATCAGCCCGAGGAACTCGCCTCGGCGCAGCGCTACGTCGACGCCTGCGACGACCTCCCGGCCGTCGTAGCCGCAGCGCAGCCCGCGGGCCTCCAGCACGACCTCAACCATCAGTCGGCTCTCCACTCAGCGCGTCCTCGATGATGTCCGCCATCTGCTCCAGCGCGTCGAACAGCCTCGGGCTTGCACGCAAGACGATGTCCGGGTCGATCCTGTACACGCGGCCGGCCTTCACCGCGGAGAGCTCCGACCAGCCCGGCATGCTCGCGATCCCGTCGGGGCCCTCGGCAGCGGCGAGTTCATCGTTGAGCATCATCGCGATCACGACGATGTCCGGGTCGAGCTCGACGATCGCTTCCAACGAGAGGCTGGGCCACTGATTGGCGGCGGCCCCCTCGATCAGCGTGGCGGCATTGAGCCCACCGGCGCGCTCGATCATGTCATCTACGAAGTGCCCACCACCCGCGACGAAGACCGGATCGAGGCCGACTACGAACAGCGCGCTCGGACGCCCTTGCCCCGACGCAATCGCGTTCCCGCGTTCCGTGACGGCCTCCGCGCCCACCGCAAGTTGATCCGCGAGCGCGTCGGCATCCGTCTCGACGCCGAGGTAGCGTCCGATATCGCGGATGCAGCCGAGGACTTCATCGATGCTGGCGGGATCGCGCGCGATCACGGAGATGCCCGCGCGCCGAACGCTCTCCACCACGTCCTGCGGCGTCCCGCGCACGGTCAGCAGCAGATCCGGCTCCAGCCCGACGATCGCCTCAAGACTCGGGTCGATCACGCCGCCGACCGAGGGCACGTCGAGCGCCTCCGGGGGGTACTCAGCGAAAGTCACGCGGCCGACGAGGCGGTCGCCCGCGCCCATCGCGAAGATCGCCTCGGTGAAGCCGGTGGACAGGCTGACGACGCGCTCAGGGGGGCGCTGGAGCGTGACCTCCTCGCCCATCGCATCGGTGAAGGTGCGCGGCCAGCCCGCCGCCTCAGTCGGCTGGGGCTCTTCCTCAGCCGCAGGCGGCTGCGTCGGGGGTGCGGCCGGCCGCGGGCAGCCGGCCAACAGCCCGATTGCGGCGAGCACAGTCACGGCGGTCAGAGGTCGGGTGAGGCGCTTCATGTCCGGCAGACGCTCCCCAGAAAACGCAGCGGCCCCGCACAGAGGCTGCGGAGCCACACGGAAGCAATCCGGTCACCGTCCGCCCGCGCGGGATGATCCGTGGCATCCGTTTCGGTGTCTGGCTCTCGGCCGCGCAGGGCCGATGACAGTTGCGGGGCAGCGACGGACTCGCACCGTCTTCCCGATGCGACCAGCAAGGTCGCACGCGCTCTCGCGCAACGGATACCTCGTAGTGCGCCGGGCTCGATTACCCGGCGCTTGAGTTTGCAGCCACGATAGCACAAACGCCCCCGACCGACAAGCATCGCGTAAACGAGCCACAGAGGGGGAGGTAACCCGCGACGGGCGGCGAAAGAGTTCATGACGGCCGGGTGACCGGCCGACATGCTAGGTTGTCTCCCACTCAACGCGGGCACACACGCGGCGCCGCAACTGGGCCACTGCCGGTGTGGTCACCCCCTGCGGGGAGATGCGGGCGTAATCAATCACACCGGAGGTACAAGCGCATGGACGAAAACAAGATCTTCCTGTCGGAAAGCGAGATGCCGCAGGCGTGGTACAATATCAACCCCGACCTGCCCGTCCCGCTGAAGCCGCCGATCCATCCCGGAACCGGTGAGCCGCTGGGCCCCGAGGCCCTCGCGCCGCTGTTCCCGATGGCCCTGATCGAGCAGGAGATGTCGATGGACCGCTGGATCGACATCCCCGACGAGATCATGGACGTGCTGAAGATCTGGCGTCCCTCGCCGCTGCAGCGCGCCCTCCGGCTGGAGGAAGCGCTGGGCACTCCCGCCCGCATCTACTTCAAGAACGAGGCAGTCAGCCCTCCGGGCTCTCACAAGCCCAACACCGCGGTCGCGCAGGCGTACTACAACAAGCAGGAGGGCGTCGAGCGCATCACCACCGAGACCGGCGCGGGCCAGTGGGGCTCGGCGCTGAGCTTCGCGTGCCAGATCTTCGACATCTCCTGCGAGGTCTACATGGTGCGGGTGAGCTACGAGCAGAAGCCCTACCGGCGGCTGCTCATGCAGACCTGGGGCGCCGAGTGCTACCCGTCGCCCAGCGACCGCACCGAAGCCGGCCGCGCGATCCTCGCCGAGGACCCGGACACCCCTGGCAGCCTCGGGATCGCGATCTCCGAGGCCGTCGAGCTCGCCGCCAAGGACGAGGGCACGAAGTATTCCCTCGGCAGCGTGCTCAACCACGTGCTGCTGCACCAGACGATCACCGGCCTTGAGATGAAGAAGCAGTTCGAGATCGCCGGAGACTACCCCGACGTCATCGTCGGCTGCGTCGGCGGCGGCAGCAACTTCGCGGGCTTCGCATTCCCCTACGTCAAGGACAAGATCGACGGGAAGCGCGACATCGACATCATCGGCGTCGAGCCGACAGCGTGTCCGACGCTCACCCGCGGCCTCTATCGCTACGACTTCGGCGACAACGCCGAGATGACACCGCTGCTGAAGATGCTCACGCTCGGGCACAAGTTCGTCCCGGCTCCGATCCACGCCGGCGGCCTGCGCTACCACGGCGCCGCCCCGCAGCTCTCGCTGCTCGTCAACGAGGGCGTCATCGAGGCCCGTGCGCTGCCGCAGAAGGAGGTCTTCGAGGGTGCGCTCTTGTTCGCCCGCACCGAGGGCCATCTGCCCGCGCCGGAGACCGCGCACGCGGTTCAAGTCGCGATCGTGGAGGCCCTCAAGTGCAAGGAGACCGGTGAGGAGAAGTGCATCGTCATCGGCTACTCCGGCCACGGCCACTTCGACCTGGCGGCCTACGAGAACTACCTCTCGGGCAACCTGATCGACTACGAGCTGCCGCAGGAGGAGATCGACGCGGCGGCCGAGTACCTCCCCAACTGGGAGTAGCGCCGCGCCACTCGCATGGCGCGCGCGACACGAACCGGCAGCCGCCCCGGATTCCGGGGCGGCTGCCCTTCTGCGGGAGCGCGGGGAGGTTTCGCCTGCCGGCCCGCAGGAAGGTTTCGCCTGCCGGCCCGCGGAACAGCCCAGCCGCGCCGCAGTGGCAGGCGGTGCGCGGGACACAGCTCGATCCACGGCCGGTGTGATCGCCGGCCTCTTCTGTTGAAGCACGCGCGCGGGAGACATCAGTGGCGAACCGCTTCGGCCTGACCTGGAGAGCAATCCTGATCGGCGTTGCCGCGTCGGCCTTCCTCGGCGACTGGAGCCAGTACGCCGAGTTGATCATCCACGGCACGCAGATCACCCTCACCTACCCGCCAATCGGCGGCTTCCTCGTCTTCATGGCGATCTACCTGCTCTTCAATGTCATCCTGCGCGCCATCAACCGCGGCTTCAGTCTCTCCCAGCCCGAACTGGTCGTGATCTTCACGATCATCGTCATGGCCTCGGGCATCGCCTCGATCGACCTCGCCCAAAAGCTCATCCCGATGATGGTCGGTCCCTACTACTACGCGTCCGCGGAGAACCAGTACGACGCATTCTTCCTCCCGCACCTCCCGCAGTGGATGGCGCCGAGCGACCCGCGCATCGTGACCGGCCTCTTCGAGGGCTGGGGCCTGGGCATCCCCTGGGGCTCGTGGCTCGTTCCGCTGCTCGCCTGGTCGGCCTTCACCATCGCCACCTACGTGCTGATGCTCTGCATCGTCACCGTCTTCCGCAAGCAGTGGATCGACCGCGAGCGTCTGCTCTTCCCGCTGGTCGAGGTGCCGCTGGAGATGACCGACCCCGCGCCGCGCAAGCGCCTGCTCAACGACTTCTTCCGCAACCCGATCGTCTGGATCGGCATCTTCCTCGGCTTCGCGCCGCACTTCTACAACGGGCTCCACGGCTACTACCCGTCGATCCCCGAGGCGGACATCTTCGTCATCGGCGGCCGCGCGGTGCCCACCGGCCCGTGGGGGCGGCCGTGGAGCGCGATCGGCACCCTCCGCTTCCAGATCGCCCCGCTCATCATCGGTCTGAGCTTCCTGCTCACCCGCGAGGTCTCGTTCAGCCTCTGGGCGTTCTACTGGCTCGGGCGCCTCGAGACCGTGCTCGGCACCGCGCTGGGGGTGAACGGCATCGGCATCGCGGCCGGGGGCGACACCTTCCCGTTCCCGGGCCACCAGACTGCCGGCGCCTACCTCGCGCTGGCGGGCGTCAGCATCTGGATCGCGCGCGAGCCACTCAAGCGCGTCTTCATGCGCGGCCTCAAGCTGCAGAAGCACCCGGATGAGGAGGGCGAGCCGATCTCATACCGCGTTGCGGTCTGGGGAGGGCTGCTGTCCTTCGCGTTCATGGTGATCTGGGCGAGCTACTCGGGCATGCCGGTGCTGGTCTCCGTCCCGCTGCTGCTGATCGCGTTCGGCTACCTCCTCGCGATGACCCGCCTCACCTCCGAGGGCGGCATGCCGTGGATGTACGAGCCGGGCTGGCGCGCGCATGACATCATCCGCGCGCTCGTGCCCTACCGTTCGCTGAGCGTCGCGAACTGGTCGTCCGTCGCGATGATGACCATCTTCACCTATGACATGCGTGTCTCCCCGATGCCGCGCATCATGCAATCGCTCAAGCTCTCGGATGACACGGAGACCGGCAACCGCGCCATCACATGGTCAATCATCATCGGCACGATCGTGGCGATCCCCATCTCCTACTGGGCGGTGCTCAACGCCGGCTACACGCACGGCGGCGTCGCGATCAATACCTACCGCTTCGTCAGCCTCGCGCGCGCGCCGGGGCAGTTCATGGAACGCCTCGCTGCCAACCCGCTCAAGAGCCCCGACTGGCTTAGCTTCGCGCTGCTCGGCTACGGCGCAGGCAAGCTCCTGCTGTTGAGCCTGATGCGCGTGAACTACCTCTGGTGGCCGCTGCACCCGGTCGGCTATGCGATGAGCTACATCGTCTACGTCGCGCGCGAGTGGCTCTCGATCATGATCGGCTGGGCAGCGCAGACGGCCCTGCTGCGCTACGGCGGGCACGGGGCCTTCCGCAAGTACCGCCCGCTCTTCCTCGGACTGATCCTGGGCGCGATGCTCGCCGGTGGCTTCTGGCTGGTCGTGGACGGCTTCACCGGCCTGCGCGATCACAAGATCTTGTACTGACATCATGTCTGCACACGCGCGCGCCGAGCAGAGCAGTCTCGCTCAATCGGCCATCGCCCTCATCCGGCGCGGCCTGACCTGGCGCAGCGTGCTGATCGGCGTCATCGCCTCAGCATTCCTCGGCGACTGGACGCAGTACGCCGAGCTCATCATCCACGGGACGCAGCTCTCCTTCACCTTCCCGCCCATCGGCGGCTTCTTCGTCTTCCTGTGCATCTTCGTCCTCTTCAACGTGGTCCTGCGCGCCATCCACCGCCCGCTGTCGCTGACCACGCCCGAGCTCGTTGTCGTCTTCACGATGACGGTCATGGCCTCGGGCATCGCGTCCCAGGCGCTCGCGCAGATCATGATCCCGATGATCGCCGGGCCCTTCTACTTTGCCTCACCCGAGAACAACTGGGACAGCCTGCTGCTCGCGCATGTGCCCGAGTGGATGGCGCCGCGCGATCCGTTCGTGATCCGCGGACTCTTCGAGGCGTGGCCGCTGCCCGTTCCGTGGCGCGAGTGGTTCGGGCCGCTGGCGTGGTGGACGGTGCTGGTCCTTGCGAGTTACGTCGTGATGATGTCTCTCGTGACGATCTTCCGCCGACAGTGGATCGAGCGCGAACGCCTGCTCTTCCCGCTGATCGTTCTGCCGGTCAAGGTCGTCGAGACGCCCGACCGTGGGAGGCTGCTCAGCGGCTTCTTCCGCAACCCGATCATGTGGCTGGGTGTCGCGCTGGCCTTCGGCGTACACTTCTACAACGGCCTCAACGGCTACTACCCGCACCTGCCGCAGATCGGCATCGCCACGCTCGGAGGCACGCGGGTCGTCACCGCCGGCTGGCCGGTGCCCTGGAACGCGCTGGGGACGCTGCGCTTCGCCGCGATGCCCATGATCATCGGGCTGAGCTTCCTGCTCACGCGCGAGGTCGCGTTCAGCCTCTGGGCGCTCTACTGGCTCGGGGGTGCTGGGACGCGCGCTGGGGCTCGGCGGCCTGACGACCGCCGCCGGCGGCGATGCCTACCCGTTCCCAGGCCAGCAGACGGCCGGCGCCTATCTCGCGCTCGCGATCGTGAGCATCTGGGTGGCGCGCGAGCCGCTCGGGCAGGTCATCCGGAGCGGCCTGTCGTTCCGGCGAAGCGAAGCCGATGACACTGAGCCGCTCCCCTACGCCGTGGCGGTGTGGGCCGGGCTCGCGGGCTTTGTGGTGATGATCGTGTGGTCGGCGGCGGCGGGGATGCCGGTCGGGGTGGCGCTGCTGCTCTGGACGGTGGTCTTCGGCTACGCGCTGGCGATGACGCGGCTGCTGGCGGAGGGCGGGATGCCCTGGCTCGACCACCCCTCGTGGGCGGCGCAAGATGTGGTGCGGGCGCTGATCCCCTACCGGGCGATGCCCGCGCAGGGCTGGGCCGCGGTGAGCATGGCGACCGCCTACTGCTACCACCTGCGCGTGAACCCGATGCCGCGGATCATGCAGTCGCTCAAGCTCGCCGATGAGACGGAGACGGACAACCGTGCGATCACCTGGTCGCTGGCGATCGCCACTGTAATCGCGATTCCGGTGAGCTACTACTTCCTGCTCAGCGCGGGCTACGTGCACGGCGGCGTCGCGATCAACCCGGCGCGCTTCGTCTCGCTGGCGCGCTACCCCGGCCTCTACCTCGAGCGCGTGAGCAGCGTGGCGCTCAAGAGCCCGGACTGGATGAGCCTCGCGATCATGGGCTACGCGGGCCTGAAGCTGTGGTTCCTGAGCTTCATGCGGGTGCGCTTCCTGTGGTGGCCGCTGCACCCGGTCGCGTATGCGATGAGCTTCAACGTCTATGTGGTGCGCGAGTGGCTGTCGGTGATGATCGGCTGGGCCTGCCAGACGGTCGCGATGCGCTACGGCGGCTACCGCGTGGTGCAGAAGTGGCGCCCGTTCTTCCTCGGCCTGATCCTCGGCGCGATGCTCGTCTCCGGCACATGGCTGCTGATCGACGGCGTCACCGGCCTGCGCGATCATAAGATCCTTTACTGATTGCGCAAATGTAACCAAAACTTAACGTGACGGGTAGATCTGTCGTCTCCTCACTTGGGGTAGAATTCGCACACGGGCGATTGCACGCCCCGGGGGGTATCACGGCGCGCACGTGCGCGCGTACTCTGGAGGTGCCCGTCATGCCTGTTGCGCGTCTCACCCTCAGTGTTGCCGTCGTCCTTCTGGTCGTGCTGGCCGGTTGTGGTGGCGGAGGCGGCGAGATCGCCCCTTCCATTCAGACGACCTCGGTGACCATGTCCGTCGACTGGCCAGTGGCGACGCAGGCGATCCTGCCCGCCGTGAAGCGCATTGTGATCACCGTGACCGGCGCGGGCATCGACCCGCCGGTCGAGGCGGTCATTGTGCGCCCGGCTACGTCCGTCACGTTCGAGGTGCCGTCCGGCACCAACCGGCAGTTCCGCGTGGTTGGCAAGGACGAGGCGGGCAACGAGGTGCAGCTCCGCGAAGTTGCGGTGCAGAACCTCGTCGCCAACGACACGGTCGAGTTGACGGTCGAGCTCTACGACGTGCACGATCCCGCCGATGACACGCAGGCGCATGCGACCACCGTGGTGCCTGACGGGCGAACCTACTGCAACCGCGTCCTCGATCACCAGTCGGCCACCGACCCCGACACCGTGGACTGGTACCGCCTGGAGGCACAGGCGAACCACGTTTACGAGATCGAGACCGTCGATGTGGTGTCCAACATCGGCCATGCGGTCGCGGTCTACTCGGGCGATCACCAGCTCTTGCTGGACGATGCGGGTCCGAACGGTCGCGTCTCGCTGCGCCTTGAGCCTGCGAACGCGGGCGTCTACTACATCAAGGTCTTCATTGGCACGCACCCGGGGCATGTGCTCTACTGCCTGAAGGTGACGGGGGGAGCGAAGCCCGCGGGCACGGACGTGGTCCTGCGCGTGCGCTGAGGCTTTGCTGGCTGGAGCGTCCCACGCGAGGTGCGGCCACCCCATCGGCCGCACCTCGCTTCGCGTCGCAGGTCGTACGGAGGGGCCGCCTGAGCGGACCGGTCGAGCGCAGCGAGATCGGTCCGCGAAGTCGGCCCGCGCATTAGATGCGTGACCGGCTCCAGCGCCGAACGACCGGGCCGACTTCGCCGCGCATACACGACATGCGTGGCTCAGGCGGCCCCTCCGTACGGCAAACGACATAACGGCGGACGGCGCGACATGCCCCATCAGTAGTACGCAATCTGCCGCCCCTCGCCCCCTCGGATCTCGGTCTGGCGCGTGGCCGCCTCGTTGCGGTGCGCGGCACTGCCGAGCGTATTGTCGCGCGTCAGGGCGAGCTTAAAATCGCTCCACGAGCCGAGGCCGATGACGTTCTCCGCGGTCACCGACAGGTCCAGCGCGCCCATGCGCGTGAGCTTGCCCTCGACGCAAATCACCGGGCTCGTGTAGAGCGCCCGCCCGCACTTGTTGTAGGCCTCCTCGAAGACCGCCACGTCGATCAGCCCGAGTTCGTCCTCCAGTGAGATGAAGATCGCGGTGCGGCCGCTGCGCGTGGGCGGTCGGGCGCGCGCGACGATGATCCCCGCCACCCGCACGCGCTCCCCGTTCTCGCGCTCCCACAGCTTCACGCTCGGCGTCACGCCCATTTCCCGCAGGCGCTCGCGCCAGAAGCTGAATGCGTTGCGCGTGGTGCTCACGCCGAGGATGTGCAGGTCCGTCGCGACGCGCCCCACCTCCGTCATCGGGTCGAGCGAGGGCAGCATCCCGACGAGGTCGTCCACGTCATCGTAGGAAAGCGTCGGGCTCCTGCGCCGCCCGCCGCGACCGGCCACCACGTCGCTGGGCAGCGCGCTGAGCCGCCAGAGCAGCTCCTGCGGGTCCATTCCGGTGAACTCGAAAGCCCGCGCCAGCACGAGGCTCTCCACCACCGGCCCCGGCACGCTCGTGCGCGCGCAGAAGTCCTCCAGCGACGCGAACTCTCCCCCACGCTCGCGCTCGCCCAGGATCCGCCGGACGCTGCGCTCCTGCATCCCCCGCACCATCCACAGCCCGAGCCGGATGTCGCCGACCGGGTTACGCTCGTACTCCACGAGGCAGCGGTCGGCACTGCGATTCACGCACGGCGGCAGGATGCCGCAGCCGCAGCGCTTTGCGTCCTCGGCGACGGTGCGCGGCGGGTAGAAGCCCATCGGCTCGCTGGACAGGATGCCCGCCATGAACTCCGCCGGGTAGTGCACCTTGAGCCACGCGGTCTGATACGAGATTTTACCGAAGCAGGCCGCATGGGCCTTGTTGAAGCCGTAGGCGGCGAAGCCGCGCACCATCGTGAAGATCTCCTGCGCGACCGCGGGGCGCACGCCGCGCTCGCCCGCGCGCAGGATGAAGCGCTCCTCGATCTCTTCAAGGTCCTCGGGCGTGATGTCCTTCGTCATCATCCGCCGCAGCACGTCGGCTTCGCCCAGCGAGAAGCCCGCGATGGCGTGCGCTATGCGCAGCACCTGCTCCTGGTAGATCACCACGCCGAAGGTGGTGCCGAGGATCGGCTCGAGCTCGGGGTGCGCGTACTCGACCTCCTGCAGCCCGTGACGGCGCATGATGTAGGGCGTGATCATGTCCGCCTGCACCGGCCCGGGGCGGAAGAGCGAGATGTTCGCGATCACGTCCTCGAAGTTCGTCGGCTGGATGCGGCCGAGCAGATTCCGCTGTCCGGGGCTCTCGAGCTGGAACAGGCCCACGGTGTGCGTGGAGCGCAGCAGCTCGTAGGAGGGCTCGTCGTCGAGCGGCAGCGCCTCGATCTCAATGCGCCGGCCCTCGCGCGCCTCGATGTGGTCGAGCGCGTCCACGATCGCGGAGTGGATGCGCAGGCCGAGGATGTCCATCTTCACCAGCCCGAGCGCCTCCACGTCATCCTTGTCGAACTGGCCGGTCAGCGGGCGGCTGCCGATCAGCAGTCCGCCGACGTGCACCGACAGGTGGCGCGGGAGGCCGGAGATCTCCTCGGCCAGCTCGATGAGCAGGCGCTTGTCGGCGAGATTGAGCTGCGCGTCGCGGAGCTCCGGGTACTTCTCCAGCGCCGCGGAGATGTCGCCGGCGCGGATGTGCGGGAAGACCGACGCGAGCTTGCCGATCTCCTCGTCGGAGAAGCCCAGCGCATGGCCGAGTTCGCGGATCGCCGAACGCGCGCGGAAGGTGTTCACATTACACACCGCCGCGACACGTTCGGCGCCATACGTATCGTAGATGTACTTCGTGACTTCATCGCGGCGGCGGGTGTCGAAGTCCACGTCGATGTCGGGCATGTTGCGCCGCTCGGGGTTGAGGAAGCGCTCGAAGAGCAGGTCGTTGGCGAGCGGATCGGCGTGGGTGATGCCGAGGACATAGCTCACGAGCGAGTCGCCCGCCGAGCCGCGGCCGGTGCACAGGATGCCCTGCGAGCGGGCGAAGCGCACGATGTCCCAGACGATCAGGAAGTAATCCACGAGGCCCTTGTCCTCGATGATGGTGAGCTCGTGATCGAGGCGCTCGCGGACATGACCGGTAATGTGACCGTAGAGGCGCATCGCGCCTTGCTCGCACAGGCGGCGGAGGAAGGCGCGAGGGGGCTCAGTGGCAAGTGGCGAGTGGCAAGTGGCAAGCAACGGCGGACGACCAACGGCACTGGCCGCCGTTCCCTTCTCACTTTTCACCATTCCCTTTTCACTTCGCCCCCGCAGCCGCTCCATGTCGAACGCTGGAAAGTGAAATGTGTCGAGATCCAGCTCCCACTCGCATCGTTCAGCGATGCGGTCGGCGTTCACGACCGCCTCAGGCTGATCGGCGAACAGCTTCGCCATCTGCCGCGGGCTCTTGAGGTAGAACTCCGCGTTCGGGCGGCGGTCGGGGTTCGGCTCATCGACCGTCTGCCGCGCGCCCATGCACACCATCACGTCCTGCAGCCGGTAGCCCGACTTCGCCACGTAGTGCGCATCGTTCGTCGCCACGCACTCAAGCCCCGCGCGCGCCGCAAGCTCCGCCAGCCGGTAACGCGCGCGGCTCTGCGGGCGCGGCAGGAGGTGATTGTGCAGCTCCACGAACAGCCGCTCCGGGCCGAAGAGCTCGCGGTAGTGCTCGGCCACCGCCAGCGCCTCGTTCAGCAGCCCGCGCTCGAGCAGGCTCGGGATCTCCCCACGCTTGCGGCAGGCGGTCAGGGCGATCAGGTGCTCGCTGTGCCGCCGCAGGTTCGCCTGCGTGAGCAGTGGGCGGCGGCGATCGACCTGCTCGTAGGCCGCCGAGAATGCGCTCTCGCGCCGCGCCTCGCCCAAACGCGCGGCGGTGACCAGCCGGCAGAGGTTCGAGTAGCCCTCATTGCTCTCGGCCAGCAGCAGCAGGTGCGGCGGGCGCTCCGGGTCCTCGTGCAGTTCGGGCAGCACCGGCTCCACGGTGAACTCCACGCCGATGATCGGCTTCACGCCGACCTCCAGCGCGGCCTGGTAGAAGCGAACGGCGCCCGCGAGGGTGTCGTGATCGGTGAGCGCGATAGCGGACATGCCGGCATCGCGCGCCGCCCGCGGAAGCGCTTCGACCCGCGCGGCGCCGTCGTAGAAGGAGAATGCGCTGTGGGTGTGCAGGTGTGTCACGGCCATCAGTTCCCAGTTGTCAGTTGCCAGTTGCCAGCTTATGGCTCACGACGCAGCGCAACCGGTTGCCGTTTGTCGTTAGCTGGGAACTGGCAACTGGTAACTGGCGGCTGTCAGTCCCACACCCGATACACATGCCACTCCTCGGTCGAGGCGTAGCGGCACAGGTCGAAGGTCTTTCCGGCGCTGGTGGCGACGCGGACGTAGCGGCGCTCGCCATCGCCCTCCCACCACCGCCCCAGCAATCGCCAGGTGCCGCCGGTGTCTATGACCGAGTATGTGCGCCCGCGCCATCTGAACATATCTGGACAGCGATCCGAGCCCATCCGGGTGATCTCAATCGGCTCTCCAATCGACTTCGTCATAGTCGCCATCGCGCCTCACTCACTATCCGGTCGAGGTGTGATTCAGTATATCGAACGCGCGTTCGATTGTCAAGAGTGGGGCGACGAAGGGGGCCTGACCGATGCGCCGAACGCTGGGGTATCCGACAAGCACTGCGGGCCGGTCGGGCGACCGGCCCCTGCGAACGGCAACTCTACCGCTGCGCCACTGCCGGGCGGTAGCTCCACGACTGCCAGCGCAGCAGCTCCCACAGGGGCTCGTGGCTGAAGTCCGGCGGCATGTTCGTCGAGCCGAAGCGGCGGTCGGTGATCGTCGGGGTGTCGATCACGCCCGGCAACTGCTGCAGCGGGCCGGTCGTGACCGTCTCGGGCAGCTCGCCGGTATCCTCGAAGTCCAGCACCAGCCTGGCCGCGAGGTGCAGCAGTTCCGCCGGGCCCACGTCCACGCGGCTCGCGCGCAACTTGCCCGGCAGCCGCCGATCATCCATCATGATCGCATACGCGGCCTTGCAGCCCGCGAAGATGCTGCGCCGGTCGGCGGTCACGCCGTCCGGCTGGTCCATCGGCTCTTCCACCGGCCCGAGCACGCGCTGCACCGGTATCTGCGCCGGCCAGCGGTTGTGCGCGTGGCAGTACTGCACCGCGAAGATCAGCATGCCCGTCACGTCCGCGGGCGAGAAGCTTGTGCCGAAGTCCTCGATCGCGTCGAGCGTCTGCGTCATGCGGCGCGTCAGCGAGACAAGCTGCTCCCACGTGACCCAGCGCTGACCGACTTCCTCATCGCGCTCGCACAGGGACGCGTAGTTCGTAAGGTTCACGTCATCGCGCGTCTTGAGCCACCGCAGCAGGTTGCGCAGGTGCTCCAGCGCCGCCTGTGTGTCCCGCGGCGTGCGCGGCTGCGAGGGCGCGCTGATGCGCGGCCGGGGGTAGGCACCCGCGCTGCCGTAGCGGAAGAGCGTGGCGTACTCCCACAGCCCCCCCCACTCCCTGGTGACCCAGCAGACCGGGTGGCCGACGAAGCTGACGAAGTCCGTGGTGGCGAGGCGCGCCTCGAAGTCCGCCTGGGTCTTGCGCAGGTCCGTCTCCGGGTGCGCGGCGGGCTTCTCCTCGTCGGGCTTGAGCGGATCGTACTCCATGCTGGAACTTCCCTGGCTGCTGACCACGCAGTTCGAGCGCGGCCAGCTCAGCCAGTTCATGATCCAGCCGCGCGGCCCGCCCGCCCAGCAGCGCACGCCCGCGAGCTTCATCGCGTACTGCTGCGGTAGCGACTGCTGCGCCTGATGGCAACACCACGTGACCGGGAACTGCCCGGTGATCTCCGCCACGTCGTGCAGGCCCTTCGACTCGACGCTGAGCGCGAACTCCACCGCCTGATCGAAGGGCATCTCGGCCCCATACTTGGTCGCGGGCTCGGGGAAGTCGCCCCAGTAGTTGCCGTGGTAGGCGATCTCGATGACATCGCGCCGCGCCAGTGCGTCGAGCACGTCCTTCCGGCCGCGCTCACGCATGCAGCGGGCCTTCTCGGCCGCCACGAACATCGACGCGGGCACGCCCTCCTCGACGTGGATGCGGCATATCTCCAACAGCGCGTCGTCGGAGGTCGGGTTGTACACGTCCTCAACATCGTATCCGAAGACGACATCGGTCATCGAACGCCCTCCCTGGTTCGCAGCGCGACGAAATCATACATGGCCCACGAGCCTCGGTGGGGCAGGTTCAACGTGATGGTGTTCACGCCCTCCCGCAACGAGCCAACCGGCAGCTCGACGTCGTGCACCTGGTATCTCCCCCACGCCGCGCAGCGGTAGGCGGCCGAATCGCCCGGCTCCAGCGCAAGCTCGGGCAACTCCTGCCCGTTCACGCTGACGACGATGCCCGCCGGCGGGTGGTAGCTGGAATCGGCGATCCCGAGCGTCAGGGTCGCGTCGGTTGACCGCACGAGGCTGAACTCCACGGTCCACGGATGCTGCACGCGCGCGCCGTCCTCGAGCACCGTCGGCCCCGGCTGCGCGATGTTCCAGTCAGAGTAGACGCTGCTCTCCCCCACCACGAAGCGCACGTCTTCCAGGAAGTCGTCCGGATAGAAGCGCAGGATGTTCCACTGGCGGAAGTCGTCGCCGCGCCGGAACTCTCGCGCGGTACGGTCGGCTTCGCCGACCTGCCAGATCACGTCGGCGCCCCACGCCGGCAGCGTGAGGTCCGCGACCGTCACCATCGCCCCGGCTTCGACCGAGACGCCCTCGGCACGAGCCTCCCCCGGCACACCCGCACGCCACGCAAACAGTTCGTACGCGGCCGGTCGGATGCCCTCGATGCGGAAGCGACCGTCGTCTTCCGCGCGCGCCCAGTAGCGCGAGCCATCGCTGTCCGACTGCCAGTCCTCTCCCGGGCGCCCGAGGACGGCCCATGCGCCGGCCGCAGCCTCGCCATCGCCGCTGATCAGCCGCCCCTCGACCGAGCCGCGTTGCAGCGGGTAGAGCTCTTCACCGACGGCCTCGGCGCACCATGCGTAGGGCCACGCGGCGCGTTCGACCTCGGCCCGCGCGAGCGCGTCCTGCCACTGCTCATCGGCGGACGCGCCGGTGGTTGCGAGGTAGAGCCACGGACCGTACACGCGCCCCCAGTCGCCCTCGATCGGCATGAGCGTGTCCGGGCCGACCGCGTGGCCGTTCGTCGGCTCGTTGAGCAGCAGCGCACCGTTCTGCACGGTAAGGTTCTGCTTCATCGGGCCGCCGGTGTGATAGTCCTGACCGGGCTCGATTATCCACAGGCCGAGGGAGCCGCCGTCGCCCGTGATCCCGTAGACGGGGCCGTCCGAGAGTGGTCGGAGCATCTGATACTTCGTGACGATGCGGCCGTCGGGAAGCTGCGCGGTCGCGTCGGCGATGGTCTCGGCCTGCTGGAACTGCTCCCACGGGGCCATCTCCCCCGCGCGGTGCTCGCTCAGCCGCCAGTGCGTGAAGAGCTCCGGGTTGCAGCGCATCAGGTGCCGCGTCTGGTGCAGTACGAGGTCCGGGAGGGCGTCGGAGTGGCGCAGCACCGCGAAGAAGTAGAACCCTGGCAGATCGGGCGTAAAGACGTAGTGCATCTCCATCTGCAGCGGCGCATGGAGGCGGTTGTCCGGGTCGCGCCCGGTCTCGTCGGTCACCAGCGCGAGGTGCACCAGTTCGTCATCGCAGCGGATCATGCGCGGGATCGCTGGGAGGTGGTGGCCGAAGCGGCAGTAGTTCCCGTTGCGCTCCTCGGAGTCGATCGGCAGTGTGACCAGGTCCCAGTAGCCGCCGCCCTCCGCCATGAGCTCGCGGCCATCCGGCAGCGTGAGCGAGCGGACGTAGTTGCGGTCATCGATCACGCAGCGGATCGCGCCGCTGTCGATGCTCCAGGCGTCATCGAGCCGCTCCGCCCGCAGGTCTGCGCAAGCCGCGCAGGCTGTGATGGGCAGCAGCAGCGCCACTCCGATGAGGCGTTGCGTTCGCGATGTCATACCACACGCACCTCCGGAATGTGGTTCGCGCCATGCCGGGCGCGCACCTGTCGCGGGGAGGAATATCACCCACCGGCTGCGAAGCTGCGTCCGACCGACGGCGCATCTGCGCCTGACCACTGGCGCAGCCGGTGGCATGGGAGCACAAGGAGGCCACAGGATGAACAACCGCGGAGTGCTGACCCACGATCCGGAACGCGCGTGGCAGGGATATACGCTCTACAGCGAGAGCTGGGAGGACCCGTCGGCTTCACCGGACGGGAAGGGCGAGATCCTGCTCGTTGACATGGAGGGCGCGATTCTCCACCGGTGGTACGTCGAGACCGCGCTGCAGTCGTTCGCGGAGCTGCTGCCGAACGGGAACCTGATCTACCCCACACGCGATCGGTCGGACATCTACAAGGCCGGTCTGCGCGAGCTTGATCCGCAGAGCAACCTGGTCTGGTCGTTCCACTGCCGCATCGACCACGACTTCGCGGTCTTCGATGACGGGCGCGTGCTGATGCACACGATCCGCGATCACATGTGGCCCCAGCTCGGCAAGGAACTCAAGCGCTGCCCCTACATGGTCGAGGTCAACCGCAACAAGGAGCTGCTCTGGGAGTGGCATGGCGAGCACCACCTCGAGGAGCTTGAGGAGCTGCTCACGGAGGATGGCTGGGAGCACGTGCGCTCGCGGATCGAGGAAGACTTCGCCTTCGACTGGGCGCACAACAACACGCTGCAGATCATCCCGCCGAACGCCACCTGGGACAAGGAGCGCGCGGCCGGGAAGTCCGACCGCTTCCGCCCCGGCAACATCGTGTTCAGCTACCGCAGCCTCGACGTGATCGGCGTGATTGACCGGGAGAGCTCCGAGATCGTGTGGGCATGGGGACCGGGCGTCATCGACGGCCAGCACAAGCCCCACATGCTGCCCAACGGGCACATCATGCTCTTCGACAACGGCACGCTGCGTGGCTTCTCGCGCGTGATCGAGATCGACCCGCTCGCGGTCGACGACGACGGCGAGGCCGTGATCGTCTGGGAGTACCGCTCGCAGGACCCGGGCGACTTCTTCTCGCCCTACATCTCCGGCGGCCAGCGCCTGCCCAACGGCAACACCCTCATCTGCGAGGGCAGTAGGGCGCACCTGTTCGAGGTCACGCCCGCGGGCGAGATCGTCTGGGACTTCGTGAACCCGCACCGCAAGGAGGGTGCGCTGGGCAGCGTCTACCGCTGCGAGCGCTACTCCGAGGACTACTGCCAGGCACTGTTCGATCGCATCCCGCACTGACCGCGCCGACGGAGGCACACATGCGCTATCTGCCGACCATCGCACTGACACTCGCATTCACCACGTTCGCGTGGGGCGCCGAGGACCTTGTCTGGCGCTTCGACACGGACGGCGACCTCGAGGGCTGGACGCCCACGAACTTCGAGGCGGTGGAGGTGCGCGACGGGATGCTCCAGGGTGTCACAGAGTACGACTGCATGCTCCTCTCCCCGGAGCTGAACATCGACGCGAGTGACTACACGATGGTGGAGTTCCGCGTCTCGAGCACTGTCGCGGGCGAGGGCGAGGTCTTCTGGCACGGGCCGGACGCGTCCTTCGCGGATGACGTGAAGCGCCGGCACACCATCTTCGCCTCCACCGAGCCCCGCGTCTACCGCTCGGCGGTCGGCGCGATCGAGACATGGCAGGGCAAGATCGCGCGCATCCGACTGGATATCCTCAACCCGGCGGGCGCCGAACTCGCGCTCGACTACGTGCGCTTGACGAACCCGCCGAAGGGCGTCGTGCCGAACGCGAGCTTCGAGGACGACTTCGATGGCGACGGCGTGCCCGATGGCTGGACTATCGACGCCGCCGACAGCGCATGGTCGGCCGAATACGTCTCGCAGGGCGACCGCTCGCTGATGGTCGCGGCGCACGGCCCGGATCACCGCCTCGCCCGCGCCACCATGCGCACGCCGATCGATCTGACGGGCCTCTACCGCTTCAGCGCGACCGCTACGAACGTCGAGGGCGGCGCGCTTGCCGTGGAGCTGGTCTTCTACGACGTGTTCGGCAAGCCCCTTGCGGGCAAAGATGTCCGCCTCACGTCCGCCGAGCGCGATGGCCAGGGCGGGCGGCACATCCGCGGGGAGTTTGAGGTGCCCCGGCTCGCGGCATCGGCCGACCTGTCGCTCATCACTGAAGCGGGGAACGCGCGCGTATGGTGGGATGACGTGGTGCTCGGGCACCTCGCGGACACACCCGCGCCGCGCGAGGCGCCAATGGAGAGCTGGAGCGCGCACTGGATCTGGGCGGACGCCACGCGCGGGCAGGACAACATGCCCGCGTACTTCCGCCGCAGCTTCGAGCTGCCGGTGGCGCCCGGGCGCGTCACTTCGGCGAAGCTGCAGGTGACCGCCGATGACAGCTACCAGCTCTGGCTCAACGGTGAGAAGCTGGGCGAGAGCACCGACATGGATGGCTGGCGGACGCCGGAGATCATCGACCTGAAGCCGCACCTCGTCGCGGGCACGAACGTGATCGCCGTCGAAGCGCATGACGTGAGCAGCGCCGAGGGCCTGCTGGCCGAGGGCGCGATCGTCTGGCGACGCGGCGTGATGACGCTGACCACCGGCGACGCGTGGCGGGCCGTCGGCGAGGCGCCTGAGGGCTGGCTCGAGGCGGGCTTCGACGACAGCGCCTGGCCGCCGGCGTACGCGATCGCGGTGGCGGGCGGCCTCCCCTGGGGCAACCTGCCCTACGAGTACTTCGGGCCGCGCGAGCAGGTCAAGCTGGTCAGCGCGACGCTCCCACCGCAGATTGCCGCGGGCGAGCAGCTCACGGTCACGGCGGTGATCTCGCACCTGCCGGAGACCGCGCGAGAGAACCCCGTGCGGCTGGCGCTGCTGCGCGACGGGGCGGAGTTCCTCAGTTGGGCGCGGGACGTGCAGGAAGTCACGAAGACGATTGTCCCCGGCGAGGAGGTCGAGGGCGAGACCACGGTCGCGATCGGGCCGATCAGCGTGCAGCTCTCGCGCTTCGTGCCGCCCGGCACCTACTCGGTGCTTCTGGGCTTCCCCCGCATGAACTACACTGGCCGGGCCGATGCGGTCATCGGGACGCTGCAGGTGCGCGCACCGTCGATGCCCGAGCAGCGGCCGGTGGTGACGATCGAGCAACACGGCGGCATCCCGACGCTGATGATCGACGGCAAGCCCAATCCGTTCATGCACTACCAGGAGTTGACGGTCGGCGGCGAGCGCATCGGCAACATGGCCGCGGCGGGCGTGCATCTCTACTTCCTCGCGGCCGATGACATCGGCTGGAAAGGCGTCGGCACGTATGACTACAGCGACTGGGACGCGAAGGCCCTCGACCTGCTCGTGCACGATCCACAGGCCCTGATCCTGCCCTCATTCACGCTTGAGGGGCGCTACCAGCAGTGGTGGCTGCCGCTGCATGAGGATCAGCTCGCGCGCACCGAAGACGGCAGCGATCAGGTCGGCATCTACCACCAGGCCGGGCGTGTGATCTCGCTCGCGTCGATGCTCTGGCGCGAAAGCAGTGGCGAGGCGGTGCAGCGCTTTGTCGAGCACTGCCGCTCAGCGTCGTACTCCAGCCGCATCATCGGCTACCTGCCCGCCTCGGGCGTCTCGTGGGAGTGGCAGCACTGGGGCTCGGTGGGCGCGAACGAGCCGACGGACTACTCCGAGCCGATGCAGGAGGCCTTCCGGGGCTGGGTGCGCGAGCACTATGACAGCGAGGAGGCGCTGCGCGAGGCGTGGGCGATGCCGGAGATCACCTTCGACGCGGTGGCGGTCCCGTCCGTCGCCCAGCGCGATGCGGCCGATCACATGCTCTTCCGCGACCCGACCGCCGGCCGCTACGTGATCGACTTCTACCTCTTCTTCCAGGACGTCATGGCCGACGGTATCCTGCACTACTTCGGCATCATCAAGGGCGCGAGCAACAACGAGGCGCTGGTCGGCACCTACTACGGCTACGTGGTCACGATGCTTGGCGGCGCGCGCAGGGCGGGCGATTCGGGGCACATGGCGCTGTCGGAGGTCATCAACTCCGACCTGTGCGACTACCTCCTGAGCCCGTGGGACTACTCCCTGCGCAACGTCGGGCAGCCCAGCACGATCATGAGCGCCACCGGCTCGGTGCTCGCGCGCGGGAAGCTGTGGGGCATGGAGAGCGATCTGCGCACCCACCTGGTCACCGACCCGCGCCAGCGCAGCTACGGCGCATCAGACGACCTTCAGGGCACGGTGAGCACGCTCCGCCGCGCCTTCGCCAGCGCGGCCACCAAGGGCCTCGCGGTGCGCTGGTACGACTTCAGCTACGGCTGGATCTCCTCCGACCCGCGCCAGGCGCAGGTGATCGAGCAGCTCCAGGACATCGCCGATCGCTGGGTGGACTGGGACCGCTCGCCCGACACTGACGGGATCGCCGTGGTGGTCGATGAAGACACCCCCGCGGCCTACCTCAGCCATGAGATCCAGGCGATGTACTGGCTCGTCTACAAGCAGAAGTCCATCTTCGATCGCGTCGGTGCGCCGTGGAACATCTACCTGCTCGATGACGTGGTTGCCGGGCGCGTGCCGAAGATGCGCGCCTACTTCTTCCTCAACTGCTTCCAGATGAGCGACGACGAGCGCGAGTTCATCGACACGGAACTCAAGTCCGACGGCCGGACGCTCGCGTGGTTCTACGCGCCGGGCTATGTTGCCGATGATCTGGACGTAGCGCGCATCTCGGAACTCACGGGCATGGACTTCCGCGAGCTCGACGAGATGCGCCGGTGGGATATCGGCCTCGACCCGGAGCACCCGTGGGCGGCGGGCATCGCCGCCGGCGACAACCAGCAGCCGAACATCGAGATCGGCCCGGTCTTCGTGCCGGACGCGGCGGGCCTCGACGTGGTCGGGCGCTGGACTGATGGCAATGAGCCGGGGCTGGCGGTGAAGCGCCTCGATGGCTGGACGAGCGTCTACTCGGCGACGCCGATCCTCTCGCCGATGCTCCTCAAGCGCATCTGCGAGGACGCGGGAGTGGCCGTGCGCGTGGCGGGCACCGAGCCGAGTTACGTGAGCCGCAACCTGATCGGGCTACACTCCGCGGTGCCACGGACGGAGACGCTGAGCTTCGACCGGCCGACGCGCGTGATCGATCTCGTGACGGGCGAGATCCTCGCGGCCGACTGCACGCAGATCGAGGTGCACGTCCCCGGCCCGGGCACGAAGCTGCTGCGCATCCGGCCGGCGTATTGAGCCGCATCACCGTGGCACGGGCGTCTCGCCCCGTGGTGCGGACGCCCTCGTCCGCCCATCCGTCTAAACGCTCTGGTCCACCCAGATCGGGCTTGACCACGCGAACACGCCGCGGTCCTGGATCATGCCTTCCTGCTGCACGCGCACATAGTACATGACCGGCGCCCCGAACTGCTCGCGGATCACCGTCTCGAAGTCCAGCTCGAACGGCCGCTCCTCGAGGACCTGCACGAACTCGCCCGAGTACTCGTTCAGGCGCAGCAATTCCACGCGCGAGAGCACGTTCGTCCCGTGCACCGCGATGCTGATCTCCAGCTCTTCGCCCTTGCGCGCTGCGGTCTCCTGGCCCATCTCGGTCCCGTTGATGCGCAAGTCGATCAGGATGCGCTCGCCGGTGGTGCCATAGCAGTGCCGGCCGCGGATTCCGTGCCAAATGCCCTCGCGCGTCAGCTCGTCGGCGAACACGCCCGCGATGCCCTCGAAGTCCATGCCGCCTTGCCCGTAGTGGTCGTCGGATGATGCGATCACGCCGATGCGCTTGCCCATCCGCCACGCATCCTGGGCGAAGTGCCCCGGGATCGAGCGGTTGGTGCGGCGCCCGGGCTTGTGCCAGCGGTTGAACTCGTACGCGTTGACGTGGTCGGGCGCGTAGCGCTCGCTCTGGCCGTGGTGCGAGTAGATCTCCAGCACCGGCGAGTAACGCTCGTCGAGCTTGCTGAAATCGACCGCGGTCGAGCTCGGCGGCCGGTTCCAGCCGATCGCGGTGTGATGCGGGATCGTCATCGCATCCTCGGGGTCGAGCATCGGGTTCAGTTGCTCAATGTCAGCGCCGAACTCGGGCTTGAGGTAGCACTTCCCCTCGGAGCCGATGTAGTAGGTGTTGTAGTGCCCGGACGGGTGACCGAGGCCGTTCTCATACGCCACCAGCGCGACGAACCGTCCCGGCTCATCGTGCTCGTTCGCCAGCGCCACGAGGTGCTCCCAGTAGAGTATGGCGCTCTCGGCGTGGTCGCAGACGGCTGCGAAATCCAGGCCGGACACGTCGCGCGCATACTCATACGGGAAGCGCCCGATCGCGTCGTGCGACCAGCGCGTGTGGATGTGCGTGTCGCCCCAGTACGGCCCTCGCGGATTCTCGGTCACGCGGATCGGGTTGCTCAGCACGCCCCGGTAGCTGACCCGATGGACGCCCTCGCCGTCGAGTGCGACGCTCCCCCGGCAGCTTCCGTGGAAGCTCAGCGGGGCGGTCAGCGGCTCACCGTCGGGCCCGAGCAGGCAGTCGCCCTCGTGCCAGGTGCTTGACGCGTTCTCGTACGGGTCGAGGGAGACGATCAGCGCCTCGAAGCTCGCGCCGGGCGCCACGGATGAGGGCGCGATCAGCCTCAGTCGCGCCTCCTCGCGCGGGTAGGTGACGATCTCAGGCATCGGCTCGATGCGCTCGCTATCGATCGCGACGTGCACGATCTCGGTCTCGGCGCGGCGCGAAGCGAGCGTATTGCGCCAGTCGAGCACGACCGTGCGGCCCGCCGGGACCGCGCGGCCCTCGACGGTCGCGTAGATGCGCCGCCCGTGGCGGGACATCTCGCTACCGGTGTCGAAGTCGCGCTGCTCGACGCGCACGTCGAACGCGCACTCCTCGCCCGGCACGTAGACCTGCAGAAACTCGGCCGCGGACGGGTCCTGCGTCTGGTACTTCTTCGTGAAGCTCGCGCAGCCATCCATCGTCCAGGACTGCGGGAACTGCACCTCGATCACGGTGCCCGGCGCAAGCTCGCGGTTCGCGCTCAGCTCGACCCGCACGTCGCACTGCTCCAGCACTGTGAACCTGTCGGGAACGATCCTGGCACTCATCATCGCGTCGCACGCCCTTCCGTGCCGTCTACGGAACTTCAGAAGGCCTTCATCCACGCCTTGATGTCGGCCTCGTCGATGTAGTCGGGGTCCCACTCGCCGAGCCACTCGCGCCAGTCGGCGTACTCGGGGTCGTCCTCATCTTTGAGTATCTCCAGAGCGGCCTCATATCCCCAAGTCCCCCCGACGTCCTCCGGCGGCGCCGCCCGCTCGCCGCCCAGGTAGAGCGGGTATCTCCCGCCCGGGCGGGCCTCAAGCACCCGCTCGACCTCGATGATGTGCTCCCAGTCATCGCCGAAGTCGTAGGTGTAAAGGAACTGCATCCCTTTCGTCAGGCCAAGCTCGATCAGGTGGACCGCCTCCTGGTCGCCCACCGGATCGCCGAATGGCCCTCGCTCCAGCTCCGCGTCGCCGAAAGGAATGCCCCGAATGTCGAACTCATGCAGATGACAGGACATCCACTCCATCACGCGCTGGATGATGCGGTGCAAGTCCCCGAGTGTGAGATCGCCGGTAACCTGGATCTTGCGCCAGATCGGCGGCTCCGTCCCCGCAAGTGTGATCTTCAGTTGGTAGACAGTATCAGCAGCGTCAGCTTTGCGCGCCATGTTTATCCACCTCAACTCGTCTTCGTTGCGACCTTGAAGGTCCAGTACTGCCACTTCGCGTGCCGCCGGATGGCGGAGAAGTCCAGCTCCTCGCGCCGCTCCTGATACTGGATGTAGCCCATCGGGAAGCCCTGCGTCTCGATCGCCTCGTAGTGGCCGGGCGCGTGCTCTTCGGGCAGATTGTCCGCGGGCGGGACGACGACCGTATCCGGGAACTCGCTCCCCTCAAGCATGCTCGCCATCGCGACGAGGAACGCTCCCGGCCCCACCTTCTCACCATTGATCTCGATCGCGGCCGGGACGCGCGCGTGGTCGCGGATGAACAACTCCGCCTCCGTCGCCGCGTCCAATATGGACATCCAGTCGGCTGTGCCGCCCGGGTGCTCGACCGGCTCCTCGGTCGGCCCGAGGATGCGCCGCAGCGGGTGTATCTCGTCGGCCTTGTCGTGCTCCTCGCCCTCCTGAGCGCCGAGGGAGTGCGCGAACACGCCGAACAGCTCCGCGGGCGAGTAGGTCTCGTTCGCGTAGGTGACCATCGCCGGACGGTCGCCCACGCGCTTCGCAAGACCCCGCGTCTCCTCCTCAGTGACCCACGCGCGCGTCGGCTTGTACTCCTCGTAGAACTCGCGGAAGGTGCGGAACTCGATGTCGGGGTGCTGCGCTACCCAGCCGACCAGCTCATCGGCGATCCACAGCAGCTCCTTCGTCGTCTCCTCGTCAAAGCGCTCGGGGAAGCGCCACTCGCTGCGCGGGGGATCGTCGCAGTGCCCCCACCAGTTCGGCTCCTCCCACCACGTGTCGGCGATGAAGCGCGTCGGGTGGTTGACCCAGCCGAGGCGCGGAGTGCCCTCGTCGAGGTGGCGCTGTACGTCCGCTTTGTGCCGGTCGAGCTTCTCCTGCGGCGCCAGGTCAAAGTCATGCAGGTACATCTCGTACGTGAGCCTCGGGTTCGCGATCTGAAGCTGGTTGCAGTACCAGATCGGCGTCGGATCGGTTGTCTGGAAGACCGGCCCGTAGGCGTGGACGCCGAGGCCCAATCGCGCGTGGGCGGCCATGACTTGCGGTGTCCAGTCGCCGTAGTTGCGCAGTTGCGTGACGGGGCGCTCGCCGAAGATATCCGCGATGTCGGCCATCCCGCGCGATTCCTCCGCCAGCAGCCGGTCCATCGCGCTGTCCCAGTCCATCTCGTTGACCCACGCGGGCATGTGCCGCGGATCGTAGCGCCAGTTGGGCAGGATGAAGTGGTGATCGGAGTGGTAGCCGACCTCGTGGCCCTTGAGTGCCTCGACCACGTCATCGCGGCCGCAGTAGTGAATGAAGCGCGCTTTCTCGCCCACCAGTCCGAAGACCGCCGGCACCCCGTGCTTGCTGTGTATCTGCGCCAGCGCGAGGAGCGCGTCATTGGAGATCGGGTCAACGTAGTCCTCGGTGTCGAAGCTGAAGATCATCTGCATGACAGCCGCCTCCGGCCGGTCCGGCAGTGTTCCATGACGGCCCGGCAGTTCGCCGCGTCGGGCCCGGCGTCCTTCCTGCAGGGCACGGGGGGCCGCGCGACGAATTCCCGCCCGCGAGGCGGCAGCAATGATCCCAGCCGGGCGGAGGCGCGGCGCATGAGCGAAGAGCGGCGGCACTTCCGAACCGGCCCGCTGATGATCCAGCCGGCGCTCGGCATCGTGCTCCTCGTGGCCAGCCTCGCCCTCGCAGCGTCACGGGCGTGGCCGGTGATCGCGCACTTCACCGACGCCCGGGCACTCGCTGCAAACGAGCCTGCCGCGCGCATTGCCTTCGCGGCAGTCTTCGTGCTGGCCGCCGCCGGGATCGCCATCGCGATGCTCGAACGCCGCAATGCCGCCGTGGACCTCGACGATGACGGCCTCTGCGTGCGGTCATGGTGGGGCGCGAGGCGACGGCTTGCCTGGGATCAGATCGACGCGGTCATCCTGCTCCGCCAGGCCGCGGACGAGGGCGATCTGCCCTTTCACCGGCTCTCGGTCCGCGTGCGCAGTGGGCGCACGGTGCGGCTCGCCGGTGGCCCCTGGCCGGAGACGCCCGAAGTCATCGGCCTGAGGCGCAAGCTACTGCGCAAGCTCAAGTTCGCCCACGAGGGGGTCACGCCGGCCCGCTGGAGGCTCATCTTCGAGGCCAGGCGCGCGACATGGATGTAATAGACACTTCCGAGGATATCCGCACAGACACTCGTCGGCCACGACAGCCGGAACACCACAGATGATTCAGGGAGCCTGCCCATGTACCCGCTGAGCCCGCCCGCAATCTACGCGCACGAGACCGTCGCCGCCAATCCGCTCTACAATGCAAGGCTCCAACGTGTCGTGGCAGCACTGGAGACGCCCGTTGAACCCGTCATCTTCGCCGATGAGGACCTGCCGCGGATCATCGGCGAGGAGCGCCTCTTCGAGAACTGTGGCAACATGGGCGAGATGGACGAGGTGCCCGACCCGAAGCTGGTGCTCAACACCTTCCGCTTCGACGGGAAGCGCGAGGAGCGCACACAGTGGCTCGCGGAGGCCGCGCAGGTCGCCCCGAGCCACGCAGAGGCGCTGCTCGGCTACCGCCCCTGGGCGTGGTCGAACTACAACCTCGAGGGTGACCCGGCGCGCCACGACAAGGTCTGCCGGCCCTGCTGGCGGCTGCACTTCCAGCGAGGCTGCGTACACAAATGCGCCTACTGCAGCCTTGGTGGGGTGCTGATCAGCGCGGTCAACGCCGAAGAGTGGTGTGACAACCTCGGGCGGCTGATGGACGCTCACCCCTGGCAGGAGACGTACCTGCTGGAGGATGACGCGGACGTGCCGGGCCTGGAGCCCGAACTGGGCTGCTCCGGCGAGATCATCGAGTGGTTCGGGACGCGCCCCGACCGCTACGTGATCATCCACACGAAGACGTGGAACGCCGACTGGATGGTGGACCTCAAGCACAACGGGAACACGATCATCGTCTGGAGCCTCTCCGCGGACACGCAGTCACGCCTGATCGAGCCGGTCTGCGGCACCATGCACGAGCGCATCGAGGCCGCGCGCGTGGCGCAGGATGCCGGCTACCAGGTGCGCTACAAGTTCAAGCCGATCGTACCGGTGCGCAACTGGCGCGAGGAGGCCAACGAGGCCATCGACCTGCTCTTCCAGAAGACCGACCCGGACGTGATCAGTCTGTGCGCATTCATGTGGCACGATGTCGAGAGCATGAAGCGCAAGCTGCCGGTCGATCTCCTCGATCCGTGGGCGCTTCAGGCCGCCGAGGAGGCGGGCCTGACGCCCTCGGAGACGCGCGCGGCCCCGTTCCCCGACGACGTGCGCGCGGAGATCTACCTGCACTATCTGCGCGAGATTCGCAAGCACAACCCGGACGTGCCGGTCTCGCTTTCGACGGAGAACTTCGCGATGTGGAAGCGGCTGGAGGGCGAGCTGGGCTGCACCGCGCTCAACTACGTCTGCGGCTGCGGCCCGAACGCGACTCCGGGGCGCACCTGCCTGACCGAGCACCCGTTCAAGATCGCAGAGGCCGGCCCGCAGGGGGACTTCAACGCGATGTGACGCGGCCGATCATCTGCGCGAACCGAACGGGCCCCCGAGGCAATCTCGGGGGCCCGTGTGTGCTTCGTGGAGAGGTCGCGCGTCAGACCTCCATCTCCGAGAGCTTGACGGGCCGGCCCTCGGCGAGGGACTTCTCGATGGCGAACATGACCCGGTGGGTCCGGAACGCCTCGTCGAAGCTGACCAGCGGATCGCGATCCTCGATGACGGCCTCGATGAAGTCGTCGATCTGCGGCGGATACGGGTGGTCGAGCACGTCGCCTGACTCGGCCTGCGCCGTCGGGATCTTCATCCATTCGTCGCCGCGCAGACCCTCGAGCTGCGTGGTCCACATCTCGTCGTTCCACAGCGTGCCCTCGCTGCCCACCAGGTGGACGTTGAAGACATAGGGCTGGCGGCAATCGATGCACGAGGTGCACTTGCCGTGCGAGCCATCCGCGAACTTGAGGATCGCGGTGGAGGTGGTGTCGTACTCATACGGCTGCGCCCACTCGGCAACGGACAGGCTCGAGAACCCGAAGACCTCTTCGACCTCGCTGGCCGCGAAGTCCATGATCGCATCGAGCGCGTGACAGCCGGCGGTAATGAGCGCGCTGCCACCCATCTCCTTCTTCACGTTCCACTCGAACTGCCCGTACCATGGCCCGATCCCGTGGTAGTAGTCCACCTCGTAGTAGGTGATACCGCCGAGCAGTTGCTTGTCGATCGCCGAGTGGATGAACTGGTAGTGCGGGATGAAGCGCAGTTCGAAGTACATCGTGGTTTTGATGTCGGCGGCGTCGATGGCGCGCTTCATCGCCAGCAGGTCCTCGTAGTTGACCGCCAGCGGCTTCTCAATCATCAAGTGCTTGCCTGCCGCGGCGGCCTTGATGGTCTGCTCCGCGTGAACGAAGTGCGGGGTGCAGATGTCCACCACGTCGAGCCCGGGGTGCTTGAGGAACTCATCGTAGTCGTGGTAGACCGTGGCGGGATGTCCGCCCGCCCACTCGCTGATCTCCTCATCGCTGAGGTCCTTGCTCGTGCAGAACGCGTCGATCACGCAGTCGGGGTTCGCGTTGAACGCAGGAGCATGACCACTCGCCGCCCACCCAAGTCCGACGATGCCCACCTTAACTTCCGCCATCTCCGTCACCTCCGGTAGTGCTGATCCCGGCACGCGCCGGGCTATCCGTATCCGGTTCGAGGTGTCAGTTCGCCGTCACTCAGGCCGTGGCCTCCCGCGCCTACAGCAGCGCGGTCGAGAAGTAACGCTCCGCGCGGTCGGGCAGGACGGTCGCGATCACGCTGCCGGGCTTCATCTCCGCCGCCAGCCTCTGGGCCGCCCACACGTTCGCTCCCGACGAGGTCCCGACCAGCAGCCCGTGCTTGCGCGCGAGCCGCCTCGTGGTCGCGATCGCGTCGTCATCCGTCACCGTGATGACCTCGCTGATGATCTCCGTGTCGAGCACCGGCGGAATGAAGCCGTCGCCGATGCCGGGGATGCAGTGCAGTCCCGGCTCATGCCCGAGCAGCGCCGCCGAAGTCGCCGGCTCCACCGCGCCGAGGAACACGTCCGGATTCCGCTCGCGCAGGAACCGTCCGACACCCGCGAAGGTGCCGCCCGAGCCGATCCCCGCGACGAAGGCGTCCACGCGGCCGTCGAGATCCGCCCACAGCTCGGGACCGGTCGTGTCGTAGTGCACCTGCGGGTTGTCCGGATTTTCGAACTGCTGCAGGCAGAGCGCGCCGTCAATCTCCTCAACGAGCTCCCGCGCGTGGTTGCACGCGCCCTCGATGTTGGCCTTCTGCGGCGTCAGCTCCAACTCGCCACCGAAGGCCGTGATGATCTTCTTGCGCTCCTCACTCATGTCCTCTGGCATCACGATGATGACACGGTAGCCGCGCTGCACGCCCACCAGCGCCATCGCGATCCCGGTGTTGCCCGATGAGGGCTCGACGATGGTCGCGCCGGGGCCCAGCTCCCCGCGCTTCTCCGCCTCCGTGATCATCCGCAGCGCCACGCGGTCCTTGATCGATCCGCCGGGGTTGAGGTACTCCGCTTTCGCCCAGATCTCGCACGGCGCGTCGCTGCCGATGGAGATCAACGGGGTGTTACCGATGGCTTCGAGCACGCTGCTGCACTTCAATACGACTCACCTCGGTTCATCCCGCCACTGCTCTGGCATTCGGGGCAGTGGAAGGTGGGTCTGTTGCTCTGAACGATGCGGGTGATTGTGCCTGTGCACCCGTGCCTGCGGCAGCGCTCGCCCTCGCGCCCGTAGACCCGCAGCCGCTCCTGGAAGCTCCCCGGCACACCTCGCCCGGTCACGTAGTCGCTGATGGTCGTGCCCTCCGCCGCGATGGATTCACGCAGCACCTCGCGGATCGCCCGATGCAGGCGCTGGACTTCCTCGGGGGCAAGTTCCCCGCACCGCGCCACCGCACTGATGCGCGCGCGGAAGAGCGCCTCGCAGACGTAGATGTTGCCCAGGCCCGCGACGCGCCTCTGATCGAGCAGAGCGTTCTTGAGCAGCGCGCTGCGCCCGGCCAGCATCTCCTCGAGCCGCTCGGCCGTGAACTCATCGCTCATCGCATCCACGCCGACGTTGCGAAGGGTGAAGCTCTCCCCCACGCTCTGCGCTCTCGCCAGCTCAATGTGCCCGAAGCGCCGGATGTCGCGGAAGACCAGCCGCATCCCGTCGGACAGTTCGGCGACCAGGTGCGCGTGCTCGTCGATCTCCGCGCACGCCTCGCAGACGAAGAACTGGCCGGTCATGCCGAGGTTGACAAGCACCACGGTGTCGCCGGATAGCTCAACGATCAAATTCTTGCCCAGCCGACCGACGGAGAGCACCTCGTGCCCCGTGAGTGCGGCCACGAGCCGTGCACAGTCCGTCGAGCGCAGAATGTCCTCGCGCCCGATGCTCACAGACTCGATCGTCCGGCCGACCAAATGCGCCTGCAGGTCGCGGCGAACGGTCTCGACTTCTGGCAGTTCGGGCATGCGGATTCCTGTGGGCGCGCGGGCACTGACACATGAAATGCGGCGGGCCGCGCCCATGCACAGAGGCGGCCCACCGCAGAGGATACGTGCTGCTCCCGGAGCTGTCAATCGGAAGTGAATTGCCGACTGCGCAGCGCGCCCGGCTACCGGGCGCCGAGGCAGCGCTGGATCAGCCCAACCATCTCCGCCCGCACCTCGTCCAGGTCGCGCTGGGGATCGAGCGCATCGACCCACGCCTGCGCCTCAGCCTTCACCTGCGCGTCATCGCAGCCCTCGATGGCTGCCAGCAGCGTCGCCATGTAGCGCGTGTCATCGACCGCCTCGCGGAACCCCTCCCACTGCACCGTGTCCACGATCCCGTTCACCGTCGGGTAGGTGAAGTTGTGATCGCGGTAGCGGTTGCTGTCGAAGTCGTTCCAGACGTGGCCGAAGCCATGCTGGTAAGCGTAGTCCATTGCGCCGTCGTATCCCGCCTGCCACAGCACGAGGCCGTAGTTGCGCCGGAAGGTCTCCGGCTCCTCAGGCCCGACCTGCGGGAATGCGTAGGTGAAGGCTTCGCTGCCAACGCCGTGGAACTTCGCGGCCTCGTCGGGGTCGGGCTTCCTCGCCAGCACGGCCACGTCGAGCAGGTCGCCCATCGCCTCGAACGTGCCGTAGTAGCACGCAACGAAGGTGAACGCGCCCTCCTCCTGCACGGCCTTCCATGCCGCGCGCTGCGCGGCCAGCCGCTCGCCCTTGGCCTCGTCGATCCCGTATATGTAGAGCTCATCGTAGCCGAAGCGCTCGGCCATCGGCAGCCACTCGTCACGAAGGCGCCCGACCAGCACGTCGATGCCCGCCTGATCCTGCGCCGCGCCAGTGCCCAGGCCCAGCGAGAAGAGGCGGTCCGTTGCCAGCCCGGCCTCGGCGCGCAGCTCCAGCGCCTTCGGCAGCAGCACTTCATCGTAGCCCTGGTAGAGCGTCGGGTGCAGGACACCGTGCGCCTGGCAGTCGCGCATCTCAGCGAGGTACTGCTCGTCGGAGCGCTGCTCCGAGGTGATCGTGGGCTCGCCGGATTCGTGCAGCTTCGCGCGGTAGTAGACGGAGTAGGTCAGCGGCGCGTCCGCCAGCTCGAAGGGATGTACGCTCACCTGCAGCGGCACGCGCACGTCCGGGTTCCCATCGCTGCTCACCACGAGCGCGCCTGCGTACGCGCCCGGCGCGGCGTCCTCGGGAAGATGCACCGTCACCCAGTACTGCTGCAACTGAAGCGTCGGCAGGTCGATCGGCTGGAGTGTCTCGGCGTCGATCGGCCGCACGCCCGCCAGCTCATTGGTCGCTACATCCGGATCGCTGGCGAGCATGTAGCTCTCCGCGCCATCAGCGGCGGTGCTGCGCAGGTAGTTCTCTTCGGTGTCGAAGTCCACGCGCACCAGCGCGGGATCGTTGAGCAGCAGCTCGGGCACGAGTTGCTTGTTCCGTAGATCGTGGATGCTCCGCCCGGCCTGGTACCAGACTTTGACGTACTTGACGTCCACGGCGCTGGCGGGGATTGCGCCGGCGTCGCCGGTCAGCTCCGTCGGCTCGACCAGCACCCCGGTCACGTCGGCCAGCGGCAGCAACACGAAGCTCCCTGACTCGTACTCACCGGGGCATCCGGCGACCGCCACCGGCTTGCCCGGCTCACCGGGGATGACCGCCTCAGTGGGCAGGATCCGCGCGTTGCTCATCGCGGGCACGGCGAGGGCCGTGAGCATATCACCGCGAGCCACCGCGTCGGCGATGTACCCGATCGTGCCCGGCGCAAGCTGCGCCATCCGCAGGTTCGCCTCCAGCTCATCCACCTCGGTGGGGCGCGCGTAGCCCGCGTTCGCGGCGGTGTCGATCATCTTCTCAGCGCGCGTGACCGCAGTCCTGGCCGCATCGGCCGCGGAGGCCACACGCTCGGGAAGCTCGGGCAGTCCGGCCACGGCCTCACGCGCTTCCTCGAGCCCCTCACGCCATTCCGCGACCCGCGCGTCCCAGCGCTCAGCAAACGGCTCCCAGCGCTCGGCGAAGGCCACCTGGTATGCCTCATCCTCGGGAACGCGACCCTCAATCCGCACGTCATCGACGTAGATCACAACGCGCTGCCCGGGCGTGCCGCGCAGGAAGATACCCCAGCGATCCACGTAGATGCCCACCTCGTCGCCGCTGCCTCCCGCCACGTACTTCGGCAGCACGCCTGAGGCCTTCTCCGCCCCGCTGGCCACGACGTCGCCCTCGATCAGCTTCCAGCCATCCTCAGGCTTGCCCGCGTCCTCAAACGGGCCGCAGCCTGAGTGATGCGTCGGGGGGAACATCCAGTTGAAGCCCAGCCCCGCGGAGGCCTGGTTCCCCTCACCGGCGAGGATGCGCGCGGAGAAGTGCAGCTCGCCCTCCGCAACCATCCTGATCGGTACGCTCCAATAGAGGTAGCCGCCCGAGGTGAGCGTCACGTCCAGCTTAAGTGAGCGCTGCCCCTCGTACGCCTGCTCGTCGGTGACGGCCTTGGCGTTCACCTCATAGTCTCCACTCGCTACCCAGAAGGAGACCGGATCGGCGCCATCCTCGAAGTCCAGGTGATAGCTGACGTCCTGCATGGGGAGGTCCTGAGGGTAGCCCTGCGTGCAGGCGAACGATGCGACCAACGTAAGCGTGGCGATCAGGTGGGCGACTGTGCGCATGGCGAACACTCCGTGGCAGAAAGCAATCGGCGTCACCGCTCATTTCGCGTGCGGTGACGCCGATACCTTCTCGGGGCGACACGGCGTCCTTAGATCGACAGCCGCGTCAGGCGCTTCTTGAGGCCCGCCAGACGGTCGCGCTGGCGGAGCAGGTCGCGCACAACCGGGTCGTCGCTGATGAACTGCCAGTCCATCTCCTCGGTGATGGGCAGCAGCGCCTGGCGCGCTCCCGAGAGCCGAGGCGGCACGGTCACCATGCAGCGGTTCGGGTCGAGGGAGCGGAACTCCATGAGCGTCTGATCGAACTCCGCCCGCTTGTCCTGCCCGCCCGAGGCCAGCGCAGTCAACTCCTCGTAGCGCTTGCCCGCGCCGGCGCCGCCGAGGGTCAGCATCCGCTGCCAGTGGCGCAGAGCGGCCTCGACATCGTCCCCTCGGTTGCGCAGCATGTATGCCAGGCCGATGTTGCCGTGCAGCACCGAATCGTCACGAGCGTGCTCCAGCGCCTGCAGGAAGTAGTGCAGCGCGCTGGACAGGTGCGTGCCTCCGCGACTGAGCATGTCGCTCTCGCGATCGCGACTGACCAGGGATGCGGCGCGCGCGTTGTGCCGAAGCTCCTGGCCCTCACGCGCATGCACGATCGCGATATTGTTGTTCGAGTCGGCGCTGTCCTCAAGCTGCACCATCCGCTTGAAGGCGCTCATCGCGCCTTCGGTGTCGCCCAGGTCGTACGCGCACATGCCGAGGTTGCAGAAGACGTCCGCGGTCACTTCGCCGAAATCGACCGCAGCCTCCAGGTGACGCTTCGCGCGGCGCAACAGCTCTTTCGCTCGGCCGACGAGTTCGTCGCCGCCCTCACGCTCGGCCTGGACGAGGCGCGCATCCTCGACCAGCGAGGTGCCGGCGCAGAAATTCAGGAAGCCATTCTCGGGGAAGGCCTTCGTCGCGGCGATGAAGCCGTCCGCGGCCTCGGCGAAGTTCATCCGCAGATAGTGGTACAGAGCCAGGTTCACCTGCGCCTCGGCCAAGCCTCCGCCCGCGGAGGACGCGGCCGCGTTGAACGGCCGCACGCAGCGGTGCAGCGCCTCGAAGAACTGCCCGCGCTGACGCCGGGACATGCGAGGCCGGTACAGCGTTGTGGACTTCGCCAGCAGCGCCAGTCCGCGGTAGAAGCTCACCAGCGGGTCGCGCACGCCGCGCTCGCGCAGGCGTTCGAGCATCTCAAGGGCCTCGTCGGGGCGGCCCCCGCCGATGCGCGCGGCGGCGAGGTTGAGCGCCGCGCCGGGCTCGGACTCGTCTTCGAGGCCGGACATGATCTCAATCATCCCGGCATCGTCGCCCTCGACCCACGTGACGCAGCCGACGTTGTTGAGCAGGCCCGGATCGCCCGGCGCGCGCTCCAGGCCCCACTCGATCTCCTCACGCGCCGCCTCAAGCCGACCAAGCGCGATCAGCGCCAGTGCGGCGTTGTGAGCCGCGAGCGCGGGATAGCGATTGCGCACCAGCGGATCCATGAAGCTCTCAAGCGCGTCCCCGTACTGACCGAGGTTGAGTCGGATGCAGCCGCGATTGAGCTGGACCTCCGGGCTCGAGGGCGCGAGCAGCGCGGCCCGGCTGAGCACCCGAGCCGCCACCAGCGGCCTGCCCGCGGCGCAGAGCATCGCGCCGAGGTCGTTGGCGATCGTGGGGTTCATCGGGTCGAGGTAAGAGGCCTCGTGAAGCTGCTCGACGGCTTCCTTGACCCGCCCGTGCCGGTACGAGACCAGCGCAAGGTTCGCGTGCGGCGCCACCGCGGCGGGATCGTCCTCAACGGCCTGCGTCAGGTAGCGCTCCGCGAGGTCGATGTTGCCGCGCGCAAGCTCCCACGCGCCAAGGTTGCTCAGAACCGACGGGGCCTCGACACGGTCGATGCTTTCGAGCACCCTGTCAATGACGTGCTGTCGCGGATGGCGCGACATCAATACGCCGAGATTGTGATGGGCGACTGCAGCCGTATCGGTGGCGGCGGCGCCCTTGAGCATCAGCTCCGTGGCGGCCTCAAGCTCGCGCGTCTCGGCCAGCGCCACCGCACGGTTCACGCTGGACCGGCCGTTGGACGACGGCGTGCCGGCCCGCTCGAATGCGGCCACCGCGCGCTGCTCCTCCCCGTTCAGCAGCGCCGCGATGCCCAGGCGCTCCCATGCGGCCAGGTCCTCGTTGTCATCCTCCAGGATCTCCCTCGCGCCGCCCATGACCCGCTCAAGGGCCTTGCGCAGCGAGCTCGCGCGCCGGCTCACGGCCAGCGACACCACCATCCGGCGGCTGGTGATCACGACCGCTGCGGGCATCAGCACCAGCACATAGCCCAGAACCGCCCCAAGGGCCGACAGCGCGATCATCCACAGCGTCGAGGCGTCATCCACTACGAAGCGGGAATACGAGAAGCCTGCTCCGGCGCCCAGAATGAACGCGAGGAGCCGGTAGAGCCAGCGGGTCCGTCGGCGTGGCAGGTAGATCGCCCACGCCGTCTCATCCTTCAGTTGCTCAGGTACGTCCGGAAGCACCAGTCTCCTGCCCAGTGTCCTCATCGCTCCACCTCCGGCGGCATCCCCTTACCTGTTCTGTATACCCCACCGGCGCTCTTGACTAACGGTAAACATTCGCAACAGGGCTGTCTTGTGCAATTGACATAGGTAGGCCCTCACGGGCTTTCCCTGTCACACCACCGTGCGTACGGGTCCGTACACGGCGGTTCGATCAGATTAAGGCTGCGTTTCTCTCAGCCCGGCTTTCGG
>JALGSW010000191.1 GCA_029821635.1 Candidatus Zipacnadia bacterium
GGGCGGCGGGCGTAGGAGATCTCGGCGATCTCCGCCTCGGTGTCGATGCCGTCGGGCTTGCACAGGAAGCGCACGTTGCCGGCCTTCCCGTAGACGCGCCCGTCGGTGCCCAGCCACACGGTCGGCCCGCCCTGCTGCTCAGTCATCTCCGGTGGGAGGATCTGGCGCTTCTCGCCGCTCGCGAGGTCGTAGCTCCAGAGCTCCTTGTGATGCAGCCCCACCGGGCAGTAGACCACGCCGTCGTCACTGACCGCGACGGTGGGCCAGACGTACTTCTCCAGCGGATCGTCGGCCATCTGCGCGAGGTGCGCGATCTCGCCGGTCTCGGTGTTGACGCTCACGAGGTGCGTGCCGGGGTAGCTGCCGATGTAGAAGGTCTTCCCATCGGGGCCCATCTGCCCACTGCCGAAGTAATTCGCCGGGGTCGCCGGGACGCCCAGGTCTTCCAGCTCGCCGGTGGCCATGTCGTAGGCGAGGAAGTGCGCGGGATTGCCGGTGTAGACGTAGACACGCCCGTCGGCGCCGAGTGTGATGACGACGTGCGTGAAGCGGTACCTGCCGACGTCCACCCAGGTGGTCTCGCCGGTCTCGATGTTCACGCCGATGATGGCGCGCTGCTCGGGGCTCTCGAAGTCGCCCCAGGCCATGTAGCCGCCTTTGCCGTCGGGCGCGACGAACTGCATCCCGAGCTGCTTGATGACGCACGGCATGCCGATACGCTCGAACTGCAGCTCGGCCGATGCGCTGACGCAGAGGCTCAGGCACAGCAGGGCGCAGATGGCCGATGCGGGTGTCCCATGGAGCATGGTTGGTGCCTCCTCGTGGTGCGGGAACGGCGACGGCTATGGGACAGGATTCCGGCTTCGCTGGACGACGATTGAACAGGACTTCGACTTCGCTGGACGACAATTCAACAGGATTCCGGCTTCGCCGGACAGGATCGCCCTTCGGGCGAACAGGAAACGACAACGACAGGCGACAACAGAAGGTGTACGGCAGACCTGTAAGGCGACGGCAATCAACTGGCGGCTCCCTCGCGATAGCGTCCGTGGTCGAGCACGCACTGGCTATCCCGTGTCCACCGTGGACCACTTCATCCGGCCCTCAGTTCGCCGACATCGCTTGATCTCGGGCTTCGCCGTGCCAAAGTTAATGAGCAGCCCGACCTCAGTACCGGTGGCGTTCAGGTAGTTGATCAACTGCGCCTGATGCTCGGGCTGAAGAGCCCTGACCGCCTTCAGTTCCACGAGCACAGCGCGACCTACCACGATATCCGCCACGAAGTCGCCGACCACGTGGCCGTGGAAGCGGACCTGGAGCGGCACCTGGCTCTCAGCGCTCAGGCCTCGCTCTTCGAGCGCGATCATCAGCGCCTTGTGGTACACCGACTCAACGAACCCCGCGCCCAGGTCTTGCGCGACCACAAAGCAGGCGTGGATGATCTCACCAGTCAATTCTTCGTGCTGCAACCCAATCCCCCCATTCTCCCATCTTCGCGCTGCTCACTATTGTCGCCGTACACCTTCTGTTGCCCTCTGCCGCTGCCGTACACCTTCTGTTGCCCTGTGCCGCCGCCGTACACCTTCTGTTGCCCTGTGCCGCCGCCGTACACCTTCTGTTGCCGTCCGTCGTTGTCGTTTCCTGTTCGGCGCGCAGCGCCGATCCTGTCCGGCGAAGCCGGAATCCTGTTTCAATCGCCGTCCGCTGTCGCCGTCCTCGCCTCCAGCAACCGGAACGCCCCCGCCGGCACGATCAGGCGCGCTGACCCGTTCTCCAGGCCGATCGGCTCGCCACTGAGCAGATCGACGAGTGTTGCCACCTCGTCCGGCACATGCAGTGTCACGTCGCGATCCGCCGGGTCGAGGAAGCCGGGGTCGATCAGGATGATCCGCACGCGCCCCTCCCCCAGCCGGTTCGCCTGCATGAACGCATCGCCCTCCAGCCGGAAGGGCAGCGTCTCGGCTGCGCTGGCGAAGTCCGCCAGCACTTCCTCGCGGGCCTCCGCGCCGGTGAGCGCCTCGCCGTCGTGGTGGAAGACCACGCCATCCGTGCGCCAGTCGCACTCGCGCGGCACGAGGCCCTGGCCGAGCGCGTATTCCGGCGCGATCAGCGGGAAGCCCCACGGGGCTGACGGGACGAAGTTCCCGTAGTGACGCTGCTGGCCCATCAGGTAGCTGCCGATGTAGTGCTCGCGAGTGGGCGCCATGCCCCAGTGGCACGCCACGCCCTCCAGTGGCGAGGCGGCCTGCGCGTCGCTCCAGGCGAACTCACGGTGCCCGTGACCGTTGTGCGCCTCGGCGTAGAACTCGGGCGCGGGCTCTTCCATCGCGATCACGCGCGGGCTGACGTTGAGCAACTCGTCGGGCTTCGGCGGGACGAGCAGGCCCTTGCCGAGCAGGTGCCCGATGATCCCGATGGTCTCCTCACCGAACGGGTGCAGGATCATGTCCTCGGGCGACTTCGCCGCGAACTGCAGCTCGGGTGGGTAGGTGTGCGTGGGGATGTTCCAGCGGAACAGGCTCGCGCCCAGAGCGGCCTGGCTGAGCTGTCTGCGCAGGAACGGGTGGCCGGACTGCGGGAACTCCCACTCGAAGTAGCGGTTCCAGCACAGTTCGTCCGAGATCGTGCGTGCAACCCACCGCTGGGCGCCGCCCGACATGTAGAGCGCCACGCGCCCTGACAGGTTCAGCTCCGGGCTGCGCGAGTTGCTGTCCTCGACGCTGGGGACCATCACGTCTGCGTAGCCGCCGTCGAAGATCGGCTTGAAGCGCTCGACCGCGGGGGTGGTGATCCACCACGCGGCCTTCTCGACCATGATCGCCTGCTTCCCGTACTGCCGGCACAGGTCCATCAGCGGGATCCAGAAGTCCTCGAGGTAGTGCGCCAGCGTCTCCACGTCCTGCTCATCCTCGTAGGTGGCGAAGGCCACCAGCGTGTTGGGGCACGCCTCGAGGATCGCCTCGGCGGTCTGCAGCGTGATCCACGGCGTGGAGCTGTGCCCGATGCCCGCCACGAAGGGGATACCATCGGCCTCACAGGTCTCCGCCAGGAGCTTCGGCAACTCCTCACCCGGCACCGCCCGCGGGTTGCCCGCGTAGCGGTCGGTGAAGCCCGGCACCGTCTCCGGCTCCATCATGTTGATCGACATCGCGAAACGCTGGTTGTCGTAGGGGAACTGCTTGCGGTAGAAGTCGATGACGCCGAAGTGCGCGCGGATCTTGTCGGGCGTCTCCGGCTGCCCGCCGCTCACGAAGTGCATGTACTGCTCGCCACGATCGGGCGCCTCGCCCTCATAGGCGAGCACTTGCCGGTAGATGCGGTCGAGGTTCGCCGTCACCTCGGCCATGCGACCCTCCCACTGCAGCCCCTCGACGTCTTCGACCCACCCCTCGCTCATCGTGACGCGATAGACGCGATCCTCACCGTTGGGCGATGAGGCCAGCCAGACGACCGGCGGCGTCCCCGGCTGGGCCTCGATGTCCGTGAAGGATGGCAGCGCGGCCGCGACCGCCAGCTCATTGCCCTCACCGTCGAGCAGGAAGAGCCGGCGGGCGTTGATCGCCACGATCTCCTTGCCCGGCGCTGGCAGTACGTCCATGCCAACGAGTTCGGTGTGCGAGTAGTGGGTGCCATCGCGGAAGGTGAAGCCGGCCGGCCGATCCCACAGAAGTGCGCCATCATTGTCATACGCGCGGATACCGTTGGCGTTGTAGAAGCCGCTGCCGAGCAGCATCTCCGTCGCGCCATCGGCGTCCATATCCTCCAACGACATCCAGTAAGGCCGCCAGATCCCGCGCGCCGCTTCCACGCCATCGCTCACCGGGCGCATCGTGTTGTCGAAGTAGCTCTGCTGCAAGTCCGGGCCCTCGTAAACCCACCGGTCGCCGAGGTGGCTGACCATGACGACCTCGTCCTCGCCATCGGCGTCCGTGTCGCCGGCCTCGATCAGCCGAACCACGCGCTCATGCGGCACCCGCGCCTGCACGCGCCCGTCGGGGGCCAGGCAGATGAGGTCGCGCGTCACGCCGCCGGTGAGCACCCGGGCGCCGCCATCCATGTGCGCGACCGCGACCTGATACAGCGGCGCGACCGTCTCGTGCGTCCAGAGCAGCGCGCCATCGGCGCTGATTGCGTAGAGCTTCCCATCCGCCGATGCGCAGAACGCTTCTGCGCGACCGTCATCGGTCACGTCGGCGGCGGCCAGGTCGTAGGGGAAGGAGCCGGTCTGGTACTCCCAGAGCACTTCGTTCGTGTCGATGCGCTGGGCGCAGACGCGGCCGTCGTACGTGGCGTAGACGAGCTCATCGCTCCCGTCGCCGGTCACATCGGCGAGTTCGATCTGCCAGGCGTTGCCGGCGACCGGGACGGCCTGCGCGAGACCGTCGGCGGCGGCGGATGAGAGCGACAGGAACAGGGCGGTGAGGATCATTGGTGCGCGCATGCAGATAACCTCCGGGAACGGCGGACGGCATTGGAACAGGACTCCGAGCGCTGGCGCGCTCGGACAGGATCGGCGCTGCGCGCCGAACAGGAAACGGCGACGGCGCAGCTGACAACTGAGCGACTGTGTACGACCAACGGCGGGCCGGCGCAGCGGCTGAGACCCTCCTCGCTGGCGCTCGTTGGGCCTCACCCTCGCTACGCTCGGGCGGCCCCTCCATACGACAAACGGGCCTCGCGCGACCTGTGGGTGCAGGTAAGCCCAACAGCAGCGCCGCCGTACACCTTACTCCGCCGTTGCTGTTGCCGTTTCCTGCTCCGCGCGCAGCGCGGATCCTGTCGGCGCGCAGCGCCGAATCCTGTTATAGGCCTTGCGCCGTCATCGCGGCCCGCGCGGGCAACGTCACCGCATCCCCCGGTGCCAGCTCGAGCAACCACAGCCGCCCGCGTCCGTCGCCGTCCGCGTCGGGCAGCGCGTCGAGCTCCAGCGTCGCCCCCTCCGCCAGATCAAGCACGCAGGTGTTCGGGATCGCGGCGATCCGCCCCAGCGGCCGGTAGGCCTCATCGGCCACGTGCATCCCCGCGCGCGCCATGTAGTACGCCGAGTTCGTGGTCGTCAGCCGCCGCTGCTCCGGCTCCCACGTCGCGGGCATCAGCCGCCCGGTGCGCGGGTCCTGCGTGCCGATGCTGAAGCGCCGCGCGTCGAGCACGCGGTCGATGCGGAAGAGCGACCGCCGCTGTGCGCCAGGGCGCCCGTCGCCGGTCACGATCCACTCGCCCTCGAGCGTTGCGTTCAGATCCGCTCCCCTGGCGAGCGTCACGATGCCCGCGTCGTAGTCGATCGCTTCGATCGCGAACGTGCGCGGGCCGGCGGCGGTCAGCTCGATCTCCCCCATGCGCAGCAGGCTGCCATTGCTCAGCCGCGCGCGCCGGATCGCGCCATCGGGCGTCAGCGACACGAACGCGGCCTCACCGCGCACCGTCGGTCCGCCCTGCACCTGCACGGTGGCCGACGGGTCGGCGGTGCTGACGAACCAGTCCACGCCCCCATCCGCGCGGGTGATGCGCAGGGCGACCGGATCCGCGTCGCCGGGCGTCGCCTCCACGCGCTCGACCGTGCGCAGGAACGGTTCGTCCTGCATCGGTTCGAAGACCGTGATGAAGGTCGAGTGCAGGTCCTCACCGGTGCGTCGCCGCACCACGAACTTCACGCTCTCGGGGTTCATCGTCGAGTTCTGCTGCGGCTTGCCGTCGCAGGCGAAGATCGTCTCGGCATCGCCGACGAGGTGCGCGCGCAGCGAGATCCCCTCGGTCGGGAAGCTCGGCGGGCGCTCTGCCGTGCGCGCCAGGTGCCACTGCACCGTCCCGACGCCATCGAGCGCGCCCTGCTGCACGTTGTAGAGCCACTGGTAGGCGCTGCCGGTGTAGCCGTAGTAACTCACGGTGCCAAGGGGCGCGTCGCGGCGCTTCGAGTCATCGTAGAACTGCCCGTAGGGGACGTCCGGCCCGGCGAGCGTACCCTCGGCGCGCGGCTCGCTCAGCGGGATCGCGCTCTCGAAGACCGCGTCGGTCCCGTGCACGATCCAGTCATGCTGCTCGCCGCCCGCCACGCGGAAGATGTCCACCACGTAGGCGTCGCTCGGCGTGGCGTCCACCAGCGCGGTGGTCCGGCGGTAGACGCTCGTGAGGCCCGGATACATCGTGTCGGAGGACGCGTCCACGATCCGGCATCCGGGCCACGGGTCGTAGTTCGTGACCTCCCCATGCGCCGCGTTCGGTCGCTGCGCGTTGACCTGCACCACGTTGTGCGAGGCCGAGTGCGCCAGCCAACCGAAGCGGCGCGGGTCCTCGGAGTTGCAGGTCTCCGGGTAGCCGAAGTCGGGGATCAGCGCGTTCCCGCGGGAGTAGATGTCGATGCTCATCGCGTCGTAGTGCGAGTGAGCGACGCGATCCGCCCCCTGGTTGAACGCCACCGCGCTGCGGTTCGTGTCATTCCCCGTCTGCAGCATCGTCATACCATAGGCGGGCAGGATGCTGTCGCTCACTCCAAGCGGCTCGGTGAGTTGCTTCGCGGCTTCGGCGGCCTCGTCGTCCACCTGCTTCTCGAACAGGTCCCGCCCGTAGGTCGAGGTGCTCTCGACGACGACCTTCGCGTGGCGCGGATCGCCCCAGAGGCGGAACGCGCGGGAGGCGATTGCGCCGCTGATGCTCGTCTTGAAGTGATACGGGCGGCCGCTGTCGCCGAGCGACGGCGTGAGGTTCCCGGCGCAGATCATCTCCAGCGGCCAGTCGCACAGGGCCTTGAGCCGCGGGAAGCCCAGCACGTCCACGCCGCACTCATTCAGCAGGTCGGCGATCGAGGTGAGGTTATCCACCCAACTCAGATTGTAGCCGGGTGACTCGAAGGGCACGCCGTCGCGGTAGACCACGTTGTAGAGCGCGTCGTTGAGGCTCAAGTCCGTGTAGAGCGAACCGCTCTTCTCGTTGTTGACGATCCAGTCGATCATCTCCGACCTGCGCGGCTCGTTCTCCTCATCGCCGCACGCGAGCGCCACGTAGAGCAGGGCCTTCTGATGCATCCCGTAGTTGCCCTGGATCGTGTGCGAGCCGTCGATGATGAGGCCCGCCATGGGCCGGAGCATCCGCGATTCGATGTGATCGCAGATCTCCGCGCCGCTCTGCCCGGCGGCCTCCTGCAGCACCGTGTCCCCCGCCAGCGTCGGGAAGACCGCGTCGTAGGCGAGCGCGGCGTACTCGACCGTCCAGGTCTCCCAGGTGTGGTACATGAGCTTGCCGAGGTAGTTCGGGTCGATCTCCTTGCCCCGGCGCGACTGCTTCTCGTAGCGGTAGTCGGGGTAGTACTCGGCGAGCTGCCAGAGCACGGCGGAGGCGGCGTGGGCGTAGCGCGGGTCGTCGGTGAGCAGATACGCGCGCGCGCAGTCCTGCAGCACGCCGTGCACGACCTGCTTGATGAGCACCCAGTGGGTGTAGTAGGCGACGAAC
>JALGSW010000038.1 GCA_029821635.1 Candidatus Zipacnadia bacterium
CTCGGCGGCGCTCGCGGACGGCGCGTGGCACTGGCGCTACCTCGTGGTGACCGCCGATGGCGAGGTCTCCGAGCCGAGCGCCGCGCGCAGCTTCGTCATCGCGCCCGGCACGCCAGAGATGCCCGTGCCTCCCACCGCCGAGATCATCGCGAACATGCCCGCGCACCCGCGCATCTTCGTCACGCCCGACACGCTCGACGAGTTCCGCGCGCGGCGCGACAGCGTCGCGGGCGAGGCGTGGGCGAGCATCAAGGCGAGCGCCGACGCGTATCTGGGGGTCGCGATCCCGACGCTGGACCTGCAGCCGATGCCCGAGGACCCCGGCGGCGCGCGCAAGCAGGTCTTCTATCTGCAGGACGGGCAGCCGATGGTGCCGGCGGGCTTCCGCGGTCGCGAGCTGAACTCCGCCGCCAGCCGCGCGAACACGCTCTCGCTCGCGTATCTGATCAGCGGCGATGAGCGCTACGCCGAGGCCGCGCAGAAGTGGGCGGTGTTCGTCGCGCCCTTCCGGATGGACTACCACCTGGAGGACCGCGGGCAGCACGATACGGTCGTCTACAACTACGAGTACGGCCTCAAGGGCCTCGCGCTGGCGTACGATCGGGTCTACGACCGGCTGAGCGAGGATGAGCGCGCGGCGATCGTCGCGCACATCATGTATCACTGCGACAATGCCTACGCGTGGGTGCACGATCGGATGAAGCTGCACCTGAACTACCAGAACTCGCACGGGCAGCAGTGCATGCACGCGCTGCTGACGACGGTGCTGGCGGTCGCCGACGAGAACGAGCAGACCGCGCAGTGGGCCGACTGGCTGATCCGCCAGTATGTCAACCGCATCGCGTGGGGCTCGGATGACGGCGGCTACACCGAGGGGCAGGTCTACTCGCACAAGTTCTCGATGATCCTCGAAGGGCTGGCGGCGCTCAAGACCGCGACGGGCATCGACGTGTTCGCGACGCCCCGCCTGCGCAACGCCGACGACTTCTGGATGTACTGCATGTCACTCAACTACTGGTGGAACCACTGGGGCGACTGCTACTCGCTGCTCACCGCGATCCCCGGCGCAAGCGCTGACACCTACATCTCGCGCTTCCTCGCATCGATGACCGACGACCCCTACTCGACGTGGTGGAGCGATACGGTGCTCGGCAACCCGCGCCACGTGCCGCTGTGGTATCTGTCGAGCACGGGCATCGAGCCGAAGCCGCCGGTGGACATCGCGCAGGCGCGGGTGTTCCCGGATGTGGGCCAGCTCGCAGCCTACGATCGCTTCTACGATCACCGCAGCAACCGCATCTTCTTCCGCTCCAGCCCCTTCGGCGGGCACAGTCACGCACACGCGGATCAGAACGGCTTCGTGGTGCACGCGGGCGGGGAGATCATGGCCGTGGACGGGGGCTACTACACCTACGCGGGCGATACCTACCACGGCCGTTGGTCACGGATGACCTTCCCGCACAACACAATCCTCGTGAACGGTGAGGGCCAGCCGAAGAGCATCGAGGCGAAGGGCCGGTTCGCGAGCTTCCTGAACAGCGCCGACTACTGCCTCTTCACCGGCGACGCGGCGGCGGCCTACCCGGAGGTGCTGGAGCGCTTCGACCGCACGGTGCTGTTCATCCGCCCGGACACGTTCGTGGTGTGTGATGACCTCGCGGCGACCGAGCCCTCGGAGTTCAGTTGGGTGCTCAACACCTTCGAGCCGGCGGAGATCGATGAGGCCGCGCAGACGATGGTGGTCCGGCAGAGCGACGAGCGCCTGCGCGTGCGGCATATCACGCCCGCGGGCCTGACCTACACACAGACCAACGAGCGCCCCTACCCGATGCTCACGAAGCGCTTCTGCCGCTACACGGAGGCATTCCCGCAGACCTACCACATCCGCGCGACGACGCCGCAGGCGCAGCAGGCGCGCATCCTCACCGTGATGGACGCCTACGCGCAGGCCGACGGCCCGGCGGAGGAGCCGGCGCAGATCGAGGCCGAGGGCGGGCTGGCGCTGCGCCTTGCGCGCGAGGGCCTGACCGAAACGGTGCTCTTCCGCGACCCGGACGCCGAGGCTGCATCGGCCGATGGCATCGAGACGGACGCGCGGGCGGCGAGCGTAGGGCGCGACGCGAACGGCCAAGTCACGCGCTGGCTGCTGCAGGGCGGGACGAGGCTGGAGATCGGTGGCAGCGAGGTCTTCGCGGCGGACGCGCCCTGCGACGCAGCGGCGCAGCTCGGGTCGCCGGGCGCGGTGGCGCTGGTGCAGGTCAAGCCCAGTGCGCCCGCGACGGTCACGCTGCGACTGCCCGAGCAGCCGCGGACGGTCATGGCCGCGCGGCCGGATGCGCCGGAGCAGGCGCGGGCCGCCGCTGCCGCGATCGCTGATGGCCGCGTGACACTCGCGCTCACCGAGGAGACGGTGCTCTGGATCGACCCGGCGCTCGACCTGACCGCGCCGCGCGAGCCGCTGACGATGACGGTGCGCGATGGCGCGGGCGACTACGAGCTGGAGCTGCCGACGGCCATCGCCGAGAACGGGGAGGTCGTGGCCTACGCGCACTTCATGGACCCGCGCGAGGCGGGCGTCTACGAGTTCGCGGCCGAGGGCGCCGAGATCCTCGTGCAGGACCGCTGGGATCAGACGCTCAGCGCGGACGGAATCGGGAGCGTGACCGCGCCGTGGCGGGAAGCGGCGGAGATCTTCGTGCGCTACGCGCCAGGCAATGTTCCGACGGTGACCGCGAGCCTGCGTGAGAGCTACCGCGGGCAACTCGTGAACCTGCTGCGCAACGGGGGCTTCGAGGAGGGCAGCCCGGACTACCCGCCGCGCACCTGGACGGTCTCGCACCCGCGGAAGATGGGCTTTACGTGGCCGTTCTGGACCCAGGAGGACGCGACCGAGGGCCGCTCGTGCCTGAAGTTCGTGCGCCCGGAGGTCTACATGACGCTCAAGAGCCAGCCGATGCGCCTGCGCACGGGCGGCACCTACACGCTGCGCTTCATGGCGCGCGGCGACGCGACCGCCGCGAAGGTGACCGTCTCCGGCCAGGCGAGCGTCGTGATCGAGCCGAGCGATGACTGGCGCGCGTACGAGGCGCAGATGGAGAAGCCGGGCTACACGCTCGTGAACGTGGCTATGGGCTCGGGCGGGGAGCCCGATCAGACGCTGTGGCTCGACGACGTGCAGTTCGGCTACGTAGCGGAGTAGGCCGCTGCACGGACGCAGCCAAGCGGATGGGCGTGGCGTAATCGAGCCCGCGCGCGGGAGGCATCGTGGGCCTCCCGCACAGGTTCGGCGTCACCGCCTACTCCGGCAGGATCGCGAAGTCGTCGTAGCGGAACTGCTGGCCCTGGTCCTCCCGCCAGTTGCACAGGAACATGAACCGCCGCAGGTAGCGCGCCTCCGGCGTCGCTGCACGGATTGCGCGCAGATCGACCGTCGCCTCGTGCCACTGATCGTCATCGATCAGCCGCGGCCCCTCGACCTGCTCGTAGCCGGACGCGTCGCGCGCGTCGGTGCCGCCCAGCACCCAGCCGCGCGGCCCGGGCGCGCCCTGGAAGGCCTCAACGCACAGCGCCACCGGCACGCCCTCAGGGATACGATACGCGAAGCGGATGATCGGGTAGGCGTCGATCTCCCACACGCCCGGCGCGATGGCTCCCGCCGCGCGGTTGGCCTTGCCCGCATCGCGGAGCAGGCGCATGCAGTATCCGCCGCCGACCTCGCGCTCAACGTGCTCGTAGCCGGTCAGCCAGCTCCGGTAGAACTTGAAGTGATAGCCCCAGTGGGTCTCGCGCGTCTCGGGCTCGAAGTCCGCCTGCACGAGCGGCGCGTTCGGGTCCACCGGCTCCTCGACGCCCACGAAAGCCACGTCCACGCCGCGCTCACCGTTGGCGAACTCGCAGCGCACCAGCACACCATGATCGCCCGCCTCGGCCCAGGTGTGCTCGGGCTCGAGCTCGTCGGAGAAGGTGCCATCGCAGAAGTCCCAGCGCACCGACGTCACGGTCTTGCCAAGCGCGTCCAGGGACAAGCGCACCGGCTCGCCGGGCCGCGGGTACGCGGGCTCGGCATGCGCGATCATCCGCGAGGGATGCGCGCCGTCGCGCTCGTACGCGCCGGCGTCCGGGCCCTCGCCGCTCCACGGCAAGCTCACCGGCATCCCGTCGGTCCAGCTCACCTCGCGGTCGAGGTGCAGGATCGCGGGCAGGTAGTAGCGCTCCTCGATGCGCTCGATGCGCGCCAGGTTGCCGCCCTCCCCCACCGCGATCCAGTCGCCCTGCTCGCCCTCGATGCCGAAGCCGTCGAAGAACGCGCGGCCGTCGGTCACGGGCAGCTCGCGGCCGGTACCCTCGCCGAGGGCGAGGGCCAGGGGCACGCCCGCGTCGATCGCGCCGCTGTCGGCGCCGAGGCGGTAGTCGTTGCTGCCGGGGTCGACGAACGCCGGCTCGGCGTCCACGTTCTCCTGCATCTCCGACCAGAAGCCCTGGTGCAGCGTGGTGCGCGCGATTGCCTCCTCGACGGTCATCGGCGCACCGCGGTAGTTGACGACTGCCTGCCCGGGCTCGGTGCCGCGCAGGAGGTTGCCCCGCACGCGGTTGTCGCGGCTGACATCGCCGCCGTAGACGAACTGCACGTTCGCGCCGGTCCAGTCATTGCCCGCGAAGACGTTGTTCGCGAACTCATTCGAGCTGACAGCGAGGCCGTTGATCTCCCAGCCGTGGCCGAGGTTGCCGGTGATCGTGTTGTGGTAGATGCGCGAGTTCATCAGCCGGAACGGCTCGCGGAAGTACTTCGTCGGCTGCGCGCCGGAGGGCATGTAGCTGCCGGAGTTCAGCGGCGTGTGCAGATTGCCGAAGACGCGATTGTAGCGGTAGATACTGTCGATGTAGAGGTTCTTCGCGCGGCTGTCGGCGGAGTAGCCGCTGTCACGCGCACGGGTGACGACGTTGCCCTCGACGAGGACCTTCCCCGACGCCCAGAACTCGTAGTTGCGCCCCCACGGGTTGCGGAAGCAGTTCGCGCGCACCACGACGTTGCGGCAGGTGGTGAGCTGCATCGGACTGTGCCCGACGCGCGCCAGCTCGTTGCCCTCGATGAGCACGTACGAGCACTCGAGGATCGACCACATGTTCCCGCTCACGCGGTCCTTGCTGAAGGTGTTGCCGATCAGCCTCACCTGCTCGGAGCGCGCGATGACGGCCGTGTAGGCCGAATCGCGCATCACGCAGTCGCGAATCGTCAGGTGATCGCAGCCGCTGGCGCTGATCCAGCCACCCACGCCATCTGGGTCGATGCGGAAGCCCTCGATGACGAGGTGGCTCCTGCCCTGCAGAGCGATCGCGTGCGCGCCTTTGTCTGCCTTGAGCACAGCCGCGAGGCGCTCGGCGGAGCGGTACGTAATCGGCGCGTCGGCCGCACCGGACTGCTCGGGAGTGATGCTGCCGGGGTACTCGCCGGGCAGGAAGGTGGCGGTGTCACCGGGGGCGAGCGTCGCGTTGGCCTTGGCGATGGTCAACCACGGCTGCTCGCGCGAGCCGGGCGCATCGTCACTGCCCTCCGGCGAGAGGAAGTACTCCGCGGCACAGGCCGGGACGGCCAGTGCCAGCGCGAGGATGAGCACGATCATGACGAGCGGGTCGGCGGTCATGGTAATGGCTCCTGTCACTCGGGCAGTATCGCGAAGTCGTCGAACCACATCTCCTGGCCGCGGTCCTCGCGCCAGTTGCAGTAGAGCATGAACTGGCGCAGGTAGCGCAGCTCGGGGTAGATCTCCCGCGCCTTGCGCACGTCGATCGTGACCTCGTGCCATTGCCCGTCGTCGGTGAGCGTGCAGGCCTCGAGGTCCGGGACGCGGGTGGACCGATTCGCGGTGCCCCCGAGGGTGAAGCCCGCCGGGTCATCGGGCGAGGGGAACCTCCGCACCTCGATCGCCACCGGCACGCCCGCGGGGATGCGATAGGCGAAGCGCACCAGCGGGTACCGGTCGATGTCCCACGCGCCCGGCGCGCACTTAGCCGCGGTCTGGTTGGACTTGCCGTCCGCGCGGAAGATGTGAACGCACTTGCCCTCGCCATCGGGCCGTGGCACGTAGGCGGCGCCTGTCTGGTCTCCCCGGTAGAACTTGAGGAACCAGCCCCACTGGGTCTCGCGCGTGGCATCCTCGAAGTCGGCCTTGACCAGCGGAGCGCCGGGATCCACGGGCTCCTGGACCCTGACGAAGGCCACGTCCACGCCCCGGCCGCCGTCGGCGAAGCTGGCGCGTACCCTGACCGGGTAGTCACCCGCCTCGGCATAGACGTGTGCGGGCTCGGCCTCATCGGCCAGCGATCCGTCGCCGAAGTCCCAGGTGACCGAGGCCACGTCCTTGCCGAGCGCGTCGAGGCCGAACTGCACTGCCTCCCCCGGCCTGATCAGCACCGGGCGCGCGCGGGCGATCAGGCGCGTGGGGTCTGAGCCACCGCGTTCGCAAGCGCCGATGTCGGGCCCCGCGCCCGCCCACGGCAGACTGACCGGCATACCGTCCTCCCAGGTCACCTCGCGATCCAGGTGCAGGATCGCGGGCTGCCAATAGCGCAGTTCGACACGCAGCACCCGGGCCAGGTTGTCGCCTCGACCGACGGCGATGAAGTCGCCCTGCTCGCCCTCGATGCCGAAGCCGTCGTAGAAGGGCACGCCGTCGTTGACCGGAAGCGCGCTCCCGGTCCCGGCGCCGACGGCCTGCGCGAGCGGCGTGCCGGCGTCGATGGCCTCGCTGGCGGGGCCCAGCCGGTAGTCGCGGTTGTCGATGTCCACGAAGTCGGGGTCGGCGTCGATGTTGTCGTGGAACTGCGACCAGAACCCGCCTATCGTCCGGGTGTTCCGGTTGGCCTCCTCGACGGTCCAGTACTCGGAGCCATAGTGGACCACGCGCTGGCCGGGCTGCGTGCCGCGCATGAGGTTGCTGACGAAGCGGTTGTCCAGGCTGATGCCCTCGCGGTACCAGACCTGCACGTTCCCGCCCAGCGGGTCATTGCGGTAGAAGATGTTGTTCTGGAAGACGTTGGCGCTCGCGTCCATGCCCGCCAGCGACCAGACCTCGCCGAGGCTGTCGGCGGCGGTGTTGTGATAGACGCGGCAGTTGATCGACGCGAACGGGCCACGGAAGCGCCCAGTGGGAGATACGCCCTTCCAGATGTAGGTGCGCATGTTCAGCGGCACCCACAGGTTGTCGTAGATGCGGTTGTAGCGGAAGATGCCGTCCGTCCAGAAGGAGTGGGCATCGCTCTCGGCCGAGCCGGCGCTGTCGCGCGCCCGGGTGATGATATTGCCCTCCATCAGGAGGCGGCCGCAGGAGTAGGTGATGTAGTCGCGGCCCCACTCAGCGTGGAAGACGTTGGCGCGCACCACGGTGTCGTTGCAGTAGTTGAGCGTGAACGGGCTGTGCCCCGCGCGCGTGAACGAATTGCCCTCGACCAGGACCTGGCTGCACTCCTCCAGCCACATCATGTCGCCGGCGAGTTGATCGGCCGAGAAGGCGTTGTCCAGCAGGCGGAGCCCGGTGCAGTTGCGGATCGAGCTGTGGCTGCCGCGATGGCGCATCTCGCACCCGCGGATGGTCAGATGGTGGCCGTTATCCGCTCGAACCCACCTGGCTAGCCCGCGACCGTCGACATGGAAGCCGTCGATGGCGATGTGGTCACGGCCGTCGAGGATGATGAGGTCGCCGATCTCAGCATCGCCCGGCACCAGTCGGGCTCCGCGTGGCTCGGCCGAGCGGTAGACGATCGGGGCGTCGGCGGTCCCGGAGCGGTCGGGCGCGATGGTGCCGGAGTACTCGCCCGGGAGGAAGATAGCCTCATCCCCCGCCTCGAGCGTCGCGTTGGCCTTGGCGATGGTCTGCCAGGGCTGCTCGCGCGAGCCGGCCGCATCATCGCTGCCATCGGGCGCGAGGAAGTATTCCGCGCCGAAGCACGGTACTGCGACGAGGAGCGCGAGTGTCAGGCAGAGGATGACTGGCATGGCGGACGTCCCCTTCCGACAGTGGTGCTAACGGCTCAACGGCTGACAGGCGCCTGTCCTGCAAACGACTGACGCCAGACGACTGACGGCGAGCGGCGCTCAGGCTGTGTCGCCGGGATCGCGCAGTCGCCGCTCGGGCACCCAGAAGCCAAGCACTCCCGCGAGCACCGGCACCCATGCGACGACCGCGAGCATCTCCAGCACGCCCCAGGTGTCGGCGGCCGCGCCCGCGAGCGGCAGGAAGAGCCCACCCACGCCCCACGACGCGCCCATCATCAGCGACGACGCCACGCCCTGCGCGCCGGGCATCAACTCCTGCCCCTGCACGATGTTCACCGACACCGCCGCCTGCGCGAGCAACCCCGCGATGGGCAGCACCACGTAGCCCGCGGGCAGGCCGTAGTGTATGAACGCCGCGAACGCCGGCGCGCAGAGGATCAGCGAGACGACCGTGACGTTGCGCCGCCCGAGGTGATCGGAGGCCCAGCCGCCGAAGAAGTTGCCCACTCCCCCACCGATGATCATCGTCGAGAGCAGCCAGGCGCCGGTGCGCGTGCTCGCGCCCCACTGCTTCACGCCCAGCGCCACGAAGGTCGTGAAGACGATGATGACCATCGCGCGCAGCGACACCATCGCGAAGAGCACGCCTACCTCGCGCAGGTAGGGCAGCACGTGGATGCGCAGGCGCATCGGCTCGACGGCGGTGTCGGGGTAGCGCGCGCCCGGGTCCATCGCGAAGACCATCGCGGCGGTCAGGCCGCCGAGGACCGTCGCGCCGAACAGGCCCGGCCAGCCGAAGCGCTCGAAGAGCAGCACGCCGATGAGCGCGCCGGCGCCGTAGCCGATGGCGCCTCCCGCGGAGAAGGCGGCCATGCCCAGGCCCCTGCGCGAGCCCGAGACGCGGCCTGCGAGCGTCGCCCCCTGCGGGTGGAAGAGCGCGGTGCCGATGCCCGCGAGCATGTACATCGCGCCGAGGGTCACGACGTGCTCGGGAAGCGCCATCAGGCCGATGAACAGGCCGACGATGACCGGCCCGAGTGCGACCATGTGCGGGATGCGGAAGCGGTCGGCGAGGTAGCCGAAGAGCGGCTGCCCGAAGTTGGTGGTGATGGATACCAGGCCGGTGATGATGCCGATCTGGGTGTTGGTGATGCCGATCTTCGCCTGGAACTCCGGCCACAGTGGCGGGATGAAGTTGATGCAGGCATCGCTGATGGCATGACCGACCACGAGGGCGGCAAGGGGCGCGATGCGCGGATGGATGCGTGGTGCGGCACGGCCCTCTGCCATGACGGGAAATCACCGAATCGATGGGGTGTCAACCGCAGAGTCCTTCTCCCGAGAGGGCAAAGGGACCTGCGCACAATAGTGTGACTGTTGCTTGACTCTGACCATGGCACGGGCTATAGTGCGCTTGGTGTTCTGGTCTGCACTCCGGGGGAGGAGTGTCTCATGGCACGCGAAGTGCGGCTTGGCGTTACGGCTCAAGACGATCCCACTCGACCAATCCCCGTGGAGCTGTTCACCCGGACGTTGAACGCCCTGCGTGCGGCCACGTGCCACGCAGGGGAGATGCTCGTGGGCGCGGATGAGCGAGACCGGGGACGTTTTGGGGGGCAGGTCGCGGAACAGTGTCAATTGCTCATTACTGAGCTCCGCGCCAGTAGTGCTCTGGCTATAGTCTCCTTACCGGAGCAGGAACAACCACGCCTGCTTGGGCCCGATGAACACGGTGAGGAGCTTGAGGAGCTCGGCGAACGCGCGTTGGGCCTGGTGCTGGACATATCTGAAGCACTGGTTTCTGAGGGAGTAGACGATCAGGGCATCATTCGTCTTCTGCCTCAATGGGCAACAGAGCGTCAGAAAGCGCGCTTCTTCAACGACATGGCCGAAATGAGTCCCACTGAGGCCGAGAATGCGCGGGTCTCGGTGAGTTCCGCGGTACAGGGGGCACCATCTTACGATCTAACCCCCGATGAGCGTAGATTGGCGCAGTCATTAGCGAACCCAACACGCGACCGGGGCATAGAGACGCAAGAGCGAACGATAATCGGCCAACTGGTGGAGCTGCGCGTCAAGACGGAGATTCATTTCTGCGTCGAACATGGCGATGAAGAGTTCGTGTGTCCGTATGACGAGGAGTTCTTCGATGTGCTTCGGGAGAACCTCGGAAACACTGTGTCTCTTCGAGGCCTCTTTAGGGTGCGGCCGCGAGAGAACGAAGATGACCAGGCCCTGGATCTGCTTGAGCTCATCGACGTGAGGCCCATTGACATGAGCCCGCTGGTGCTGCAGACGATTGAGTGGGGCGAACGACAGGTGTCTTTCACACAGCCTATCCGTGTGCCTGTGAGCATAGAGTACGACACGGTGCTGCTCGCGTGTGAGGACCTGCGGATTTTCGCACACGGGGATTCTGTCCAGGAAGCGGCAGCTGACTTCGCTGAACAGGTCCTGTGGGTCTGGGACACGTATGGACGGCGAAGCGACCAGGAACTTAGCCCGGACGCGCAAGCCTTCAAGCTAAGGGTCCGTAGGATACTGACTGAGGGGGAACCTGCGAGTGGCCACCAGGAAGCCCAGTGAGATTCGCGCAGGTCTGAAGCGGAAGGGATTCAGGGAGGAACCGGGCGCGAGGCACTTCAAGCTGGTACTGCAGCGCGATGGGAAGGATACGCACATCTTCACCATCGTCAGCCACGGTCACAACGAGTACGGCGATGGACTGCTCGGCCTCATGTCACGTCAGCAGCTTCGATTGTCGAAGGCTGACCTCCTGCGCCTCATCGACTGTTCGATGTCCGAGGCAGACTACGTCGCTCACCTGGCAGAGATCGGCGTACTTCACGGCTGAGTCCTACCTGCCCCGTGCCCCGCTGAATTCGCCACCGAGTCATCTTGACTCCCCCACAGTCCCCTGATATGATACTTGTCCCGATGGAGGGATAACATCTATGATGAAGATCGACTACAGCAAACTCAGGCAACTGGATACCGAGCCGCTTCTCGAGTTCGAGCAGCAGATCGACGAGAAGATACAGCGCGAGCTCGAAGCCAAGAAGCGCGGCGACGACAAGGACAAAAAGAAGAAGAAGAAGAAGGGCCGCCAGCAGTCAGACGACTGAACGAATTTGGGTGGCGGGGTAGCTCAGAGGTCTAGAGCACGCGGTTCATACCCGCGTTGTCGGGGGTTCAAATCCCCCCCCCGCTACCACCTACACACAGAACTGCGCGCGTCCGGCAGCCCTTGCGGCCCGGACGCGTCTTCGTGCTGGCGACGGGCAAGCACCCGCCGCTTTTGCGTATGTACGACCGCCTCCCCGCAGCGCCTCGATCTCCGAGCGCCGCGGCCTCGGGCAGGATTCGGGGCGGTCCACGGTCAATAACGGCGGGAGGTCGGCGATCGACGGCACCCCACCGGCCTCAATATCTGCTGCGTAGCGCCGATCAGTGCTTCACCACCGTCCGGGCCGTCCCTGGCCTGCGGGCCCGTCGAACGGAGAGATCGCGATGCGTTTCGAAGACGATGACGTCCGATGGCTGCTTGATGCACTCGACGAGCACGGGCTACAGGAGATTGAGGTCAAGGAGGGCGACCTGCGCGTACGCGTTTCCGCCGCAGGCCCCGTCGTGATGCAGCCGCAGGCGTTCATGACGGCCGCCGGGGCAACTACGCTGCCGGTCGCGCCCGCGCAATCGCAGGCGGCGGCTCCGCCGAAGCCCGCGGTCCCCTCGGGCGTGCCGGTGCTCTCGCCGATGGCCGGTATCTTCTACCGCCAGCCCTCCCCCGAAGAGGACTCGTTCTGCGAAGAGGGTGATCGCGTCGAGGCGGGCACGGTCGTCGGCCTCATCGAGGTCATGAAGCTGTTCAACGAGATCACCGCCCCGGTCAGCGGGGTCGTCAGCAAGTTCGCCGTCGAGAATCAGGAACGCATTGAGGCGGACCAGCCACTGCTGTACATCACGCCCGCCTCGCGGAAAGAGTAGGCGAGTAGCCATGCCCCGCGAAGAGGTCCGCGTCGGCATCCTCGGCTTCGGCATCGTGGGCGGCGGCACATACGAGGTGCTGCGCCGCAACGCCGACTCGATTGCCCGGCGCGTCGGTGTGCCCGTGCGCGTCGCCCGCATCGCCGACATCGACTGGAGCCGCGAGCGCGACATGGATGTGCCCGAAGAACTGCGCAGCACCGACGCCGCCGAGGTCTACGCGGCCGATGACATCGACATCGTCGTCGAGACGATCGGCGGCGTAGAGCCCGCGACGAAGTTCGTCCTCGCCGCCATCGCCAACGGCAAGAGCGTCGTCACCTCCAACAAGGAGATGATGGCCAAGCGCGGCGCGGAGATCCTCGACGCCGCCGCGGAGGCCGGCGTTGACGTGGAGTTCGAGGGCGCGGTCGGCGGCACGATCCCAATCATCCGCGCGCTCAAGGAGAGCCTCGAAGCCAACCGCATCGAGGAGGTCACGGGGATCCTCAACGGGACCACCAACTACATCCTCACGCGCATGACCGACGAGGGCTCCGACTACGCCGAGGTCCTCGCCGACGCCCAGGCGCTCGGCTACGCCGAGGCCGACCCGACCAATGACGTCGAGGGCATCGACGCGAAGTACAAGATCGCCATCCTCGCCGCGATCGCCTTCGGCCACCGCATCAGCTACGACGATATCTTCAGCGAGGGCATCACGAAGATCACCGCCGCGGACATCGACTACGCGACCGAGATGGGCTACGCGATCAAGCTGCTCGCGACCGCCCGGCGGACCGGCGAGCAGCTCGACGTGCGCGTCCACCCGGCGCTGGTCCCGAAGCAGCACCCGCTCGCGCAGGTCAACGGCGTCTTCAACGCCGTCTGGGTGGTCGGCGACGCCTGCGACGAGGTCATGCTCTACGGCCGCGGTGCGGGCGCTCTCCCGACCGGCTCGGCGGTGGCGGGCGACGTGCTCGACTGCGCCCGCAACATCCTCTCCGGCACCCGCAGCCGCGTCCCGTGCACCTGCGAGGGCGCGGCGCTACTCATGCCGATGGAGGACGTCGCGACCCGCAACTACGTGCGCATGCGCGTCAAGGACCGGCCCGGCGTGATGGGCTCAATCGCCACGATCTTCGGCCAGGAAAGCGTCTCCATCGAGTCCGTGGTCCAGCGCGGCGGCTCTGAGAACGGCCTCGCCGAGATCGTCTGGATCATGCACGAGGGCCCCGAGCGCGAGCTGCACTCGGCCCTGCGCGCAATCTGCGAGCTCGGCATCGTAGACGAAGTCTGCAGCGTCCTGCGGGTGATCGGCTGATGGCGACTTCTCCGAGGGCGACGGCATGGCCCGGCGTGATCGAACACTACGCACAGTGGCTGCCCGTCACCGACGCCACCCCGCGCGTCACGCTGCTTGAGGGCAATACACCGCTGATCCGCAGCGAGGCGCTGGGCAAGCGCCTCGGCAGCGGGGTGACGCTCTACTTCAAGTACGAGGGCCTCAACCCCACCTGCTCGTTCAAGGACCGCGGGATGACGATGGCGCTCTCGAAGGCCGCCGAGGAGGGCGCGAAGATCACGATCTGCGCCTCGACCGGCAACACCTCCGCGGCCGCGGCGGCATACTCCACGCGCGCGGGCATCCGGTCGGTCGTGCTGCTGCCCGACGGCTACGTCGCGCTGGGCAAGCTCGCCCAGGCGCTGGCCTACGGCGCTCGCACGCTCGCGATCGACGGCGACTTTGACGACTGCCTCGAGCTCGTCAAGGCGATCTCCGATCGCTACCCGGTGGCGCTGGTGAACTCGCTCAACCCCTACCGGCTGCAGGGCCAGAAGACCGCGGCGTTCGAGATCTGCGACTGGCTCGGCGCACCGCCCGACTACCACGCGCTGCCGGTGGGCAACGCAGGCAACATCACGTCCTACTGGATGGGCTACTCCGAGTACCACGAGGCCGGCGTGACCGACAGCCGCCCGGCGATGCTCGGCTTCCAGGCCGCAGGGGCGTGCCCGATCGTCACCGGCGAAGTCTGCAGCAAGCCCGAGACGGTCGCGACCGCGATCCGCATCGGCAACCCGGCGCGCTGGCAGGAGGCGTCGGCGGCGCTCAGCGAATCCGGAGGACGCATCGAGGCCGTCACGGACGAGGAGATCCTCGAGGCCTACCGCGAGCTTTCCGGCGAGGAGGGCGTGTTCTGCGAGCCCGCCTCGGCGGCATCGTGGGCAGGGCTCAAGAAGCTCGCCGCCGGAGGGTTCTTCGAGGGCAAAACCTGCACGATCGCGGCGACGCTCACCGGGCATGGCCTGAAGGACCCGGACATGGCCGTGAAGATGGCGCAGGAGCCCGACAAGGCCCCGAACGACCTCGACACGGTCGTGGAGATACTGGGGCTGGGGTAGCGTTCAGCGGCATTGAGAGACGTCTCATCCGGTGTCGTTCGTGGGGCAGGCATTCCTGCCTGCCAGCCGTTGCGGCAACGACCATCAGCGCACGGGCGGGGGTGCCCGTGCCACACATAGAGCTCGCAAGGGAGGCTGGGCCTCATGGAGAGCGGACCCTCGAAGGTTGTCATCAGCACCGACCTGCCGGGCGCGATCTCCCGCAGGCAGGGGAAGGTACGCGACGTCTACGAGTACGAGGACGGAGTGCTGCTGGTCGCCAGCGACCGCATCTCCGCCTTCGATGTGGTCATGCCCACCGGCATCCCGGACAAGGGCAAAGTCCTCACCCAGGTGTCTGCGTTCTGGTTCGAGAAGACCAAGCACATCGTCCCGAACCACCTCATCTCCACGGACGTGGCCGATTTCCCCGAGGCCGTCCAGCCCTACGCGGACATCCTCGAGGGGCGCTCCATGTGGTGCCACAAGGCCGAAGTGGTTCCGGTCGAGTGTGTCGTGCGCGGCTACCTCGCCGGCAGCGCCTGGAAGGCCTACCAGCGAGGCGAGACCTTCTGCGGCTACGACTTCCCCGACGGCCTGCGCGAGGCGGCACAACTCGACGAGCCGCTCTTCACGCCCACCACCAAGGCCGAATCGGGCCACGATGAGCCGATCACGGTGGAGCAGTGCGTGGAGCTGTGCTGTCACAAGGACGCCATGGCGATGCAGTCACACTCCATCCAGCTCTACAAGTACGCCTGGGAGCACGCGAGCGCGAACGGTCTGCTGCTCGCCGACACCAAGTTCGAGTTCGGGCTGATCGACGGCGAGCTCACGCTGATCGACGAGATGCTCACGCCCGACTCGTCGCGCTACTGGTCCGCGAACCAGTGGGCTCCGGGCCACCAGCCGCAGGGCTTCGACAAGCAGTACCTCCGCGACTGGCTCGAGGAGCTCGACGACTGGGACAAGACCCCGCCGGGGCCGGAGCTGCCCGGACACGTTGTCGCCAAGACCCGCGCGCTCTACCTTGAGTTGATGGAGCGGCTGACCGGACGCACACCATAGCGACCGGCCGGGGTGGCACCTGAGGTCCCTGGAGGGACCTCACCGCGCTCCGCGCGGCGGCCGCTCCAACGGCAGACGCCGCCGGGTCGAGGGCTGCTGCAGGGGCCGATCGTTCTGCCGCAGGAGTGTAACGTGTGATCGAGGACCGCGACCCGCTGCACCAGCGCGTGCGCGAAGCCATCGAGCGCTACGAACTGCTCGAGGGCGCTCGGAGCGTGCTCGTCGGCGTGTCGGGCGGTCAGGACTCGGTGGCGCTGCTGCACAGTCTCGCGCAGTTGCGGCCGGATCTGCGCCTGGGCGCGGTGCATGTGCATCACGGCATGCGCGGTGAGCGTGCCGACGGCGACGCGGCCTGCGTGCGCGGGCTGTGTGAGGCCCTGAGAACGGAGTGCTTCGTCAGCCGCAGAGACGTGCCCGCCGAGAGCGCCGAAAGTGGCCTGAACGCCGAACAAGCGGGCCGCCTCGCGCGTTATGAGGAATACGAGCGCGTGACTCGCGAGCAGGGCTTCGACCGGATCGCGACCGGGCATACCCGGACGGATCGAGCCGAGACGATGCTACTGAACCTCTTTCGGGGCGCGGGGCTGCGGGGCCTGAGTTCGATCCCCCCGCGGCGCGGGCAGATCATCCGCCCCCTGATCCTCGCCACCCGCGACGAGACGGCGCAGTACTGCCGGCGTCACGAGCTGCCGATCTGCACCGATGAGAGCAACCTCGACCCCGAGTACGCGCGGCGGAACCTGATCCGGCTGCACCTGATGCCAATCATTGAGGAGCACTTCCCCGGCGCTGAGAGCGCACTCACGCGGGCCTGCGAAGCGATCGACGAGGAGCTTGCCTGGACGGAGCCGATGCTGCGCCGCGCACTCTCCGACGCGACGATCGAGGGCGGCGGGGCCGAGCGCCTGACGCTGGACGCGGAGGCGCTGGCGTCCGAGGACGACGGCGCGCTGCACCGGCTGCTGCTGATGGCGCTGGAGGACGTGCGCGGGCACCTCGAAGGACTCTCCCGCGAGCACATCGAGCGCGTGGCCGATCTGGCCCGCTCGGGCGCCACCGGATCGGTGGTGGAGTTGCCGGGGAACTTGCGCGCGCGCAGGGAGTACGCTACGCTGAAGATTGAGCCCGACGCGCCCAACACGCGGTTCGCCGCGGAACGGGCGGAGCTGAGCGTGCCGGGCGGGGCGACGCTGCCTCGCAGAGGCGTGACGGTGACCGCCGATCGGGCGCAGCCGCCCGAGGACTTCGCGGCCGACGACGCGCTGACGGCATACGTAGGCGCGGAGGCGGCCGAGCGAGGGCTGGTGCTGCGCAGTCACGAGCCGGGCGAGCGCTTCGTGCCGCTCGGGATGACAGGAAGCCGCAAGTTGCAGGATTACTTTGTCGATGAGAAGGTTCCGCGGCACATGCGCGACCGGACGCCGGTCGTGACCGACGCCGACGGCCGGGTTGTGTGGCTTGTGGGCCACCGGCTGGCGGAGCCGGGACGTGCGGAGGCCGGGCGCGCTGCGGTCCGGCTGACGGCACGGTTCCAGCCGCGGGACGAGGAGGACGCTTGATGCGACGCAACTCGATCGTAACTCTGCTGGTCGTGGCCGCCGTGGTCTACGTGTTCGTGATGATCCCACGGCTGACCACCGAGCAGGTCAAGGTTAAGGAGTACGAGTACTACACGGACTTCCACGACGCCTTCACGTCCGGGGAGATCGCGAACGTCGAGGTCATAACCGGACAGTCTGCGTCGGGAGACTTCACGGAGGGCGCCGAGGGCGACTTCGACCGCTACATCGTGCGGGTGCCGCCCGACGACGAGTTCCTCGCGCGCCTGCAGGCAGAGAACGAGGCGCAGGACCTCGGCGTGAAGATCGCGGCGAAGGACGTTGGCATGGGCGAACGGATCCTCGCCATCGCCGGGACCTACCTCCTGCCGCTGGTGCTGCTGATCCTGTTCTGGCTGTTCATGATGAGGCAGATGAACAACAGGAGCGGGCAGGCGCTCAACTTCGGGCGCAGTCAGGCGCGGATGGTCGGCGACCAATGGGATCGCGTGACCTTCGACGACGTGGCCGGGATGTACGAGGTGAAAGAGGAGCTCGAGGAGGTCGTCGCGTTCCTCAAGCAGCCCGAACGCTTCCGCAAGCTCGGGGCGAAGATCCCCCGCGGCGTGCTGCTCATCGGCCCTCCGGGCTGCGGCAAGACGCTGCTGGCGCGGGCGGTCGCGGGCGAGGCGGGCGTGGCGTTCTTCTACATGTCCGGCTCGGACTTCGTGGAGATGTTCGTGGGCGTCGGCGCATCGCGCGTGCGCGACCTCTTCGAGCAGGCCAAGGCGCACCTTCCGGCGATCATCTTCATCGACGAGCTCGACGCCGTCGGCCGGCTGCGTGGCGCGGGCCTCGGTGGCGGGCACGATGAGCGTGAACAGACGCTCAACGCGCTGCTCGTGGAGATGGACGGCTTCGACCAGACGGATGACGTGATCCTGCTGGCCGCGACGAACCGCCCGGACATCCTCGACCCGGCGCTGCTCCGCCCCGGCCGCTTCGACCGGCAGATCATCGTCCCGATGCCGGACGTGAAGGAGCGGCGGGAGATCCTGGACATCTACGTGGCGAACAAGCACGTCTCCGACGACGTGGACTTCGACCTGCTCGCGCGCCGGTCCGTGGGCTTCTCCGGCGCGGACATCGAGAACATGGTCAACGAAGCGGCGCTGCTGGCCGGTCGCGAGGACAAGGAGATGATCGAGCGCGAGGACTTCGACGAAGCGATCGAGCGCATCATCGCCGGTCCGGAGCGCAAGAGCCGCATCATCCACGACGATGAGCGGCGTATCCTCGCCTACCACGAGGCCGGGCACGCTCTCGTCGGGCAGCTCCTGACCGACTTCGACCCGGTCTACAAGGTCACGATCCTCCCGCGCGGGATGTCGCTGGGCTACACGATCTCGCTGCCGGAGGACGATCGCTACATCACCAGCAAGCAGCAGATGATCGACCGCATGACGCAGGCGCTGGGCGGGCGGGCGGCCGAGGAACTCGTGATCGGCGAGATTCACACCGGCGCGCATCAGGACCTCGAGGTCGTCTCGCGGATCGCCCGCGCCATGGTGACCGAGTACGGGATGAGCGAGGCGCTCGGGCCGATCACCTACGGGAAGAAGACCGGGCCAGTCTTCCTCGGCAAGGACATCGCGGAGGAACGCAACTACTCCGAGGCGATCGCCGAGCAGATCGACGAGGCGGTGCGGGACATCGTTGACAACTGCTACGATCGCGCCCGCGAACTGCTCGGGGAGCACGTTGCCGAGCTCGACCTGCTCGTGGAGAAGCTCCTCGAGTTCGAGACGCTTGATCGCGCGGACGTCGAGGCATTGCTCGAGCACGGTGTGATGGCCGCTGAGCTTGCGGCCACGGAGCCGGCTGCACCACCTGTTGACGAGGACGCCGGCGCGGATGCGCCCGTCCCGGCCCCGCCGCAGGCGGAGCGCAAGCCCGAGCGTGGCGCGATCCCGCCCGGCATCCCCGAGCCCGGCACGCCCTGACGCACCGGGGAGGCCCACGCGATGACCGAACGCAATCACGAGGCCGAGCACGGATCCGGCAGCCGGACGCCGGACGCCTGGCTCGGCCTCGGCTCGAACATGGGCCGGCGCGCGCGGATGCTCGCCGAGGCCCTCAGCGCGCTTGAGGCGCACGAGGGCCTGGAGCTCGGCGCCGCGTCATCGGTCTACGAGACCGACCCGGTGGGCGTCACCGATCAGCCGGCCTTCCTCAACATGGTCGCGCGCTTCCGCTGTACGCTCACCCCGCCCGGGCTGCTGGAGGCCGTGCGGGCGGTCGAGGCGAAGCTGGGCCGCGTGCGAACGATGCGCTGGGGTCCGCGCACGATCGACGTGGACGTGCTGCTCATCGGCGGGCTGCGCGTGCAAACCGATGAGCTGACGGTGCCGCACCCGGAGCTGACGAGGCGGCAGTTCGTGCTGGTGCCGCTGGCGGAGATCGCTCCCGAGCTGTCTCTGCCGGACGGGCGAACGGCCGCCGAGCTGGCCGACCCCGGCGGCGAGGCCGTGCGACGGCTGGGGACACTCGACGAACTGCTGCGACGCGAGAGACGCTGAGCGACCAGGGCGGGGAGCGGGTGGTCGATGTTCTTCGGCACGGCACAGGCGCGTGAGCGAGCGGAGGTCTTCGGCGGGCTGGCGGCGATGGTCCGCGCCGGCGTGAGCATGGGCGAGTCGCTCACTGCCCTCGCGGGGGACATGCGCCCATCGCGGATGCAGGCCGCGCTGCTGCGCGTCGGCCACGAGGTCTCCGGCGGACGGACGTTCTCCACGTGCCTGCAGGAGCACCCCGAGATCTTCTCGTCGCTGACCGTCGCGATGCTGCAGGTCGGCGAGCGTGGCGGGGGGCTCGAGCAGGCTCTGCGCGGCATCGCAGACTACCACGAGCGCGACTTCGAGCTGCGCAGCCTCCTGCAGCGTGAGCTGACCTACCCGATCATCCTCTTCGCCGCGATCCTCTTCATCCCCCTGATCGGCAGGCTCATCGTCGTCTGGGTCACCGAGACTCTTCTCGCCGCACTCCTCGCAGGGGCAGCCGCACTGCTGCTCTACGCACTCGTCTTCGGCGTGCCGGGCGTGCTCGTGTATCTGCTCATCAGGAACGCGCGGCAGTCCACGGCCGGGCGCCTGCGCCTCGACCGCATCAAGCTGCGGCTGCCGCTCGTGGGCAAGGTCCTGCGCAAGCTCGCGCTCGCGCGCTTCTGCCGGGCGCTCGCGTCACTCTACTCGGCGGGTGTGCTGATGGGCACCTCGCTGCGGCTGGCGGGCCAGGCCTCGGGGAACGAGGTCGTCGCGCGCGAGCTCGGCGGCGGCGCGGGTGCGGTCGAGGCGGGCGCGGGCCTCGCCGAAGCCCTTGGTAAATCCTCGGTGATGCCCAACACCGTCCTGCAGATGCTCAGGACGGGGGAGCACACCGGCGAGGTGGACGCGATGGCGCACAACGTCGCCGACCACCTGGAGGTCGAGGCGCAGACCGCGATCAAACAGATGGCCGTCACGGTCACGCCGGTCTCGGTGGTGATCGCCGGGGTCATCGTCGCACTGATGCTCCTGAGCTTCTACGGAGGCCTCTACTCATTCTGACCCGCGCGTGAGAGCCTATGCCTGAGGACAGCTTCGATCCGTGGCGCACGCTCGGCATCCCGGTGGGCGCCCGGCCGGATGAGATCCGCCGCGCCTTCCGCAGCCTCGCGCGCCGCCATCACCCCGACGTGAACCGCCTCGCCCCCAGCGCGCACGAGCAGTTCATCCGCCTCCGCCAGGCGTACGAGACGCTCATGGACGATGAGATGCGGGCGCGGCTTGAGCACGAAGCGCTGGCGGGCGACCTCGATCTGATCATCATCATCGAGGACTTCGAGGTGACGCTGCTCGACGCGTACGAGCTGCTGGAGCGCGGGTACATCGACGAGGCGCGCGACCTCTACCTCGACCTCGCACGCAAGCGCCCCGGCGACCCGCGGCTGCTGGAGCTGCTCGACACGATCCGGCGCGTCGAGGACCGCGGCGTCGCGGCCTCGGCCGGCACGCGCACCGCTCCCCCACCCGAGACAGCCCCCGGCGAACACGTGCATACGCGCACGCAGGAGAGCTGGCGCGAGATGTGGCAGCCTGAGCCGATCGGGGCGCGCTGGTGGCTGGTGGGGCTGAGCACGCTTACGGTTGCGGCCTGCACGGTCGGCCTGCGCGGCGTCCAGGCCGAGCCGTTCGTCGGCGGCTACTCATTGCCGGAGATCGGGCTGGCGGCGCTGGCGGGCTTCGTGGGCACGGCGCTGCTGGCCGCCAGCGGCCTGATCGGCTCGTTCGACTGGGAGCTCGGGACGATGGTCGGCGACGCCGGCCACGATGCCCCCGCGTGGCTCTACCTCGGCGTGGCCGGACTGCTCTCCCCCGCGCTCGCGCTGGCCTTCTACGCGGTCTTCGTGCTGACGCAAATGCGCTGGTCATGGGACGTCACGGGCTTCTTCGCGGCGGTCTTCGCGGTGGCGACGGCGATGGCCTGGGCGCACGGCGGCGGCTACGCGATGACGATCGTGGTGGGCTCCAGCGCGCTCTTCGTGCCGGGGATGATGGGCTGGGCCTTCGGCTCGATCTTCCGGCCGGGGCAGTGGTGGGAGTAGCAGGCCGCGCACCCCGACGCGACGAACCCCCTCAACCGCTGTGGTTCCGCCATGAATGTCTTGACGGAACGTATTGACGCGATGTCATGACACGTGATAGGATCGGGGGACAACGAACACATGGGCGTCAGTGAATGGTGGGCCAGTGGCGCGGCCATGGAGCACATGCTCAACGACCACGGAGTTGAGTGGCACGAAGTCGAGGAGATCCTGGCGCAGGAGCCGCCGTTCCGCAGGATGCGTGATGTGCGAGGTGAGAAGCGCTACCGACTGCACGGCCGGACCGAAGGCGGTCGGTGCCTCACGATCGTCTTCGCAATAGACGGACCGATAGCGAGAGTCGTCACCGCATATGACACACCGAAGAGGATGCGATGAAGATGGCCAAGAAGAAGTACCTGCCGCACTTCGAGACCGAGGAAGAAGAACTCGAGTTCTGGAAGACGGCACAGGCCGAGGACTATGAATCCGAGCCCGTTGACGATATCACCTGGAACATCCGAGAAGAGAAGAAGAAGCGCGTCACGATCCGGCTGCAGCCCAGCCTGATCGATGAGCTAAAGGAGTTCGCGGAGGAAGTCGAGCTGCCCTATCAGACGCTCACGCGAGCCCTCATCCGCCGCGGGCTGGAGCAGGCGCGTCGCGAGCGGGCCGAGCTTCAGGCGCCTGCCGAGGCCGGCGCACGCGAATGAGGCGACGCCCATGACCGTCCTGCGACCGACGATCCCCCCGCTGCTCTCCGACGAGCAGCTTCAGCGCATCCACGATGCCGCGCTCGAGACCATCGAGCGCGTTGGCATGTACTGCGACCGCCCGGACGTGCTCGAGCGCCTGCGCGCGCTGGAGGCCATCCACGCCCGGGCTGAGCGGCACTTCCGAGGAGAGGCGGGCGCACAGTGACATCGATCGAGCGGGTCAAGGCCGCGTTGGCGTTCGAGGAGCCCGACCGCGTTCCGCTGGCGCATTTCGCCATCGACTGCGACACGATCGGGCGGGTGATCGGTCGCAGGAGCATCGTGCGGGACAAAGCCGGACTGCAGCTCGCGTACTGGGAGGGCCGGCGCGACGAGGTCGTCGCGCAGATGACCGCGGACCTGATCGACTTCTACCGGGCGCTCGACGTGTGGGACGTGATCCCGCTGTGGAAGATGGCACGGGTGCCGCCGAAGGGTTACCATCCCGCGCCTCCGAAGAAGGTCGCCGAGGGTACCTGGGAGGACGTCGCCGGTCGCGTCTACCGTTTTTCAGAGACGTCCAACGAGATCTGCCTGATCCGCGACCCGAACCCGCCGCGCGAGTGGAGCGAGGACGACTTCCCGCTCGACCCGCAGGTCGGCCCCGAGGACGAGAGCATCTACGAGGCCTACGACGCGATCCTCCCGACGCTGCCTGAGGGGAAGTACATCCTCGGAACCTTCCCGACGGCGACCGAGCAGGTGCTGCTGGGTGGCTATGAGCGCGGGATGCTGGAGATCGCGCTGCGCCCCGAGCTGGTCGAGCGCGCGGGGCAGTCGGGGATCGCGCGGGCGCGCATCGAGCAGGAGCGCTGGCGGCCGCGTGGCGGTCACGGCGTCATCGTCGGCGCGGACTTCGGGCACACCACCGGCACCTTCGTCTCCCCGGCGACCTTCCGACGGCTCTTCGCGCCCGCGGTGGTGTCCAACGCGCAGGCGGCCCACGCGGCCGGACTCGACTTCTTCCAGCATTCCTGCGGCGACTTCAAGCCGATCATCGACCAGCTCGCCGACGCGGGGATCGACTGCATGCAGTCGCTGCAGGAGAGCGCGGGAATGACGCCCGCGGTCGTGAATGAACTCTCCGGCGGACGCATGGCGGGCTGGGGCGGGATGGACGTCGGAGTGCTGGTCGGCGGCACACCCGACGAGGTGCGTGCCTCGGCGCGCACGAGCATGCAGCGGGACAAGCCCGGCGGCGGCTTCCTGATGGGCGCGGGCAACTCCGTGGCCTTCGGCACGCCCTATGACAACTTCATGGCATGGCTCGACGAGTTCGAGCGCACGCGCGACTACTGAAGCATCGACCGGTCCGAGGAGGACGCTATGACGATCCGAGCGCTGCGCCCCGATGAGTTCGACGAGCACGCCGAGCTGGTCTTCGTCTCGTACACCCACGAGCGCGAGGCCCCGGAGGGCTCGATGCTCGCCGACCGCGGCTGGTGGCTGCGCAGCATCGAGCGTGACCCCTTCTACGAGCCGGCACAGACGCGCGTGATGCAGCTCGACGGGCGGCTCGTGGCCAGCGTCACATGCTACCTGCGCCCGACCTACGTGCCCGGCAGGCAGGCGAAGGCCGCGTGCATCGGCAGCGTCTGCACGCACCCGGACTACCGCCGCCGGGGGCTCGTGCGCCAGGTGCTCGACGAGGCCGCGGCGTGGATGACCGCCGAGGGCTTCGAGTGGTCGTGGCTCTACGGGAAGTACGAGGTCTACGGCGGCAGCGGCTGGCAGAACCTCTCGACGTGGGACACACACGCGAACCTGCGCCTGCGCGAGGACGTCCTCGGCGAAGTCACCCTCCGGCCCGCCGACCCGGACGCCGATCTGCCGCTGCTCATGCGCGTGCACGAGGCGTTCAGCGGCCGGCTGGCCGGGCCGACGGCGCGCAGCGAACAGTACTGGCGCAGGCGCGTGCTGGCCGCGACGCCGTGGGGCCCGGCGCCCACGTACGAGGTCGCTGAAGCGAGCGCCGAGGCGGTCGGCTACGTCTGCATGAGCGGCGCCTCCGTGCGCGAGATCGGCTGGCTCGACCGGCCGCACGGACTGCTCGCGGCGATCATGACGCGCATGGATGGCGAGCCGGTGCACTTCGGCTTCTCATTGCCGGAGTTGACCGCGGCGCTGCGCGACATCTCCGCCATCCCCACGCAGCAGCAGTGCTTCCGCGAGCCCGGCGGCGTCGAGCTGCGTGAGGCCTACCGCGGCCTGTGGCGCTCACACGCGGCGGACCGCGACACAGAGTCGCTCGTGCGCGCCATGCGCGACCTCGACTACGTCATGTGGCCGGCGGACAGGGCGTAGGCAACGCCCTCCCCGGTCGCTTTGGCCGCTCCTCCTCATCACCTCGCGCGCGAAGTGCAACCATTCGCGCCGCCTCTGCGTATGCATCCACGGAAGGGACGGAGGGACGAGTGACCGACGCGCGCGACCGAAGGCTCGTGCTACGCGCAACCACCGGCGACAGGGAGGCCTTCGACGCCCTCGCCACCGGCTACCGCGACAGCATCTTCAGCTTCGCGTGCCGGATGCTCGGCGACCGCGACGGCGCATTCGACGCCGCCCAGGAGACCTTCGTCAAGGCCTGGGGCGCGCTGGAGAGCTTCGACACCGCCCGCCCCTTCCGCCCGTGGCTCTTTGCGATCTGCGCCAATGTCTGCACGGACATGCTGCGCAGGCGGCGGAGCCAGGCCAGCCTCGACGAGGAGGACCGGCCCGAGCCGCCCGACCCGAACGCAACGCCCGAGCGGATGGTCGAGGAACTGCAGGCGCATGAGAGCGTCACACGCGCACTGAGGGCGCTGAGCGAGATCGAGCGCACGGTGGTCATCCTGAAGCACGCGCGCGGCTGGACCTTCCCGGAGATATCCGAGGCCACCGGGCTGCCGGTCGGGACGCTCAAGTCACACGCCCACCGCGGGCGCAGGAAGCTGGCCGATGCGATGGAGGACGCGCGATGAACTGCGACGAGCTGGCGAGACGCCTGGACGACTACCTCGACGGTGAGCTCGGCGCCACGGCCACTCATGAGCTGCACACACACCTCGACACCTGCGCCGACTGCCGCGCACAGTTCGGGCCGCTGCTGCGGGCCGTGGAGGGCCTGAGCGCCCTGCCCGAGCTGCGCGCGCCGGCGGGACTGATCGAGGGCGTGATGGTGCGCCTGCCCGAGCGCGCGACGCGGCACGAGGCGCTGCCCGCCGGCGCCGGCTGGGCGCTGGGAATCGCCGGAGCAGCCGCGACCGCGCTGATCGCCGTCGCGACGCTGTGGCTCGCGCAGGGCATCGCGCTGAGTTGGGGCGAGCTGGCACGGGGGCTCGCGCTCGGCGGGCAGTCGATCGCGAACTCGCTCGGGGTCGCGCTGAACGTCGCGGGGACGGTCGCCGCGACGGCCGGCGAGCCGCTGGCGATGGCACTGCTGGTGAACGTGGCGCTGCTCGGGGCAGCGGCGGTCGTGGTCATGGGCTGGCGCCGGCTGACGCCGGCAACGACACAGGTCATAGCGTAGGTTGGACAGACCAGGAGGTCGAACACGATGCGCTCGATGCACACCATGTGCTGGACGATTCCCGCGTTGCTGACGCTTGCGCTGCTGTGCGCGCTGCCCGCGAACGCGGCCGACTACGATTCAACGGTAACCGTCGCGTCCGACGAGCAGTTCGCGCTCGCGGAGGCGGAGACGATCGGCGGCTCGCTGGTGGTGACCGGCGGTGAGGCCACGGTCCTCGGGCGCGTCAAGGGCGACGCGATCGTCGTCGATGGCTCGCTGACGCTCGGCTCCACCGCGCGCCTCGATGGCTCACTACTGACGGTGCGCGGCGCTGTCAACCGCGACCCGCTCGCGCAGGTCGTCGGCGAGCAGCGCTCGCTGACCGCCGCGGAGTTCGCAAAGCTGATGGCGCGCGCCACGGCCGAGCCTGAGGCCGAGGTTCCCGCCGCTGAGGCCGCGGATGACGCCGACGAAGAGGCTGAGCAGGCCGCTGAGGAGGCTGAGCAGGCCGCTGAGGAGGCCGACGCCACCCACGAGGAGCATGAGGACCGCGCGGGCTTCGGCGAGACGATCACGATCCCGGCGGATGAGGTGCGCGTGGGCGACGTCGCGAGCTTCGGCGGCCCGATCATCATCGACGGTACGGTGCGCGGTGACGTCGCGAGCTTCGCGGGCTCTGTCACCGTGCGCGGGACGGTCGAGGGGGACATCGCGACCTTCGGCGGCACAGTGGACCTCGAGGACGGCAGCCGCGTGACGGGCGACATCGCCACCTTCGGCGCGCCTGTCAACACGGCGCCCGGCGCGGTGCACGAGGGCAAAGCCGCGGGCTTCGGCGAGGGCCTGTCGCGCTGGGCCTCATCGGCGAAGGAGCCCGTGGGCGGCGGCGGCTGGATCGTCGGCACAATCCTGGGCCTGCTGGTCGCACTGCTGATCGCGGCGGTCTTCCCGAACTCCACGCGCACGATCGCCGACGGCATCGTCGAGCAGCCCGGATCGGCCGCTGCGCACGGCGCGCTCACGCTGCTGCTGATCGCCCCGATCTGCGTCCTGCTGGCGATCACCTGCATCGGCCTGCTGCTCGTCCCGGTGGTGATCATCGGCACGATCGTCGCGGCCATCATGGGCACCGTCGGCATCAACCTGATCCTCGGGCGCGCGATCTCGGGGCGCCTGAACTGGTCGGTGGCCTCGTTGCTCGGCCTGGTGACGATCGGCGTCATCGCCCTGCAGATCGTGGAGCTGACTCGCTTCGTGCCGGACCTCGGCATCATCAACGTCCTTGTGACGCTCGCGGTCCTGCTCTTCGCGATCGGCGGCGCGCTGATGACCGGCTTCGGCACCACCCCCGACGGCACGTGGATCACGAGGCGCTTCAGTCGCCGGCGGCCGCCCGAGCCCGTCGAGGCCGCCCCTGGCGAGCCAACCGTGGACGTGCCCCCCCCCGGCGAGGAGCCGGAGGTCGCCGCTGAGCTTGCGGAGCCGCCTGCCGAGCCGATGGCCGAGCCACCCGCCGCGCCCCATCCGGGCCATTGGGCTCCGCCCCCCGAGCCCGAAGCGGACGAGCCGGGCTCTGACGAGCTCCCGCCCATCGACTGACGCGCGCGTTCGTGAGACGCGCCGTGGCGGCGCCGGCGACGAACCTGCCGGCGCCGCCGCGCGTCTGTACGCAGGATTCGCGCGCTGCTGCCGCGAAAGGAGACGAACTCCGAGCCCGAGCACGGCCGGGCCGGCGCCTCATCCGCGGAGGAGAGAGCTCATGCGTCTGACCGCCACGTTCATCGGCCTGCTGGTCCTCACGCCCATCTTCGCGTCCGCGGCCGGCGAGCTGCCGCAGTTCGACCCGGAAACGATGATGCGCTCGTCAGAGCTCGCGCGCGGCATGACCGGCTACGGCCTGACCGTCTTCCAGGGCGCAGAGATCACGCGCTTCGACGTTGAGATCCTCGGCGTGCTGTCGAAGGCGAACCTTGGCGAGGACCTGGTCCTCATCGAGGTCACCTCCGGCCCGGTCGTCGAGCGCGAGTCGGGCATCATCGGCGGAATGAGCGGCAGCCCCGTCTACGTCGGCGGCAGGCTCATCGGCGCGATCGCCTACGGCTGGGGCTTCCTCCATGAGGCCATCGGCGGCGTCACGCCGATCGAGGCGATGCTCACGCCCTACGCAACGAAGCAGGCGCGCCTGCCCGACGACCATCCCGCCCGCGGCGTGATGCTGGATGGACGTTGGATTGAGGAGGCGCGTATCGCGGCCTCCGGCCCGGCCTTCGCCGATGACTCGACTATCATGATGACCCCCGTCAGCCCGATCATCAGCGTGGCCGGGATGGAGGAGCAGGGGATGAAGCGGCTCGAGGCGATCTTCGGGCCGCACGGCCTGCAGACCATGCCCGGCCCCGGCCGCCTCGACAATGGCATGGACGTGCAGCTCGAGCCGGGATCCGCCATCGGCGTGAAGCTCATGGACGGCGACTTCGACGTCTCCGCCATCGGCACCGTCACCTGGCGCAGCGGCGATCACGTGCTCGCATTCGGCCATCCGCTGATGGAGATCGGCCCGGTGAACATCCCCGTGACCACCGCCTGGGTGCTCGACTTCCTGCCCTCGATGCAGCGCTCCAACAAGCTCTCGTCGCCAATGAAGATCGTCGGCTCGCTGGTCAACGACGGTTCGTGGTCGATCGCCGCCGAGGTGGGCGGTGAGGCCCCGATGATCCCTGCCACCTTCACCGTCACCGACGAGGACAGCGGCCGCGCGAACACCTTCAACGTGCAGGTCGCCCGGCACGAGCTGCTCACCTCCGGGCTGCTCATGTCCGCGCTGGACTCGGCCCTTGCCGCGGGCGTCAACGTCGGTGGCGAGGGCATCGCCAGCCTCGACTTCAAGCTCGTGGGCGATGGCGGCACGGTCATCAGCCGGCACGACACGCTCTGGCACCCCGGGTCCCTCTACGTCGTCGGTTCCTGGGTCGATGAGGCGCTCTACTACCTCACCGAGAATCGCTTCGACCCCCAGCAGCCTCAGTCGCTGAGCGTGTCGGTGAGCGTTCGCGATGAGGAGAAGCTGGCGGCCATCGAGCGCGTCTACACCGATCAGAGCGTCGCCCGGGCCGGTGAGGAGCTGACTGTCCACGTCGTCATGCGGCCCGACGGCGGCGAGCGTTTTGAGAAGACCGTGAGCTTCACGATGCCCGAGGACCTGCCCAAGGGCACGCTGCGCGTCGGCGCGGCCGGGGGCGGCGACGAGTACTCCATCCGCAGCTACCTCCGCCTGCTGATGCCGCAGATCGACAGCCTCGAGGACATCGCGAAGGTCATCGAGACGATGAAGCGCTCCGACCAGCTCTACGTCGCCGTGGCCATTCCCGAGGTCGTCATCGGCTTCGAAGGTCAGGAACTGCCCGCCGCTCCCGCCAGCGCCGTCCGCATCTTCTCCGAGGACAATCGGAGCTACCTCACCGCCGGTTACACCGAGGTCAGCGGCACCTTCGACAGCGACTACTACCTCTACGGCTGGGAGAGCCTCCGCCTGCCCACGGAGAACCAGCAGGGCGAACGCGGTAAGGTCAGGCCCAGCGACGAGTCCGATGACTACGAGGCCTCGACCACCGTCCGCGTGGGCGACCGCGCGCTGGAGAAGTTGTGGTGGGCCGCCTCCGCCATCGACGCGGACATCCGTCCATTGCAGGCCGAGGACCTGCCGGGCGCCGACCTCACGCCGGAGAAGCCCGTACTTGAGGGCGAGGCGGAAGACACCGAGGCAGTCGCGGACGATGAGGAGGAAGCCGCGGAGGACGAGAGCGAGGACGAGTCAGGCGACCACCCTGAGGCCGATGGCGAGGCGCTGGCCCGCGGCCTGCAGAGCCTCGCGCACAGCACCGGCGATGAGTTCGAGGAGGGGAAGACCGAGGGCACGATGGTCCGCAGCGACGGCGCCGTAGTGCTCGCACCGCGCGCGCAGCTCATCGCGAAGCTCCCCGAGCCCTCCGCCTGGAGCATCGCCGCCGACGGCGACGGCGTCTGGATCGGCACCGCCAACCCCGGCCGCGTCTACCACTGGACCCCCGACTCCGAGGCGAAGGTCATCTGCGACACCGGCTCGCTGATGGTGCTCTCGCTCCTGCCGATGGGCGATGGGACGGTCCTGGCCGGCACCGCGCCGGGTGGTCGCGTCCTTCAGATCGCCGCCGACGGCTCGATCGCGCGCGAGTGGGACCTGGACGCCGACTGGGTCTGGTCGCTCGAGCGCGACGGCGCCGGCCTGCTCGCAGGCACCGGCCCCGACGGCGCCATCTACCGCCTCGGCGATGAGGCAACCTTCTTCACGCGCATCAGCCAGCCGCACGTCTTCGACCTGCTCTACACCGGCGAGGTGCTCTACGCCGCCGGTGGTGAAAACGAGGGCGGGGTCTTCGAGATCGGCCCGAGGGGCAGCATCCGCGACGTCTTCGGCGCCGATGAGGACTCCTGCACAGCCATCGCGCTTGCCGACGGCGGCCGGCTGATCGTCGCCACCGCCGAGGACGGGAAGATCTACGTGGTCGAGCCCAACGGCAGCCACGTCGAGGCGTACGAGGCCGATGAGAACGTGCTCGACGTGGCCTTCGCCGCCGGTCATGCCTGGGCCGCCACCACCGACGAGGGCAAGATCGTCGCGCTCGATGCCCGCAATAACACTGCGATCGCCCACCGGGACACCGCCAGCAATCAGTTCACGCGTATCTCAGCCGGCGAAGGCGCGGTCTACGCCGTCACCGCCAGCCCGACCCGCGTCTGGCGCCTGGACACCGCCTCCATCACCGAGGGCACTTTCGTCTCCGAGCCGTTGGACGCCGAGCGCATGAGTCGCTGGGCTCGCATGAGCTGGGACGCGACCGTCCCCGAGGGCGCTGCGCTGGAGATCGACGCGCGCTCGGGTAACGGTGGGGTGCCCGCCGATCAGGCCTGGAGCGCCTGGACCGGCGAGCTGACCGAGTCGGGCGGGCGCATCAGCCCGCCGGACGCGCGCTACCTGCAGTACCGCCTGCGCATGGCGGGCCAACCTGCCGATGAACTCCAGGTCCGTCGCGTAGAAGTGTTGTACATGACGCGCAACCAGAAGCCTACGCTGGAGCTCGACGACCCGGACCCCGGTGAAGCCATCCGCGCCGAATACGAACTCTCCTGGACCGCCGACGACGACGATGACGACACGCTGCTGACGACGATCTTCCATCGCGCCGAGGGCTCGGACGAGTGGGTCGAGATCACCACGCTTGAGGACGAGGACAGCTTCGACTGGGACACAACCGAGATCGACGGCGGGCTCTACGACCTGCGCTTCGTCACCAGCGACGAGCCGAGCAACCCGACCGGCGCCCTGAGCGAGGAGCTGGTGGTCGAGGGCATCCTCGTGGACAACGGCTACCCGAAGCTGATCCTCGTGAGCAAGCCGCGGATCGGCCATGCGGACAGAACGCTCTCGGGCATGGCCATCGACGAACTGACCCGCATCACCTCGATCGACTGGACCTTCGCCGCGAAGGAGCTCTGGCGCACGGCGCTGCCCGATGACGGCCTGCTGGACTCGCGGCGCGAGCTGTTCCGCGTTGACCTGCCGGAACTCCCGGAGGACGAGACGTCGGTGCGGATCCGCATCCGCGACGCCGCGGGGAACGTGACCGTCGAGACGATCCCGCTGATCGAGCAGCCGCAGGAGGAGGACGCCGACACCGGCCCGCTGCAGGCCGAGGCGGGCGCGCGGGGCTGACACCACCGAAGCCCGCAGGTCGTGGGAGAGGCCGACCCCCGCGTCGGCCTGTGCCGTTGCCTTTACCGCCCGGGAGGCATGTCCATGCCGAAGCAACTCCGCCCGCGCACCTTCCGCCGTGTGGACGAGCTGCTGCTGGAGAGCTACGGCCCGGTGCCGGACCACTCCGAGGGTCCGCTGAACTCGCTCATCCGCACGATCCTCTCGCAGAACACCACCGACGCAAGCTCCTTCCCGGCCTTCGAACGCCTGCGCGACCACTTCGGCGGCGACTGGGAGCTGGCGCTGGAGGCGGACCCGGACGCGTACGTGCCGCTGATCCAGGACGCGGGCCTCGCGCCGACGAAGAGTAAGCGCATCCACACGATCCTCCGCCAGCTCAAGGACGCGCGCGGCGAACTCTCGCTCGATCACGTCTGCGCGATGGATCAGGACCGCGCCAACGACTACCTGCTGAGCTTCAAGGGCGTTGGCCCGAAGACGGCATCGATCGTGCTGCTGTTCGAGTGCGGGATGCCCTTCTTCCCGGTGGACACACACATCCACCGCGTGACGCGGCGCCTTGGCTGGGTGGCGGAGAAGGCGACGGCGGAGCAGGCGCACGAGGTGCTGACGGATGCGATCCCGCCGGAGCTGCAGTACCGGCTGCACCTGAACCTGGTGACGCACGGCCGGCGAGCCTGCCACCCCACCCGCCCGGAGTGCCACGCCTGCCCCATCTCGCGCTTCTGCGCCGCGTACAGGGGCGGGACGGTGGAGGCGAAGAGTACACAGGACTTGCTTGACTTCTCGCCTCGAGGGAGGTAGACTTCTTTCGGATAATCAGATTATGCGAATAGTGGAGACTCCGATGGCGATTGTCAAGGTGCGTGACAGAGCCCAGATAACGCTGCCCGCTGACATAAGGGACGAGTTGGGGATCGAGGAGGGAGACTTCCTCGAAGCAGTAGTCGAGGACCGGCGCGTTGTCCTCGTGCCGCAGAAGCTTGTTCCGAAGTTCGAGGAAGTCGAGCTTTCCGACGAGGGGGAGCGGATGCTCGACGAGGCGGAGGCGGACGTCGCCGCCGGTCGGGTGCGCGAGTATGCGGGCGTTGAGGACCTCATAGCTGACCTGCACAACAATGCGACTGCTGGCGACTGATCGCTTCCTGCGGGACTACGCGGACCTCCCCCACGATATCCGCGAGCGCGTGGACCGCAAGCTGCGGTACCTCGCGTCCGACCTGTCCCATCCCTCTCTGCGCGTGAAGCGTGTGCGCGGTCGTGACCGGGTGTATGAGGGCAGCGTGAACATGGATTATCGCTTCCTCTTCCGCATCGACGAGGATGTCTGCGTGCTTGAGAGGATCGGGCACCACAGCATCCTTGACAAGCGTTGAGGCTGGGCGGCTCTCGGTTGATGCAGGCCGCCGCTCAGCGACACGGGATCCGATTGCCGCGAATCTCGCCCTTGACTCCCCTCCCCACTTTCTGCTATTGTCTACCACACTACCATGATTACTGACTGTTGCAGCCATTCGGTCGTTACACTCTGGGCTTGGCGCTGGCGACTGCGAGTCGCTTAGCGTCTGGTTCGCGCTGCAACAAAGATCGGAAAGAACCAGGCCGCGGGTGGCTCGCATTACCCCTCGCGGCTTGATCGGTGTACCAGGAGGCCACATCCGGCGCCTCCTCCATAGCGCAAAGACCCATCCGGCGCACTCCCCCCGCAGGCCGCGGGCTTCATCCAACTGAAGCCGCCGCGGCCTTTTTCATTACCGCACCACGAAGTGACCGGCACCACCTGGTGAGAAGCTCCGAGCCCCGGCGGCGAGATGACACACTCCACCCGCGCGTCATGCGCGACTTCATCTCACTATCGGAGGTCCGGACAATGTACACGCCGACGCTCTACGAGTTCGTGAAGAAAGCCGACGAGGGGAACCTCATCCCCGTCTACCGCGAGTTCGTCGCCGACAC
>JALGSW010000192.1 GCA_029821635.1 Candidatus Zipacnadia bacterium
GCATGACCCCCGAGGGCATGGACTTCGAGGACGCGAAGAAGGTCGTCGCTGAGGCGCTGCACGAGTGCGGCGAGCACGCGAAGAAGCGCGGGGTGTTCCTGTGCCTGGAGACCCACGACGCCTACTGCCACAGCGCGGACGTGCTGGAGGTCGTGCGCAACGCCGACAGCGAGGGCGTCGCGATCAACTGGGACGTCATGCACCCCTACCGCGTCGGTGAGAGCATGGAGACTGCGTTCAACAACGTGAAGGACTACGTGCGGCACTGCCACATCCACGACGGCGTGCGGCCCGAGGACGGCGGCCCGGCGGGCTGGACGATCGCGCTCATGGGCGAGGGCGACATCCCGCACGATGAGGCGATCAAGCTGCTCGCGACGATCGACTACCAGGGCTCGCTCTCGGGCGAGTGGATCAAGTCATTCGACCCGGACGTCATCCTGCCGCACGACGCGCAGGTGCTGCGGGAGTACATCGCGGCGGGCTAACCTCTCCCCCCAAGCCCTCTCCGGGACGGCGAGGGAGAGTGCCGTTGCCGTGTATTGTTGCCGTTGCTGCCGTTCGCTGTCGTCAGCCGTCGTTTGCTGCCGTTAGGACGGTGCGCTCATGACGGAGACGGTCATGGCGGTCGAAGAAGCGGCCGCTGTGTGCAGTCGGATCGCGGACAACGTGGAGCGGGTGATCGTCGGCAAGCGCGAGGCGGTTGAGCGCACGCTCGTGGCGATGATCGCCCGCGGCCACGTGCTGCTGGAGGACGTGCCGGGCGTGGGGAAGACAATGATGGCGCGCTCGCTCGCGGCCTCGATCGGTGGGGAGTTCCGCCGGATTCAGTTCACGCCCGACCTGCTGCCCACGGACGTGACGGGCGTGTCGATCTTCGACCAGCGCGCGGGCGAGTTCAGCTTCCGCCCCGGCCCGGTCTTCGCGAACATCGTGCTCGCGGATGAGATCAACCGCGCCTCGCCCCGCACGCAGTCCTCGCTGCTGGAGGCGATGGAGGAGCGGCAGGTCACCGTGGACGGCGTCACGCACGACCTCCCGCGCCCCTTCATGGTGATCGCGACGGAGAACCCGATCGAGTATGAGGGCGTCTATCCTCTGCCCGAGTCGCAGCTCGACCGCTTCCTGCTGCGCTTCAGCATCGGCTACCCGGCGCGCGCAGAGGAGAAGCAGATCGTGCGCGAGCAGCTCGAAGGGCATCCGGTGGAGGCGCTGCAGCCGGTCGCGTCATCCGAGGAGGTTGCGACGGTGCAACGCACCGTGTCGCGCTGCCACGTCTCCGAGGCCGTCTACGACTACGTGCTCGACCTCATCGAGGCGACGCGCGCTTCCGACCAGCTCTACCTCGGGGCCGGGCCGCGCGGGAGCCTCGCGCTGGTGCGCTGCGCGCAGGCGGTGGCGACGATCGACGGCCGGGACTTCGTTGGTCCCGACGACATCAAGTCGATCGCCGCTCAGGCACTGGCGCACCGGCTGATCCCCCGGCCGGAGGCGCGTGTGAGCGGTGTGACCGGGGCGGAGGTCGTGGAGGAGCTGCTCGCGCGCACGCCCGTCCCCTCGTGAACGCCATCTGTCAGAGGTCGGTTCAATGAGCCGCAACCTGCGCATCTTCAGCTTCGCGGCGGTGGTCTTCGCCACCGTGGGGCTGATGAACGACGCCACGGTGATGTACGTGCTCGCAGGCGTCTGCGCGGCCGTGATCCTCGTCGCTTTCCTACTCTCCCAACTCGCTCTGACGCGCCTGCGCGTGGAGATGCACCCACCCGCCAGCCGCTCGGTCGCCGGTGCGCCGGTGCGGCCATCGCTCAGCGTCGAGTCGGTCGGCAGCATCACCGTGGGCGCCTCGGTGGAGCTGCGGGCGACCAACCTGACCGTGCCGGGCGTCCAGGTGAGTCGCCGGGCGCTGCTGCCGCCGTTGCCGCCTTCCTCCGGCGTGGACGTGGAGGTCGAGCTGCGGCCGCCCGCACGCGGTCGCTACCGCCTCGGCCCGCCCGCGCTGATCGACAGCGACCCGCTGGGGATGTTCGAGAGCCGCTCCGAGCGCGGGGAGCCGTTCGAGCTGGTGGTCTTCCCGCGGACCTACGACGTGCCACGCGTCTCGGCGTGGGAGACAGGCTTCGGACGCTTCTCGTCGCGAGGCCGGGAGGTGCGGCGCGACCGTGGTGAGTTCCGCGGCATCCGCGAGCACACGCCCGGCGACGACCTCCGTCACGTGCACTGGAAGGTCTCCGCTCACGTGGGTGAACTGGCCGTCAAGGAGTATGAGCCGCTGCGCCACGACGTTATCTCCATCCACCTCGACCTGAGCGCCGACGCACACTACGGGGCGGGCGCGACCTCCACGCTGGAGACCACCATCTCCGCAGCCGCGTCGCTCGCGCGGGCGGGGCTTGCCGAGCAGCGCTCGGTGGCCGTGGTCGGACGCGGCCTGCCGCCGGGCGTGGCGCGGCCCGGAGCGGGCCAGGCACATCTGCACCGCATCCTCGTCGCGCTGGCCGAGGCGCGGACCGCGCAGGGGCGCTTCACCGAGTCGGTGGTGAGCCAGCTCCGGGCGGTCCCGAGGGGCGCGTCGGTCTTTGTGATCACCACCGCGGCCGAGGAGGGCCTCGTGCAGGCGCTCTCCGGCGCGCTGTCGGGGCCCGGCTCGATGACGCTGCTGGTGGTTGAGGGCGAGCTGGAGGGTTCGCACGAACGCTTCGCCGCGCTGCCGAGGCGGTTGATGGAGTCTGCGCGCGCGGTGGGGATCGGCGTCGGGCTGCTGCGCTCACCCGCGGACATCGCGGATGCGCTGACGGCCGCGACCGGGCCCCCGCTGCGCAGCAGGTCGGTGGTCGCGTGATGGCCACCACCGAACGGACGAAGCTCAGCCGCGCGCATGGCTGGTTACAGCGCCACCGCGCGCTGCCCTACCCGCACACGCCGCCGGAGGCCTCGCCCGCGGAGCGCCGCCGCTGGCTCACGCTGATGATCGCGGGCTGGGTCACGATGGGCGGGGCTCTCCTGGCGGCGTCGGCGCTGCTGAGCAGCCGGCTTCTGCTGCTGGAGATGACGGTGCTCGTCGCGCTGGCCTTCCCGGTCGTCTGGCGGCTGCACTTCAGCACCTTCCCGCGCTTCTGGGTGAACCAGGCGGCCTTCCTGAGCGCGGTCGTCATCGGCATCATCCAGTGGCGGATGGGTGTCTTCACCGGTGGGGAGGCGACGTCGGGGCTGCTGCTGAGTTACCGCACCCTCGTCGGACTCTTCTACTGGGTGGTGGCCTTTCGCGCCTTCGCGATCCGCAACGTGCGCGACCTCACGCAGACTGCCCTGCCGGTCATCTCCGGGCTGCTGCTCCTGCTGATTGCGGCACCGACGGTGACCGCCATCACCGGGACCGCACTCGTCGTCGCGGGGACGCTGGCGATGCTGGCCGGGGAGCAGAGCACGCATCGCATGGAGGGTATCGACGAGGTCATCACCGCCGACCGGGTGCGGGGAGGCACGTGGCGCCCGCGGCTGAACTCGTGGGTGAGTCTGCTCGTGGCCGCCGCCATCGCCGCGACGATCATCGCCGGCGTGGCGTCGAGGGTCGAGCCATCCAACCCGGTCGGGCAGTGGCTGCGCAGGCAGCTTGCCTGGCGGCTGGCCCGGCTGATGATCGGCGAGGCGCGCATGCCCTACGGTCCGGAGCGGTCGCTGAGGCTCGGCGGACCCGCTCCGGAGCCTCGCGACCGGCTGATGCTGGTGCTCGAGGCCGAGAGCCCGATGAAGGTCCGCACCGCGTCCTACGACCTCTACCTCGGCCGGGAATGGCGGCAGAGCGAGCGGGACTGGACGCGCGTGCGCTCTCAGACGCACTCGTGGGATCTGCCATCGCCTCAGGACTTCGGCCTCGCCAGCGCGGTCACCGAGGACGTGGAAGTGCGCATTACGCCCGGCTACGGCTTCATTGGCGCGCTGCCGGTGCCGTGGTGTCCGAAGAGAGTTTCGCTCAATGCGCCCTCGATCCGCTACGACCGCTCGGGGATGATCATGTTCAACGGTCACCTGCTGCCGGGCGACACGTACTCTGCCACGGTGGCGATGCCCAACGCCGTCTCGGCGCCGCCCGGCTCCCCGCCACCTGCGCGCGTGGACCTGGAGCATGCGCTGCAGCTACCTCATGGCCTGCCTCGCCGCGTGCGCGAGCTGACCGAACAGATCGTCGCGGATACCACCGGGCGTCCGGCGGAGATCGCCATCGCGATCGAGGGCTATCTGCGCGGCGGCTACGCGTACGACCTCGACGCCCCGCCGCTGCCCGAGGGCGAGGACTACGTCGATCACTTCCTCTTCGTGTCGAAGCGCGGCTGGTGCAATCACTACGCGAGCGCGATGGTCGTGATGCTGCGCATCGCGGGCATCCCGGCGCGGCTGGTGACCGGCTTCACCGCGGGCGAGTGGGTCCCCGAACGTGAGCACTATGAGATCCGTGACCAGGATGCGCACGCGTGGCCGGAGGTCTATCTGCCCGACACCGGCTGGATCGACTTCGACCCGACTCCTTCGGATGATGCGGAGACGGCCACCGAGGGCGTGACCGACACGCTTGCGCGGATCGGCGCCGCGTTCACGGAGGCCGGACGGTGGTTGCGCGCGAACCTGCTCCTGAGCATTGAAGTCGCTCTGCTGGTGGCGCTGGCGATCGTGGGCGCGGTCCTCGTTGCGCGCTGGAACCGGCGGCGGCTCAGGCCGCTGCGTCGTGGCGCGACGGGCGCCGAGCGCATCGTCTACGCGTACCATCAGTCGATGCGCTGGCTGGCGCGCCAGGGGCTGCCAAGGCCCGCGTCATCGGCTCCGTGGGAGTTCCAGCGCACGGTAGCGGCCGAGCACCCGGCGCTCGCGACCGACCTGTCGCTGCTGACCGACGCATACACGCGCGCCCGGTTCTCGGCCCGCACGCCGAGTGAGGCCGCGGTCAATGACACCGAGCAGGCGCTCACCCGCCTGCGCGACGCGATCTTCACGCCCGAACCCGATGAAGGAGGCAGCGTCGGATGACCTGTGCCCGACTCGGCACGATCTGGCTGCCGACGGCAGTGCTGGCCGCGCTGCTCGCCGCCACCGCAACGGTGGCGGCCGCCGACGGCATCTCGCGCCTCGTGGAGTACCGCTCGCCGCTGGACGACTCGTTACAGGCCTACGGGGTCTACGTGCCCAACACGCCCCCGCCGAGCGACGCGGGCTATCCCGCGGTGCTGCACGGCCACGGCTACGGCTGGTCCGTCGGGACGCGCTTCAGCAGCTTCCAACGGGAGTGGGCCGACCGCTACGGTTGGGTGCTGATCTACCTCAACGCCCGCGGGCCGAACTTCTACGAGGGCGTGGGCAACTACGAGAGCCTTCGGGTGGTCGACGACGCTACCGAGCGCTTCGGGCTCGACGGCGACCGCATCTACATGACCGGCGGCTCGATGGGCGGAACCGGAGCGCTGCGCCTCGGCCTGCGCCACCCGGACGTCTTCGCGGCGGTCATGGGCGTGGATGGCTGGACCGACTACCGCCTCTGGCACAAGCACTGGTACGCGCGCACGGACGCGGTGGATCAGATCGAGGAGTTCCGCCGCCCGCTGCTGCAGGCCGCTTCGCCGCTGTACTGGGCCGAGCGCGGCGAACTGGGCGCGACCGGGCACATCGTCGATGGCAGTGACACTACCGTCTGGCCCGAGAACGGGATCAGGCTCTACGAGCACCTCCGTCAGCTCTCGATGCAGGAGCCCGCGGGCTACGATCAGCGGATCATCCTCAACCCCAAGCTGGGCCACGGGCGCGGCACCGACTACGCGGCGATCTACGACTTCTTCCGCGGTCGCCGGCGCGTCACCGAACCGAGCGGCTTCCACGTGGAGACCACCGTGTTGCCGCATGGCGAGCTGTACTGGGGGCGCATCGAGGACTTCCGGATCGATGGCATGACGGGCTCGCTGCGCGCGCGGGCTGACGGCGAGCTGATCGCCGTGCAGACGGATAATCTCGCGGGCTTCACACTCTTCCTGCGCGCGAGCCCGGTCGCCGACCGCGACTGCGTGCGCGTCTACGCCGACGGCTTCCCCGCCTACGAGGGCCCACCGCGCACACTCTCGCTGCGGGCCGAGCTCGATGAGGCCGGCGCGGTCGTGGGTTGGCGGCCTGTGGACGCCGAGCAGGAGCCCGCAGGGGAGCCTGTGAAGCGCCCGGAGATGTGCGGGCCGATCGGCGACGCCTTCCTGCGGCCGTTCTCGGTCGCGTGGGCCACGGACGGCCCGGCCGACGAGGTCGCGCGGCATCGCACCGAAGCCGAGCAGTTCGCGCGCGGCTGGAACGCGTTCATGGTGCATGGTCCGGGCATGGTGGCGGTGCCCGAGGGCGAGCTGACGCCTCCCGAGCTTGCTTCGCACACGCTGGTGATCTTCGGCAGCCTCGACTCGAGCGCGCTGCTGCGCCGTGCCGACGCAGCGCGCCCGTTCCAGGTGCGCGTGTATGACGACGGCGTGATCGTCCACGACCGGCTGCAGGGCGACCGCCGGTACATGGGCTCGCAGTTCGGCGCGCTGCTCTGCGTCCCGAACCCGCTGACCGACTACGCGACGTACATCGTGGTCGCCAATCGGCGGGTCTTCACGAAGCCCGACAGCGGCGTGCCGCAACTCCTCGCGTATGACCTGGAGAAGCTGCCCTGGGCATACCCCGATTACCTGGTCTTCAACAACGATCAGTCTGAGCTGCCCTTCGTGCTCAACGTCAACAACAAGCCGCCGGTCACCTGTTACGAGGCCGCGTACTTCGTCGAGGCGGGCTACTTCGATGACCACTGGGACGTCGATCACTCGCAGCAGCTCCGCCGGGTGCGCGTGCAGAAGCCCGAGGAGCATCGCCTTGCGCACGTCGCCGAGCTGGCGCTCTCCGAGCGCACGCTTGAGGAGCGCGAAGGCGTGCCGGGGGCGGCGGTCCGCATCGTGGATGCAGGTGGCGTGTCCGTGCCCACCGCGCGCGTGACCGGGCGCTGGTGGGGCGCGCAGGAGGTCGTCGCGTCGGCTTCGGCGGATGAAGACGGGCGCGTCTGGTTCGCCGCGCCCCGCGGCACGCCCATCGAGCGGGAGGCCTTCGAGGTCGTGAGCGTGATGGCGACCGGTTGCACGTGGGACCGGACCGCCGATGTCGGGCGGCGTCTCGCGCCGAGCACGCAGTCGCCCGGGCAGCTCGACCTCGCGGTGCTGAGCGACCGGCCCGTCGTGGCGCCCGACGGCGCGGTCACGGTGAAGCTGGCGGCGTACAACGCCGGTCCGGCAGGGCGGCAGGTCCGGGTGAGGCCGGGCACTCCCTCAGGGCGCGTGACGCCGGAGCGGGAGGACCTGACGCTCGCCGCGGGCGGCCGGTCTGAGGTGCAGTTCACATGGTGGCCGGAGGGGCGGGCGGCAGGTCCG
>JALGSW010000039.1 GCA_029821635.1 Candidatus Zipacnadia bacterium
CTGCTGATGGGGAACCTGGCGATGCACATCAAGGACTTCGCCAGCGCGAGCTTCATCGCCGAGGGCACGCTCAGAGGCCGGCCGGTGCGCTGCATCAAGCTCGCGCCCGTTGACCCGGAGGCGGGCAACGGCCGCGTCCTCCTGTGGATCGACAGCGAGCGCTACCTGCTGCTCAAGAGCGAGATCTGGCGTGCGGAGAAGCGGCAACTGAGCGTGCGCTTCCACCATGAACTTGTCTCCGGGCACTGGATGCCCAGCCAGATCAACACGGACGTGGCGAAGGGCGCGCTCGGGCGGGACCGCCAGGGCCCGGCGCGGATCGACATGCAGTTCACGAACTACCGAGTCAATACAGGGCTGTCGGACAGTATCTTCGAGGGGAGCGGCTGATGGCGTCGAGCACCACGAGGGAGCTGCGTACCGGCTGCCGTCGCGGGAACGTGTCGGCGCTGGACGCGCTGCTCTACCACTGCGCAGACGGCGTCTACGCGATGGCGCTGACCGCGGTCGATGATGAGGCCGCGGCGCAGGCCGTCATGCGCGAGGTCTGGCGACGCCTGCTCACGGCGCTGCGGGCTCCGCGCTTCAACGCCGACCCGGCCGAGCGGCTGTGGCGCATCAGCGAACGAACGCTGGCGCAGCAGGTCGGCCGCGACGCCGCGCGCAAGGCGCGCCGGACGGTGACCGCGGACGAGGGAAGCGTCGGCCTGGAGGGAGTGCGCGTCCCGCGGCCGATCCTCGAGGAGCTCTCCGACCTCTCGCACGCGGAGGCGGGCCCGATCCGCGAGCGCTGGCGCGTGCGCAGGAACGCCTTCCGCGCGGCGGTCGCCGCGCTGCTGCTCGTCACTATCGGCGTGTGGGGGGCGGTCTTCTACCAGCGCTCGCTCGCAACCGATAACCTCGCCAAGCTGCAGTACGACTGCCTGCGCCACCGGATCGTGCGTCAGGAGCTGCCGGTGGCGATCCGGGAGATCATCTTCCAGCTCGACGACCCGACCGGCGCGGACAAGGAGACGGCCGCCGACTGCGAGCGCGTGCTGCTGGTGCTCGAGGAGATCGCAAACGCCGAGACGCTCGGCCAGGTGAACCACCTGCGCTACGTGCGCCAGCGCGTGAGCCGGCACGACCTGCCGGACTTCGTGCGCATGCAGGAGGAGACGTTCCCGCAGATGTCAGGGGAGCTGACGCGAGTGGCGCTGGCGCTTGAAGAGGTGGAGAACCTGTGAGCCGCCTGTGCGCCGCGCTTCTGTGCGCCACGCTGGTGGCGCTGACGCTGGCGGGCTGCTCGAGCCGCGCCGAGCAGCTCTACAGGCGCGCCGAGGCCTTCCTCGCGCAGGGGCAGCTTGAGATGGCGGCTGAGGAGTACCTGCGCATCGTGACTGAAGAGCCCTCGTCGGCGCTCGCCGATGACGCGTTGTACAAGCTCGCGTACGTCTACGCCGAGGAGCTGGGTAAGCCGAAGGTGGCGCTGGTGCAGTACCAGGCGCTCGCGAACAACTACCCCAACAGCCCGTGGGTCGATGACGCGCTAATACGCATCATGGCGATCCAGCGCGAGACGCTGCACGACCCGGCGGCCGTCCGGCAGACGTGGGGGGAGCTGTGCAAGCGCTTCAAGGACCGCAAGGGCCTGTGCGCGCGAGGGCTGCTGGAGGTCGCGCGTGCGCACTTCGAAGCGGAGAAATATGCGATGGCAGCCGCGACCTGCGACGAGCTGACCGCGCGCTTCCCCGAGCAGCAGACCCAGTCCGCCCAAGCGGCGCTGCTGCACGCCCGCTCCTGCGAGCGGCTGGACTTCGATCAGGCAGAGGTGGAGAAGCTCTACGAGGCGGTCATCGAGCACTACCCCGGCACGCATGCCGCCGCGACGGCCAAGCGCAACATCGGCTGGTTGGTCTACCTGAACCGCGAGGAGATCGCGCAGGCGAGGGACGAGGAACTCCAGGCACAGTCGCGCATCATCAGGGGCGTGCCCGCCTACTCCGCGCGCGACACGCGCCTGCTGCAGGCGCTCTCGGCGCTGCGCGCGCTGCTGGCCCATCGCGGCGACCAGCGCTCGATGGAGTGGCTGGAGGCGCTGGTCGGCGCGCCCTTCGCCATCGTCTTCGATGCCGCGCGACCGTCCGCTCAGCCCGACCCGCTCGAGGGCAGCCCCTTCGAGGCGGTCGCCAGGGCCCTCGGCTTCGCAAGCAACACGATCTCGGGCGCAAGCGCCGAACGCGCCTTCGGCACGGTCCACCAGTCGCTCTTGCAGGGCCATCCGGTGATCGTGCGCTACGGCTCCCCTGCACGCTGGGCGATCGTGACCGGGTACGATCTCAAGAACGACCGCGTGTCATACATGTCGCCCGACCGCGACGGCTACGCCACCGTGGGCCGCGAGCAGTTCTTCGGCGGCTGGCGCTCGGGATCGGGCGAGGGATCGGGGCTGGCGGGACCGGAACCCTTCCATCAGTTCTCGCTCGGCGCACACCTCCAACAGCCCTCTGACGAGGAGCTGCTGCACGTCGTTGTGCAGCGCGCCGCAGAGGTCATGGGCCGATCCACGCTCGCCGGCGCGCCCGCGGGGGCCGCCGCCTGGGAGGCCGCCGGGGCATGGCTGGACCGCTGCGCTGAGCCGGATGCGTCCGATGACCGGCAGGTCGCCTCGGGCTGGGCGAGCGGCTCTCTGCGCGCCTACCTCACGCTCGCGAAGACGGTCACGCCGATCCTGCAACGGGCAGAGACGTCGATACCGGCGCTGCAGGGCGCCGCCTCCAGGCACACCGAGTTGCGGCAGGAGGCCGAGCTCGTCGCGCGCAAGGTGGACGAGGCCGGCGCCGCCACCGATGACGCAGCAGCGAAGTGGCAGGCCGCCGCCGCGCAGGCCAATTACGTGGCCGCGCTTCACCAGCGGCTCGCCGAACAGCTCGCGTCGGGAGCCGGCGACGGATAGCCCGCCGCCGGTGGCCGTCAGTGAACCAGGCAGCGACGGACCAGGATGATTGCGATGCTTTCCAAGCGCCTCCGCAGGCGCCTGCGACAGATAGATGACGGTGCGCTCCCGCGCCCGGCGACCGACGCGCCCGCCTCTGAGCCCGAAGAGCAGGGCGAGCGCCCGTCCGAGCCGGTGCGTGAACATGTCTCCGTGCGCGTCGGCGACCCGGCGCTCTCGCGCGACCGCCTCAGCCGGCAGGTGCGCGGCGCGGACGACGCGGGGGCGGATGCGTGTGCGCCGCCGACGCCGTTCCCGGTCGCCAGCGGGCCGCTGGAGGAGCTCGTGCCGGGCGAGGCGGTCGAGTGCGCCGACGGGGCCTACTGGCGCGTCGCGGGGCCGGCGCGCGAGATGCTGCCGCACGGGGCGGAGATCCTCCAGCGCTTCCACGCGCTGACCGCGCTGCTGGGTGCGGAGGATGACGGGCCGCTCGCGGGCCTGCGCGGTCTCGCGCCCACGCAGCTCGTGCTGCTGGACACGGAGACCGCGGGCCTCTCATCAGCGCCAATCTTCCTGGTGGGACTGATCGTCTGGGACAGTGACGCAGCCTCCGAGGCGCTTTCGCTGCAGCTCTTCGCACGCGATTACGCCGAGGAGCGGGCCATCCTGGCCGCCACGGCGGAACTGCTGCGAGACCGCCGGGCGCTGATGACATACAACGGGCGCTCGTTCGACGTGCCGATGCTGCGCGAGCGCATGGTCTACCACGGCCTCGGGGACTGCCCCGAGCCGCCCGCGCACATGGACCTGCTGCACGCAATCCGTGCGCGCTTCCGCGGCCACTGGGAGAACTGCAAGCTGCAGACGCTGGAGAAGCACCTGTGCGGACGCTCGCGCCTCGGTGACATCGAGGGCGCTCAGATACCCGACGCCTGGCATGAGTTCGTGCACAGCGGCGACGCCGGGCGCATGGCGCAGGTGCTGGAGCACAATCGGCTCGATCTGATCACGATGCTCGAGGTCCTGCCGCACCTGCAGGGCCCGGGCCAGGACGCGTAAAGGGAAGTGCGGACGTTGGATGATCCACGCGACGATGGCGTTCGACCGGACGAGGAGCCCCGCGAGGAGCCCGTCAGGAGTCCGTGGGAGCCGCCGAGCGATGGCGTTCGGCAGGAGCCACCGACCGGCGAGTACTCTCCCCCGGCCGCTGAGGATCGTCCCGGAGACGACGTCTTCGCACGCCTGAACGCGCCGGTGGCCGAGCAGGACGAGCCGGACGACGCGCACCTGCCGCTCGATGACGTGCCGCCCTTCATGGTCGCGGAGCGCGACCTGCTCGCCGAGCCCGAGCGTGCGCCGTCGAAGGCCGCCACCTTCGTGGCCGTCGCGATCGTCGTGCTGGCGGTGCTCGGCATCCTGATGAGCATCGCCGCGGTCAAGCTGTTCACCGAGCGAGCCGCGATGACCGCGGCGCTCGACCAGTCCGTGGACCGCCTCGAAACGGCCTACGCGGGCCCGCAGGCGAGCGACGGCTCGAAGCGCCGCATCGCGTGGCTGCGCAAGGCGATCGGCGAGGGAGACTTCGGCCAGGCGCAGGCGGCCCTCGACGCGCTCGGGGCGCCCGAGACGGCCCGGCCCTCGCCGCTGGAGAGGCCAGGGGGCGAGCCCGGAGCTCAGGACGGTCAGGGCGCCGCACCGGGGGAGGGCGGCGGGCGCGACCTGCCATCGCCCAGGGATGACACGGACCTGCCGCTCAAAGCGCAGGTGTTCTTCGAGCAGCATCCCGAGCTGTGGGAGGCGTTCTTCGGCTTCACCGTGGCCATCGCGCGCATGGAGCAAAATGAGATGCAGGTTGACGAACTCAAGCAGCTCCGCTCGGGCATGGTGGACGCCGCCACGCTCGGGCAGGCGGACAGAGTCGAGGAGCTGCTCACGCAGGCGCGCGCGAAGCTCGAGAGGCAGTCCGCCGACAGCCTGCCGCCCGCGCTGCAGACGAAGTTGCAGGAGTTCGGACAGGCGATGCAGCAGGCGCAGCGGGAGACCCGCGACCCGAGCCAGGCCCTCGCCTTCGCGAAGCGTTCCGAGCGCGCCGCCCAGCAGGGCGACTTCAAGCGCGCCGAAGAGCTGATGGACAAGGCCATCACGGCGCTCAAGTCCGCTCCGCGCATGCGCGTGCCGCGTCGCCCTGCCGGGGGACCTGGCGGCGCTCAGGCGCGCGGGATGCCACCGATGAGCCCGGAGATCGGCCTGATCAAGTTCGTCGCCGACGTTGCGATGAACGTGATGCGCTCCGAAGAGCGCGACCTCACGCAGATCTGGGAGTCGATCAACATCGCCGCGGGCGCGATCCGCGAGAAGAACGCCGACCAAATCCGCGAGATCCTCGATGAGGCGAAGGACAGCTTTCACGTGATCGGCGAGCGCCGCCGGGAGATGCAGGGGGCGATCCAGCAGGCACAGGAGCAGGTGCGCGAAGCGCGCGGAGGCCAGGGCGGCGAGCGGCCCGAGGGCCCGCAGCGCCCGGACCGGCAGGCGATCGTCGAGCGCGTCGCCGGCATCCTCGCGAAGGTGCGCGAGATGCCCGACGAGGAGTTCCAGAGCAACCGCCAGGCGATCGCGCAGGCCGTCCTCGAGGCGATGACCGCGCCCGTGCAGGCACCGCCCGATGAGGCGCAGGAGGGCCCCGAGCTCACACCCGAGCAGCGCGTGAGTGCGAAGATGGAGCGCGCGGGCAACATCTACCTGATGCTCAAAGAGCAGGAGGGCGTCGATGTCAGCGCGCTCGATGACACCTTCAAGAAGGTCCGCGAGCTGATCGCGGAGCATCAGTACGAGCAGGCCGAGAAGCTCGTGGACGAGGGCATGGCGGCGATGCGGGAGATGGCGGGGGACGCCGCGCCCGACGGCGCCGGCGGCGCCGAGGGCTACGGCCCCCAGCTTCAGTTCGACGCCCCCGCGCCGACGCTGGACCTGCGCGGCGCGAACCAACCGCCCGTCCCACCTGCCGCGGACACATCTGACCACACGGATGAGGGAGCCGAGCAATGAGAGTCGCGTTCATCGGCGTAGGGCACTGGCACGCACCCGAGTTCTACCTTCCGGCGCTGCTCAAGCGCGAGGTCGAGATCGTCGCGATCTCCGACACCGAGCAGGAGGCGGTCGATCGCATCGGCGGGCAGTTCGAGCTCGGCTGCCCCGGCTACACCGACTACCGCACGCTGCTCGACGAGGTCGAGGCGGACATCGTCTGGGCCTCGGCGCCGCATGACGAGATGAGCGAGCTGGCCGCCGAGCTGGTGAGCCGTGGGCAGGCGTTCCATATGGAGAAGCCTATGGGACTCGACGCGGACGTGCTCGAGCCGATCGCGGCGCGCGCGGAGCAGAAGGGCGTCTTCACCTCGGTGGCGCTGGTGAGCCGCTACTACGGTGTGGTCCAGCGCCTGCGTGAGATGCGCGCGGCGGGCGAGCTTGGGCTGCCGCTGCACTACTACTACCGGCTGCTCGCGGGCGCCCCGGAGCGCTACATCGATTCGCACTGCGAGTGGATGCTCGATCCGGCGCGCGCGGGCGGCGGGCCGCTCTTCAACTTCGGGCCGCACATCATCGACCTGTTCATCTACCTCGTGGACGACGTCGGCGAGGTCACCGCGCGCTGGAACTACGGCCTGCGCAACGCGCTGATCGAGGACCACACGACGCTGATGATGGTCGGGCGCGAGACGGGCGCGATCGGCGTCGGCGAGATCTCCTACACCGTCCCGCGCGGCTACGAGCGCTACTTCTCGGTCACCACCGATCGCCTGCACACCGGCGGGGACGTCGGCATCGGTGACCTGCTGCTGCGCGACGATGGGACCGAGCACGTGGATGGCATGAACGGGCTGGAGGTCTACGATCACTACGTGGGCGACACGCTCGACGCCTTCGCCACGGGCCGCTCGCCGATCGCGACGATCCACGACATGGTTCCGGTGCTGCGCGTGATGAACGCCGCCGCCGACTCGGCCAGCGAGGGCTGTTCAGTGGAGTTGTAGGCCGAGGGTAGCGCTTGACGTATACTGGGGGATCTGCGGCATGCGTCCTCATGGCGACCAATCTGCGCGCGTCTACCGCACCGGCTCGCCGAAGGGCTACCTCGTCGGCGGCGCGCTGCTGGCGCTGGCGGGGTGGTTCGTGTGGGAGTTCCTCCACTCCGAGTACATCGGCCCCGTCGATCGCCCGGTCATGGCCGGCATCGCCGCCCTGACCGTCGGCGGTCTGGCCGTCCACGCGCTGCTGCGCGGCGCCATCCCGGTGGTCATCCTCGACGGACCGACCCTCCGCATCCGCGACTGGCGCGGGCGCACGCGCGTCTTCGACCTCGACCACCTCGTGCGCATGACGTGGAGCTACCGCTACGCGGGGGGCCGATGGGCGGGCTACGATGGCGGGCGCGCGTGGCTGGAGTTCGAGTTCGACGACGCGCCCGGCCGCCCGGCGGTGGTGGACTACGCGGGCCAGTCGCGCCACGCGTGCGTCGAAAAACTGATGCTCGACGTCGCCGCGCGCGCGGGCCTGCACTGGGACCCGAAGACCGACCCCCTCAGCTCGACCGACATGCCCGGCGCGGACGTCACCTGGCGGCGAAGGAGCGCGACCGATGGCGGATGAGCGGCAAGTCTACCGCACAGGCGCCCCGACCCGGTTCGTCCTCGGGCTGCTCCTGCTGGCCGCCACGCTGTGGCTCGTGCTGGTGTATCGGGGCGGCCCGAACATGCGGCCGGAGGATCACTGGCTGTTCACAGGGGCAGTGTGCATTGCTCTGCTGCCGGCGGGCGTGCATCTGCTGCTCAGCGCCTGGGTAAGCACGGTGATCCTCGGCGGCGAGCGGCTCTGCGTACGCGACTGGGCGTTCGCGCGCCGCTGCATTCCGCTGGAGCACATTCGCGGGCTGAAGTGGAGCTACCGCTACGGGCCGCGCATCTTCAACAAGTTCGACCAAGGCTTCGCCTCGCTGGAAATCGAGGTGGTCGGCGAGACCGGCCGCGCGCGCACGAGAACCTCGCCGGCTACTGGGGCGCGATCCCCGGCGAGGTGATCGCGCTGCGAGGCGCCATCATCCGCCGTCTCGGGCTGGCGCAGGTCGACGCAAGCAAGCCGAGCTTCTGGAACAACCGGGAGAGCGTCACGTGGGCACTGCCAGGAGGAGGCCCGGGCGATGGCGGCTGAGCGGCAGGGCCGCTCAGCCTGCGTCGGCCGCGCGGATGTTGTCCACGGCGAGGTTGAACACAACGCCCTTCGCGCTTGTGCCGGTGATGAACTGCAGCCTCACGACCGCGGTGTGATCATCCACCTCGACCCGCCCCGGCTCCCACGAGATCGTGCCGAAGTCCGCGCCGGGCACCAGCCGGAACTCACTCGCCTCGGAGGTTAGCTCGCCGTTCCAGCTATTCCAGCTCAGTGCGCACAGGCCTGACGCGTCGTAAGCGCGCACGTAGAACGCCCGCGACAGCTCCGGCGTCGAGCTGGAGGCGTCGAAGACCAGCGCGCGGCCGGTCAGGTCGGTCGGCTCGATGGGCACGTCGATGCTGATGTAGGTATTCCCGGTCGCGCCCTCAGAGGAGCGGCCGAACAGGCCGATCGCGCCCACGCCCTCCGTCACGTGCTCCGCGGCATAGCTGATGAACAGCTTGCGCTCCTCAAGCTGGCTGCCCAGGCCCACTTTCACCCCGTCGAGGCTCTCGCAGGAGTGCAGAAGGGTCTCAGCCTGAGCGCACGCCCACGCGGCAGTGAGGACGATCAGCGCGGCGACGGTCGCGAGACGCATGGAGCACCTCCGGGAACGTGTTCGCGTCTGTGCCTGAGACGAACGGAGCGGCACGGATGTGCGATCACAGCTCGACCTGCATACCATCCCAGGCGACCTCGATCTGATGCGGCGCGAAGAATGCCTCCAGCCGCTCGTGCAGCCAGCCGCCGTTGTGCGAGAAGTGCACGGTGATCACGCGCGCGCCGGGCTTGAGCGAGCCGCTCTTGCGCAGCCGCTCGCGCACGTCGAGGACCTGATTCGCGCCAAGGTGGTGGTGACCGCCCTCGCGCGATCCGTAGGTGCACTCGATGAGCACCACATCGAGCTGCTTGCCCTCAAGGAAGCGCCACGTGGGCTCGGGGAACCAGCCGGTGTCATTCGCCTGCAGCAGCGCCCGGCCGTCGCGCTCGAACAGGTAGATGACGGCCTCCTCGCCCTGCGCATGGTCCGCGGGGAGCGGCGTGGCCGTCACGCCCTCGCCGAGGTCGATCGGCTCGAAGTGCGTCACGAGCTCGAAGCGCGCGCGGCAGTCCCCCATCGAGTGTCCGAGCGCGTTGAGCTTGGTCCGCACGGCTTCGTTCCCGTGGATGGTCAGCGTGCCGAGCTCCTCCACGACGAAGCCGCGCTGGCGGTAGAGCAGCTCCTGCGGGCAGAGGTGGTCGTGGTGCGAGTGCGTGATGAGCAGGTGCTCGAGCCGCTCGTAGTGCAGCCCGAACTCCAGCATCTGCGCGAAGGTGTCCGGGCCGAAGTCCACGTGGATGCGGTCGCCGAGCTGATAGGCTGTGCGGCGGCGGATGTTCTTGCCGCCGAGCTCGCGGGCCTGCTCACAGGCCGTGCACGGGCACCAGAGGGCGGGCCAGCCCTCAGCGGCGGCGGTTCCAAGGATAGTGAAGGTCACGATGGTCCTCCGGGTGCGGATTCATGACGGGCGGCCGCAGCCGCTATTGAAGCGGCAGATTTACCTGAGCGCCGGGCGGTTCGGGTGCCGGGCCGCTGATCCCGAGGTGCGCGTACGCCCGCTTCGTCGCCATCCGGCCGCGTGGTGTGCGGATCACGAAGCCGATCTTCAGCAGGTAGGGCTCCACGACGTCCTCGAGGGTGTCGGTCTCCTCGTTGAGCGTGGCCGCGATGGCCGTCACGCCCGCCGGACCTCCGTGGTAGTAGTCGATCAGCGCGAGCAGATACTTCCGGTCGAGGTCGTCGAGGCCCTGCTCATCGACCCCCAGCGCCTCCATCGCCTCAGTCGCGATCGCCCCGTCGATCCGACCGTCGCCCATGATCTGCGCGTAGTCGCGCACGCGTCGCAGCAGGCGGTTGACCACCCGCGGAGTGCCTCGCGAGCGGCAGGCGATCTGCCCCGCGCCCTCCGGCTGCAGCTCGACCTCGAGGATGAGCGCGGAGCGGTGGACGATCTTGACAAGCTGCTCGGGCGTGTAGAAGTCGAGGTGGTGGAAGATGCCGAAGCGGTTGCGCAGCGGCGGCGTGAGCAGCCCCGCGCGCGTGGTCGCGCCCACCAGCGTGAACTGCTCCAACTCCAGCGGGATCGTCTTCGCGTAGGGACCGCTGTCCACCACAAAGTCGATGCGGAAGTCCTCCATCGCCGAGTAGAGGTACTCCTCAACCACGCTCGGCAGGCGGTGGATCTCGTCGATGAACATGATGTCGCCGCGGCCGAGGTTGGTGAGCAGCCCGACGAGGTCCGAGGCACGCTCGAGAGCCGGCCCCGAGTGCATCCGGAACTCGCCGCCCATCTCATTGGCGATGATGTGCGCGAGCGTGGTCTTCCCGAGCCCCGGCGGGCCATCGAGCAGCACATGGTCGAGCACGTCCTCGCGCTGGCGTGCGGCGGTGATCGCCACGCGCAGGCCCTCGATCAGCCGCCCCTGGCCGACGTCGTACTCCGTCAGCGTCTGCGGACGGAGCGCGACCATCGCCGAGGTGTCATCGTCCTGTTCATCGGCAGCCACCAGCCGCCGACGCGCGCCCTCATCAGCCAAATCTCAGACCCTCCGGATCAGCTCTCAGTTACCGGTTCCCGGCGACGGCGCACGCGCCATCACTTGCGCTTGAAGACCGCGCGCACCAACTCGTTCGCCTCATCGATGTCGGGCTCGGCCTCGCGGGCCGCGCCGATGCGCGCCAGCGCGTCGGACTGCGTCAGCCCAAGCTGCGTGAGGATCGCCAGCGCCTCGGCGGTCAGGTCATCGCCCGCAGGCCGCTCGGCCGGGACCTCATCGCCCGTGAGGTAGGGCATCATCTTCTCCTGCAGCTTGCTGATCATGTCCCGCGCACGCTGCTTGCCCACGCCCGGAAGCTGCTTGAGCGCGGTCTCGTTGCCTTCGGAGATCGCCCTCGCGATGGCCGGGACGGGGATCGCCATCGCCTTGCACGCCCCCACCGGACCGAGCTGCGGGACGCTGAGCAGCTCCTCGAAGAACTCGCGGTCGAGCTCGCTGCGGAAGCCCACCAGCATCGGTGTACCGCTGCCCGCCGCCCCGCCGCGCTCGCAGTGGTAGGTGAAGATGCGCACCGTCGAGCCGACGCCGTGGTCGCGCAGCTCCTGCGCCAGCGGCGGGGAGATCGTGACCTCATAGCCGATGCCACCCACGTCAACGATTGCCGCGTCCTCAGCCACGGAGACCAGCTCACCGTGTACGAAGCGAATCACTCGCGCTCACCTCGCGCCCGCGCGATCGCCTCGGCCACCGCCGGGGGCATCGCGCGGCTGCCGCGCGCCCTGAGCGTCGCGCGCGTCCGCGTCGGCGCCGCGTGGCAGATGGCCAGCGCGAGCGCGTCGGAGACGTGGTCGGGGCCCGGGGAGTCCGTCATCTTCAGTGCTCGCATTACCATGCGGCGTACCTGGTCCTTTGATGCGCGTCCGTTGCCTGTGAGTGACTTCTTCACCAGCGACGCGGGGTAGCTCTCCACCACCACGGCTCGCTGGGCGGCGGCGAGGATCACGACTCCGCGCGCGTGGCCCATCATGATCGCGGTCCGGGGATGGGGGTACTCGACGTAGAGGTCCTCCACCACGATGCGCTCGATCGTGAACTCATCGATGAGCGCGCTGACGGCCTCGTGGATACGGTGCAGGCGCAGCGCGAGGTCCTCGTCGGAGGCGGTGCTGATGACGCCCGCCTCGACCACGCGGCACACTCCGTCCGCGGCATCGATGATGCCGTAGCCGGTGTCCGCGAGGCCGGTGTCGATCCCGAGTATACGCATTGCAGAGGCTCCGGGCGCGAGTATAGCACGACGGCAGCAACGGAAGCAACGGAAGAAACGGAAGCAACGGCAGCGACGGCGCTTCAGGGCAGGTGAGCGCTGCATCGGTGGAGAATGACCCCGCACGGAGAGATCACGATCACTCGCGCCAGCGATGGCGCGTTCTCAGGAGGCGACCAATCGATGGAGATCAATGTAACGAACGTGGGCATGGACTACCAGGCGAAGTCGAGCAGCGGGATGGAGCTAGGCATCGTCTTCGGGCCGGACAAACCCGCCGATGACAGGACGATGGACCCCGTCGAGCTGTTCATCAGCGGGCTGTCCATGTGCATCGCCGCGATGCTGCGCAAGTTCTGCAACGAGCACAATCTTGATGCTGGTGAGATCAGGGTCTGGGCCGAGACCGATTGGGAGTCGGGCAAGCCGATGTGCTCATACCTGGACATCAAGGTCTCGGTCGGCGGCGACTGGGACGACCGGCGCAAGGCGGCGTTCATGAAGGTCGCGGAGACCTGCCCGGTACACGCGACCATGGCAGAGTGCGACGACGTGCGCATGCAGATCGTCTGAGGGCACTCCCCTATCGCACACAACGGTCCGCCATCGGCCGCGCAAGCGCGGAAGATGGTGGCCCGTTCGGTTCCGGGTCAGCGCGCTGCCTTCAGCAGATCGTGCACCTCGCAAGCTCCAGCGCCTCGTCGCAGAGCCACCGGGCGGTGTCATGGTCGTCGGCCTCGGCGATCACGCGCAGGATCGGCTCGGTGTTGCTCGGGCGCGCGTGCATCCACGCGCCATCGTCGAAGAAGACCTTCACGCCCTCGGTCAGGTCCATCTCCCGGCCCTCGTAGTGCCGGACGAGAGCGAGGACCGCCCGCTGGGTCTTCCCCGCCGGGCAGGACAGCTTCTCCTTGACGATCGCGGCAGGCGCGAAGCTCCCCGCCCACTCGCCGACCGTACAGCCGCGCCACGCCATCCCCTGCAGGATCAGCGCCATCGCCGCGAGGTTGTCGCGGCAGTAGTGCAGCTCGGGGTCGATCACTCCGCCGTTGCCCTCGCCGCCACCGACAGCGCCGGTGGCGATCATCGTCTCGACCACGTGTACCTCGCCGACCTTCGAGCGGATGACCTCCCGACCGTGCCGCGCGCCGACCTCGTCGATCATGCGGCTGGTGGAGAGATTCGTCACCAGCGGCCCCGGCGCGTCGCGCTCGGCCATCACGTCGGCGGCGAAGGCCAGCGTGAACTCCTCGCCGATCGCCTCGCCCGCCGCGGAGACCACTGAGAGCCGGTCGCCATCGGCGTCCTGGGCGAAGCCGATGTCGGCGCCGTGCTCGCGCACGGCCTCGCGGAGCTGACCGAGGTTCGCCGGGATCGGCTCAGGCTCGCGCGGGAAGCGGCCGTTGGGCACATCGTTGATCGCCACGACCTCGCAGCCCATCTTCTCCAGCAGCCCCTCGGCGCAGTCCGCGCCCGCGCCGTTCACGCTGTCGATGACGACCTTCGGGGCCATTGCGGCGATCGCATCGCGGTCCACGGCAGCCAGGACCTTCGACAGATGGCGGTTGATCGCGCCCTCGTCGCTGCCGACCCGCCCGAGCGCATGGTGGGGCCGCTGCGCAAACGCGCCCTGGTGATAGACGTTGAGCAGCTCCTCAGCCTGGTACTGGTTGAGGAAGACTCCATCCTCGCGGCAGAACTTGAGCGCGTTCCACTCGGACGGGTGGTGGCTGGCGGTGATTGCGATGCCGCCGTCGGCCGCGAGGTCCACGACCGCGTGCTGGACCGTCGGCGTCGGGCAGACGCCCACGTCGATCACCGAGCAGCCCGTCGAGAGCAGCCCGCCCATCAGCGCGTTGAGGACCATCTCCCCCGACGGCCTCGGGTCGCGGCCGATCACGACCACGCCGCCGCCGAGGTAGGTGCCGAAGGCCTCGGCGAAGCCCACGATGAGCTGGGGCGTGAGCGACTGCCCCACGATCCCCCGCACGCCTGATACGCCGATCTTCAGTGTCTGGATGCCCGCCATTCCGATCATCCCAGTCGCCAGTTCTCAGTTGCCAGTTGCCGGCCGCAAGCTGCAAGCCGTTCCCCATTCCCGGTCCCCGGCCGTTACATCTTCCGCTCGACGAGACGCACGTAGTCATCCGCCAGGTCCATCGCGAGGCCCTGCGCCGCCGCCTCCGCGATCACGCGGATGCGCGGCTCGGTCATCGACACGCGTATGTGCACCCAGCGGTCGCTGCCGATGAGCTTGATGCCATCGTCGAGGTTGATCTCGCTCGCCCAGGGCACATCCAACCCGCGGCGCAGCTCCTCCAGCACGGTGTACGCGCGCTGCGGCGGACAGACGATCTCGCGCTTCACGATCGCGTACTTCGGCACCGCCGCGATCAGCCGCGAGATCGGCTCGCCGCGCTCGGCCATCAGGTTGAGGATGTGCGCCAGCGCCGCGATGCTGTCGTGGGCGTAGTTGATGCGCGGGAAGACGATCCCGCCGGAGCCCTCGCCGGCAATGGCGGCCTCGTAGTTGAGCGCCGACTCCGCGATGAACACCTGGCCGACTCCCGCACGGATCAGCTCACGGCCGTACTTGCGCGCGATGCCATCGATCGCCATGGTCGTGGAGAGGTTCGTCACGACGGGCCCGGAGTCGCCCCGCCCGAGCACCATCTCCGCGGCGAGGCAGAGCGTGTATTCCTCGCCCGGCGCCTCACCCGCCTCAGTGACGATCCCGAGCCGGTCGCCGTCGGCGTCGTGTGCGAAACCTGCGTCCGCCTTCGCCGCCGCGACGAGCGCGCGGAGCTGGCTGAGGTTCGGCGGCGTGGGCAGCGGCTCGTGCGGGAAGGGGAGCTCAGGGTCGTCATTTATCGCCACGACTTCGCAGCCGAGGCCCTCGAGGAAGCCCGGAGTGAACTGCGCGCACGCGCCGTTGGCACAGTCCACCGCGATCTTGAGGCCCGCGGCTCGGATCGCCTCCACGTCCACCTGCTCGCGGATCGCGGCGAGGTGGCGCTCGCCGGCGAAGTCATCGCGGCCGACCGGCGGCAGCTCGTCCCACGCGGCCTTGGTGAACTCCTTCTGATGGTAGACGTTCAGCAGCTCTTCGGCCTGCTTCGCGTTGAGGTAGATGCCGTCCTCGCGGCAGAACTTAAGGGCGTTCCAGCGCGCGTCATTGTGCCCGGCGGTGATCGCGATGCCGCCGACCGCGCCCGACTGGCGCACCGCGAGCTGCAGCGCGGCCGTCGGGCAGACGCCCAGCCGCACGACCTCGCAGCCCGTGGCCGTCAGCCCCGAGCACACGCACGGCTCCACCATCCGCCCCGAGACGCGCGTGTCGCGGCTCACAAGCACCTTCCCGGGCCCGGCGTAGGTGCCGAACGCCTGGCTGAAGTTCACCAGCAGCTCGGGAGTGAGTGTCTCGCCCACCACGCCGCGCACTCCCGCAATCGTGATCTTGAGGGGCTTGCTCGCACTGCTCAGATCGCCTGACAGCACGCTCACGATGTGCCCTCCTCGTCCGCGCTCTCCTCGACCAGCGTCACGCCCTGGCGCGGCGCTATCGTCAGCCCGCGCCCGCCCGCGGCATCGATCGCCGTCTTCACTTCCTCCTGCCGACCGGGTGCGTAGGCGAACATCGTGCCACCGCCGCCCGAGCCGTTGACCTTCCCGCCCAGCGCCCCGGCTTCCATCGCCGCGTCCAGCATCCGCTCGATCTTCGGCGTGGAGATGCCGATGCCGTCGCGCAGGTGGCAGTGATGCTCGTGAAGCAGCTCGCCGAGGCGCTTCGTGTCGGTCGCCGGCGCGCTCAGCAGCTCCCGAGCCTTGCGACAGATCTCGCGGTTGTGGAAGTTCGCCACGATCCGCTTGCGCGACTCCTCGGCCATCTTCCCCAGCAGCGGCTCTACCTCTTCAAGGCTCGTGGTGCGGAAGTCGAACTCCGGGACGCCGTCGCGCAGGATCGCCAGCCCGGCCTCCACCGCGCGGCGGCTCTTCCCGAGCACCCCGGTGGTGTCCTTGGGCTGGAGCGAGTCGCCCAGCACGAAGCCATCAAGCTGCGCCGGGAGGCGTTCGACGGTGATCGGCTCCTTGCAGTCGATGAACAGCAGCCCGCCGACCGCGGAGGTGTAGTGGTCCATCATCCCGCCGGGCTCGCCGAACTCCACGACCTCCGCCAGGTGGGCGAGGCGCGCGGTCTCCTCAGGCGTCTCGGGCATGCAGCCGTTCTGCGTGGCCCACGAGAAGCTCACCCACGCGACCGTGAGCGCCGACGAGCTGGACGCGCCCGCGTTGATGGGGATCGTGCCGCGGATCGTGCAGTCGTAGCCGCACGCGAAGTCCACGCCGTGCCGGCCGACGACGTTCGTGGCCGAGCGGATGTAGTCGCGGCGGCCGTGGTAAGGCACGCGGCGCGCGGCGTCGAACTCGTCGCGCTGATCGAGGTCGGGCATCTCGATCGCGAAGACGGTGTCCTTGCGCGGCGTGCCGCTGATGCGTATGTCGAGATTGATCGCGCAGGCGATAACGGAGAGCCCCAGGAAGTCCTGGTGCTCGCCGAAGAGGCAGATCCTGCCTGGCGCGGAGACGCAGATGCGGCCGCCCATCCGGTTCCTCCAGCGAAGCCTCCAGCAAAGCTGCCAGCGACGGGCCTGCCGGCTGACAGTTGCGCGGCGAGTGAGTGATGGCTCGGGCCTGCCTGCCGCGACCGCCCGAGCGACGCCCTCAAGTCTACGCACGCCCCGAGGGGCTGTCAAGCTGAACGAGGGAGGCGAGGCGCCGCCCCGGCGCGAAATTCACCGGCGACACCAGGCGCCATCTTCCGCACCGGGAGCGATGCATCATGCCCGACCCGACCATCCTCGCCGACATGGCCTGCCGGCACACCGCCAAGGACGTCTACGACCTCTGGGTGGAGGGCCGCGAGCGCTCCGTGCTCTTCGGCTGGCAGACAGCCGCGGGCGAGAACCTCACGTTCTGCCTCGACAGCGCAGGCAACCTCCACCCGGTTGCGGTCCCGTGGACGCCCGAGGAGGCCGACCGGCGCCGCGCGCTCGCCGAGCACAACGGCGTCGGCCTGCGCGCCGCGCACGACCTCGGCATCGGCGGAGACGACGCCAACTTCGGCGTGCGGGCGCACTTCGACGAGCAGGCCGGCGAGTTCTCCGTGCCGGACGCATCGCTGCTCTTCCCGTGCGTGCGCTTCGATGAGAGCGGCGCCCCGCACGTGCTGATGGTGCGCACCGACGACGTCGAGAACGCCGACGGGGTCATCGACCAGCACAACTACTTGATGGCCGCGCGCCACGATGGCGAGCACTGGACGGTCGAAGAGATCGCCGACCTCAAGTACGGGCTGATGCCGAAGGCGGGCGTGTGGGGCTATCCGGGCAAGCGCCGGCATCCCTACCTCGTGCCCGACGACCGCGGCGGCCTCTGGGCGCTGTGGGAGCGCAAGGAGCCGCACGACGGCAGCACCAACAACTGCCACGGTGTGCTGCTCGGCAGGCGCTTTGGCGATGGCGAGTGGGGCGAGCCGGTGCGCGTCATCGAGCAGCCCTACTTTGACTACGCACCCGACCCGCGCGGCGTCATCGGCGGGGAGCTGATCGTCGCCGCGCAGCGCGGCGTGCCGATCGCCGAGCGCGGGCGCGGTGAGGTGCTGCTGCTGAAGGTCACGGTCGGCGACTTCCCGGCTCAGCCCGGGGACACCGGCTGGGAGGGCTGGGCCACCGTCGATCTGCCCCGCCGCAAATTCTTCTCGCCCGCCGAGCGTGAGGTCGAGCTGGCTGGCGAGCGCTACCAGCTCATCATGGGCGACCCGCACACCCACACGGGGCTATCTGAGGACGCCGAGGGCGACCTCGTGGAGATGCTCGCCTACGCGCGCGACAAGGCGCAGCTCGACTTCGTCGCGATCACCGACAACGACTACATCTACGGCGGCCGGCTCTCCGATGAGGGCTGGCGGGAGACGATGCGCGAGGCGCAGGCGTGGTCGCGCGATGGCGGCTTCATCGTGGTGCCCGCGTACGAGTGGACGCAGGCGAAGTGGGGCGCGGTCACTCCGCAGCACCGCTCGGTGCTCTTCGGGCGCTACGATGAGCCGATGCTGCGCTGGGCCGACGCGGGCATCGGGCAGGCGGACGACGCCTTCGACGCACTGGTCGCGTGGATCGAGACCACAAGCGGAGTGCTCAACACGCAGCACGCGCGCTTCGCGCTCTCGCGCAGCCCGCGCGAGGCGAACATGGAGGTCGTCTGCGGCTGGGGCGACTACATCAACAAGTCCGAGTGCTTCCACGAGCACCTCAACGCGGGCTTCCGCGCGGGCTTCGTAGGCACGTCCGACGGCCATCGACGCACGCCGGGCCTCGGCGGCGGGCTGACGGGCCTGTGGGTGCGCGAGTTCACGCTCGCGGGCATCATCGACGCCTTCGCGAACCGCCGCTGCTACGCCACCGCAGGCGCGCGCATCGGCTTGCGCTTCTGGGTCAACGACGCGTTCATGGGCGAGGTCACGCCGGAAGCGGACGGCTATCACGCGCGGATCGCTGTGGACGCCCCGCGCGAGGTCGAGACGCTGGAGATCGTGGGCGACGGCGCGGTCGTGGCCACGCTGCGCAACCTCCCGGCGAGCTTCGATGAGATGATCGAGGGCCTGCCCCCGTGCTCGTGGTACTACGCGAAGGTGACGATGCCGGGCGGCTTCGTGGAGTACCCGTCGAACATCGCCCCCGCCGAGGGCCCGTGGGCGTGGAGTTCGGCGGTGTTCGTGGGGGAGTAGCGGGGCGGAGAAGTCGTTAGCCGTTGGAGGGGCCGCACGAGCCGCGCATGTCGTTTGTGCGTGGCGAGGTCGGCCCACGGCTGTTCAACGACCGCATGGGCCGACCTCGCTTCGGCTCCTTCGTCGCCGACGCTCGTGCGGCCCCTCCGTACGGCTCACAACAGCCCCCAGGCCCTACCCAAAGCTGACGTCACACTCTGCCAGCTTCTCGCGCATGATCGGCTCGAACTCGCGGTTGATCTCGTAGCCGACCGAGTTGCGGCCCTCCAGCGCGGCCGCGAGCGCGGTCGTGCCGCTGCCCATGAACGGGTCGAGGACCGTCTCACCTGCGAAGGTGTACATGCGGATCAGCCGCCGCGGCAGTTCCACCGGGAACATCGCGATGTGCTCGTCCTGGCGCACCGGAGGAATGTCATCCCACAGGCCGCGGAACCACTCCGTGCGCTCCTGCTTCGTCAGGCGGCTCTGCTCCTTCGCCTCAGCGCCGGGCTGCGGCCAGTCGCCCTGCTTGCGAAGCAGCAGGATGTACTCGTGCTCGTAGGTGACGTGGCCGTCCTTCGGGTAGTAGATCGAGCCCATCAGCGAGCAGCCGCCGGTGGTGTTGGTGGTCGAGATCTTGTGCCAGATGATGTTGCCCATGAAGTCGAAGCCGACCTCGCGCGCGATGACCGACAGGTCCGCGGGGATCGGCTGGATGCGGTAGCGCCCATGCTCGCTCGCACGGAGGTACTGGTCGCCGACGTTGATCGCCATGCGGCAGCCCGGGTGCAGGACGCGGTGGCACTCGCGGATGACTTCACCGAGGGCCGCGAGGTACTCCTCGTAGCTCTGAGCGTGACCGATCTGGTCGGGGTGCTCGTAGTCCTTGATCGACCAGTACGGGGGCGAGGTCACGACGAGGTGCGCGCTCTCGTCCGCAAGCGCGTCCATACGCTGCGAATCGCCGAAGATGATGCGATGAATGGTCATGATGGGCATTGTAGCACAGGTGGAGAGCGATCGGGCGGACGGGACCGCCGTCGCTGTTCCTCCCCCCTCATCCCGCAGCGCCATGTCGTGTATGGCGCCAGGGAGAGGGGGGACCGAGGGGGGTGAGGCGTCGTCGCCGTCGCCGTCGTTGCTGCCGTTGCTTTCGTTGCTGCCTTTGCGCTATACTACACTCCAGTAACACTCACACAGGGGTCGTTGGGAAAGGACAGCTTCGCATGGCTGAAGCCGGACGCGTTGTGATTATCGGCTGGGACTGCGCCCCGCCCCAGCTTGTGCTCGATCAGTGGCTCGATGACATGCCCAACCTCAAGCAGCTCGTTGAGGGCGGCGCCGCAGGCCGCATCCGCTCCACCGACCCGCCCATCACCGTCCCCGCATGGACCTCCATGCTGACCTCCGTCAACCCCGGTCAGCTCGGCTTCTTCGGCTTCCGCAACCGGCGCGTGGGCGAGTACGACAGCAAGTGGATCGCCAACAACACCGCGGTGAACTTCCCGCGCGCGTGGGACATCCTCGGCGACGCGGGCAAGCGCTGCTGCATGGTCAACGTGCCGCAGACCTACCCGGTCAAGCCTGTCAACGGCATCCTCGTCTCGAGCTTCCTCACCCCCGACACCACCTGCGAGTACACCTACCCCGCGGGCCTCGGGAAACAGCTCGACGCCATCGCCGACGGCTACATGATCGACGTGGACGAGTTCCGCACCGACGACAAGCGTGACCTGCTCGAGCGGATCTACCTGATGACCGACAAGCGCTTCAAGGTCTCGAAGGCGCTCATGCAGGTGGACGAGTGGGACTTCTTCATGATGGTGGAGATGGGCCCGGACCGCCTCGAGCACGGCTTCTGGAAGTACTGCGACCCGGAGCACCCGAAGTACGAGCCGGGCAACGAGTTCGAGACCGCCATGCTCGACTACTACGTGCACCTCGACGAGCAGCTCGGGGAGTTCATCGCGCTCGCCGGCGACGACGCCGCGGTCTTCGTGGTCAGCGACCACGGTGGCAAGGCCATGCAGGGCTCGTTCTGCATCAACGACTGGCTGATCGAGCAGGGCCTGCTCACGCTCAACCAGCCGGTGGATGGCATCACGCGCTTTGAGGCGGACATGGTGGACTGGGAGCACACGACCGCGTGGTCGTGGGGCGGCTACTACGGGCGGCTGTTCATCAACGTCGAGGGCCGCGAGCCGCAGGGCACCGTGCCGAAGGCCGACTACGAGAGCGTCCGCGACGACCTGATCGCGCGCATCGAGGCGATCGCCGACCCCGAGGGCCGCATGATGGACAGCCGCGTGCTGCGCCCGCAGGACATCTACACCGGCGAGCACGTGGACGAGGCGCCCGACCTGATGATCTACCTCGACGACCTGAACTGGCGGCTCGGGCAGGACGTCGGCAATGAGGGACTGTACGCTTTCGACACCGAGATCGGCCCGGACGATTCGGTGCACGACTACCACGGGATGATCGCCGCGAGGCTGCCCGGCGAGCGACAGCTCACCATCGGCCCGGACACACACGTGATGGACGTGGCGCCGACGGTGCTGGAGGTTCTCGGCGAGCCGATCCCCGAACACATGGAGGGCAGGAGCCTGCTCTAAGCGCCGCACGTGGGGGCGGGCGCCGGTAATGCGAAACAGGCACGGACGCGGACGGCAGTGGCGGACCCAACCAGGCTTCGGCGGACATAATCCGCTGAAGGTGCTCGCGATTCTCGCGGGCATCGCGGTCGGCGGCGTCGTGGCCGTGGGGATCGTCGGGCTGGTCAAGCTGGTGCTTGCGATCATCGGCCTGGCGACCGTGGCCGCAAGCGGCCTGCTGCTCTACGGCTGGATCATCGCCGGCTACCTGATCTACCGCGCCATCCGCTCGCGCTACGCGGACAGCGAGTACGCCGACCGCCACGAGGATGAAGATCACGAGCCGGCGTGGAAGCGGCAGTTCAACCTCGAGTGGGAACGCGAGTGGGAGAAGGAGCGCGCGAAGGTCACCGCACGCGCTCAGAAGGCCTCAAAGCGCCCTGACACGCGTCCGGCGGAGGAGCGGCAGCGCGGGATCGGGACGGTCACGGTGGCGGTGCTGGGCGGGCTGCTGCTGGCGCTGGGCGCGAACGTGGGCCTCAGCGCGCTGCACCTCCCGCCGATGGCGAGCACGCTGCTGCCGGCGCTGGCGGGGGCCGGGGTCGGCGTGGGCATCTACGCGACGCTGAACCGCTGGGTCATACCGCCAATCGAGCATGAGAAGCCCCCGGCGCGCCAGGTGCGGGCGCAGCTTGGCCGCATCAAGCGCAAGGCGAAGTCGCTCTCACGCGAGGCGGCGGCCGCAGGCGGCGTCTTCGGCGACCTCGGCTACCAAGCCGACCGGCTCACGCGCGAAGCCTCTGCGCTGTGCGACCGGCTCTTCGAGCTGCGAGGGATCGCCCGCGATGCCCGCCGGGAATTCGGCAATCCCCCGCAGCCCGACGCCGTCCCTGCCGAGCCCGAGTCTCCCGAAGCGTGGGTGGCGCTGCACGCGGCGCAGGAGGCGCAGAGGCGGCTCGACGAGCTGCTGGCGCGCAACCGTGCCATGCAGCAGCAGTGCCTCGTGGGGATCGAGCGCATCGAGGATGTACTGGACGTGGCGCGGCTGGAGATCGCGTGCCCGGAGGGCGCCGCGACCGCGGAGCGAGCGCCCGAGCGGCTCGTGCAGGAGGTCGAGACGGAACTTGAGGCGGCGCGCCGAGCCCTCGCCGAAGTCCAGCGAGAGAGCGAGATCCTGTGAGGCGAGGCACCGCGCCATTGCGCACATCGCGGGCGATGGGTGGTCCGTCGTTGTCGTGGAGGGGCTGCCGCGAGCGTCAGATGCGTCAGCATCTGCGCGAGCGGTGAGTTCCCCCTGGGGAACTCAGCCGCTGTGCCGGCCCGTCGTTCCGGACTCGCATGCCTGGGGGGGCGAGAAGGGGAGGCCCGCCCTCACCCCATGACTACGAGATGTACCCCAACCCTCGCAGGCGGTCCTCGATCTTCTGATCCGCGCCGGAGTCCTCGAGCCGGTCGATCTCCCGCTGCAGAATCATGCGCGCGAACTCCTCACCGCCGGGCTGGCCGGCGGCCTTGGCGTACTCGTTGAGCTTCGACATCAGCGTGTCGCTGATGGTCAGTGTTGCGTCGGGCATCAGTGGAACCTCCGTACTGTCGGTCTGCAGAAGGCGTAACTGCGCACGGGCGGGACGCCCGTGCCACGGGTATGCCTCACTTCAGCTTCTTGAACTCATCCGTGCTACCCCACCAGCGCAACATCTGTACGCGGTAGGCGCCGTATTGTGCGTCCGTCCACGGGTCGTGCGAGAGCGGGATGGACGCGAGCTCGTTCGGCGGCACGTCCTTGAACTGCTCCAGCAGACTCTCGGCCGACGCCGTCATGGCATCGCCCTCATCGGCCACCAGGGCAGCAATCGTGCGCAGCGAGGAGTCCAGGTGGCCGCTTGCGAGCAGTCCTGCGCGGTCGGCGGAGAGCACCGACCGCATCTCCCAGGCGTGGCAGAGCTTGCGGATGCGCGAGACCTCGTCACGCGGCATCGACTGATCCCAGCCCATCGTGAACTCGCCCGCGTTATGCAGCACCCGGCGGCGCACGTCGGAGTCGAGCACGCGTTCCGCGATCATCTGACAGGCCCACACCGTCCGCGCGTTCTCATTGAGCAGGCCGTGGACGCCGACGCCAACCGCGAAGAGGATCTCCATGCTGCCGAGCGCGTACTTGAGCGGCTCGCCCAACACCAGCGTCGGATTCTTCAGCGGCAGAGGCACGGGCGTCTTCGTGTGCCCGGGCGCGACCAGCAGTGTGGGGATCTTCGCGTGCAGGTCGGCCGCGGCGGCGGGCCCGAGTTCCTGGAGCATGTCCCAGCCCGCGTCCTCCGGAGCCCGGCACTCCCCGACCAGGTGCGACCAGCCCTGCGGATCGCCCCAGAACAGGTCGCAGCCATCCATCACGTCCCGGAAGCCCGGATTCTGCTCGACCTGCGCGCGGAACTGCGCGTCCTGCTCATGCTCCCACGCCAGCGGCTCGTAGGTCTCCTCATCCTCGTCATCGAGGAACAGGTCGTCATCTCTGGTGGCCGCGGCGTGGAAGGGCGTCCCGCCGGAGATCTCCTCCTCCTCGACCGGCTCATCGTCTTCCTCGAAATCGTCGAGGTCGGACGTGTCCGTGGCGGCCTGGGCGAGGAACGGGTCGGGCGCGGCATGCCGGAGCCGCTCGAGCTTCTCCGCAACAGCGGGATTGACCCGGCGCAGTCCCTCCCACAGCTCCGGATTCTCCGGCTCGATCCGCAGCATCTCCTCGTACTGCGAGATCGCCAGCCGCTCCTGGCCGGTGGCCTCGTAGTACTTGGCGAGCCACTGACGCGGCTCGACAAACTCCGGATCGAGCTCCAGCGCCTCCTTCATGCCATCGACGCCATGCTCCGGGTGCCTTCCCTCGAACAGCCGCAGCGCGTCCTTCATCTTGATACGCGCCGCCTTGCGCTGCTGCGACTCCTGCTCCTGGGCCATCGTTACCCCTCCTGAACAGTCCTACAACGGTCCACACGATCACACGGGGCGCGATCGAGGAATGAGAGAGATGTCAACGTGCCTGCAGTGCCCTCGAAGGCGAAGACAATCATCTTAGATTGCCCCTAGCTCGGAACGAATCCTCCTTCGCTCCGCGGAATCTCATGTCAGTCCCGCATCGCGCGCAGCGACCCGGCGTACGGCGCGCGCGCTATCCCCTTCTCAGTCACGATCGCCGCCACCAACTCGTGCGGCGTCACATCGAACGCGGGATTGTAGATCGCCACATCCGGGCAGACCGGCTCGGCGACACGGTGCGCGAGCATCGCGACCTCCTCGCGACTCCGCTCCTCGATGGGGATGAGATCGCCGGAGGCCAGCTCGTAGTCGATCGTCGATACCGGCGCGGCCACGTAGAACGGGATGCCATGCCGCTCCGCCAGCACCGCGACGGTGTACGTGCCGATCTTGTTGGCAACGTCGCCGTTCGCGGCGATGCGATCCGAGCCTACCACGACGCAGTCCACCCGTCCCTGCCCCATCACGTAGCCCGCCATGCTGTCCGTGATGAGCGTGGCCGGGATGCCCTCGGTGCACAGCTCCCACGCGGTCAGGCGCGCGCCCTGCAGCAGCGGACGGGTCTCGTCCACCCAGACGTGGATGCCCTTTCCGGCCTCATGCGCGGCGCGCACCACCCCAAGCGCCGTCCCGTAGCCCGCGGTCGCCAGCGCACCGGCGTTGCAGTGCGTCAGGATGTTCGCGCCCTCGGGGATCAGCTCCAGGGAGTTGCGGCCGATGGCCACACAGCGCTGCAGGTCATCCTCGACGATCTCCTCCGCGCGAGTGAGCAATGCCGCGCGCATGGCGTCGGGGGCCTCGCCCTCGTGCTCGGCGATCGCGCGGTCCATCTGACTGAGCGCCCAGAACAGGTTGACCGCGGTCGGCCGCGTGGCCGCGAGGCGCTCGCGCGCCGTCCGCAGGTCTTTCCTGAGCGCGTCGCTGTCATCCGCCTGCGACCTGTGCGCTGCAAGCGCCATGCCAAGGGCGGCCGCGCAGCCGATGGCGGGGGCACCGCGCACGCTAAGCCGCTCGATCGCCTGCGCGACGCACTCGACCTCCCTACAGTCGAGCATCACCAGCTCACCGGGCAGCTTCGTCTGATCGATCATACGTACCACGCCGCCCTCGACGTCGGCCCACGTGACTGTTGGCGGAACTCGCTGCTGCATGGCTGCGGCCTCCCCGGCCCGACGGAGCGTTCGCCCTCACCGGAGGTATTCTCCGCGCGCGGCCCGGTTCCTCGCGAGGCTGACGGAGCGCCTCTACCCGAACGGCCACAGGGCCGACCTCGTGCGGCCCCCCCTGTGACGCGCGGTTCCCGATGAAAGGGGGAGGAGGGACAGGTAGCCGTCGCCGTTCTCCCCCTCTCCCGCTTGGACCGCGCCGTTTGCGGTCCCAGGGAGAGGGGGCCGGGGGGTGAGGCCGCCGTCGCCTTCCGCGAGGTCCCTATGCCCCCGAGCGCGAAGGTGGCCAGTATGAGCGCACCCAAGATCAGAGCAACGAAGCTCGACCGACCGATCCTCATCGTGACCTGTCCGCGCGGGTGGGAGGCCGAGGCGCGGCAGGAGCTGCGTCGACTGTTGCCCGGAGCGACCGTGCAGTCACTCTACATCGGCGGAAACATCCTCGCGCAGCTCACCGTTCCGGTCGAGGAAGCCCTCGGCGCGATCCGCGAGGCCGAGACCGTCGTGCTCGCGCACATCACCCCGGTTACCATGCGTATGCAGATTGGGGGCGAGCGCGCGTGGTTGGACACGATGCGCGAGGCGGCCGCGCTGCACCTTGCGCCGCCCGATCCCGACCGCACCTTCATGGTCGCGGTGCACCGCCGCGGGCACCACGAGTTCGGCTCAGAAGACGTCATCCTCGCGGTCGCTGATGCCTTCATCCATGGCGGGAAGCCTTCGGTGGACCTCACGAACCCCGAGCAGGTGCTCTCCGTGGAGATCTACCAGGACGTGGTCTTCATGGGGATGAACGACGCGAGGGAGTTGGTCTGCAAGGAACTCAAGCGGATGCGCTGCTGGGCTCCGGGCGAGCGGCCCGTCAGCCGCGCCGAACTGAAGCTTCGGGAGGCCATCGAGGAGCTCGAGTTGGAGCTGCCGGAGGGCGGCCGGGCGCTCGATCTCGGCGCTGCGCCGGGCGGATGGAGTCGCGAACTGGCCGGGCGGATGGCGGAGGTCGTGGCGGTCGATCCGGCCGACCTCGATGAGCGCGTGAGCGGGCTCCCGAACGTGACGCACCTGCGCTGCCGCACCGAGCAGCTCGACCCGGAGGAGATCGGGCGCTTCGATGTGCTGACCAACGACATGAACCTCGACCCGGAGCGGTCGGCGAAGCTGATGTGCGAGCTGTCGCGGTTGCTGAGGCCGGGCGGGCTGGCGGTGATGACGATCAAGTTCGTCACGCGCCACCGCAGGCGGCACGTTGCTGAGGCCACGAGCGTGCTGGAGCGCTGCTACGAGGAGATGCGCGTATCGCACATGCCGCACAACGCCAAGGAGACTACGGCGGTGATGCGGCGGCGCCCGGCGGTGTCAGGCCTCCCCGACGGGTGAGCGCACCGTCCCGAGGGGGGCCGCGCCAGCCGAGACCGCTCGATCGCGCACGCGGCGCATCGTCTCCTCGCTGCCGCAGACCACTATCGCGCTCGTGTCGTGGAACTGCAGGCGCAGACTCCACCAGTCCTCGGGCAGTCTTGCCACCGCCGCGGGCTCAAGCTGCCCCACGTTCATGTGCTCCCAGTGGAAGTAGTAGTAGAGGTCGGCGAGCGGCGGGGAGTGTTCGCCGACCACGCGCAGGTAGTGCTCATCGAGCTCGAGCAGACACACCGTCGGCTGCCCGCCGACGAGCATCGTGTCCAGCGCCTGAGACGGCCGGGACGGCGTGGGGCCGTGCGCCTCGGTGATGAGCGCCCGCACCTCCCGCCGTCGCTCCTCGAGGTACTGCTGCCGCGGGCGCATGAAGTCGAGGCCGGTGCCCGCGTCCATGCGCACGCGCAGCACATTCCCGTCCTGCAGGACCAGCTCGTAGAGCACGCAGCGGTGCAGGCCGCCGCTGGGGGTGGGGCCGCGATCGATCGCGTCCGCAATCTGCTCGTGCTCCAGGCTGATCTTGGGGTTGGGGTCCTGCTCCGGCTCGTGAACCAGCAGACGCTGGTTGGTCAGCGTCAGCCTGACCGTTCGCGGGCGAGCGGCCTCGCCATCGGGACCGAGGTCCAGCAACTCCGCGGGGAAGAAGCCGACGATCAGCTCGCCCGGCCGCATGTGCTCTTCCAGCCGGCGCCGCCGTCGCAGAGCCGTCACCACCACGGCCACCGACACGCCCAAGCCGATCGTGGCGAGGGTGATCGACGCTACCGCCAGCACCTGGCGACGCGGCGTGCCCGCGTAGGGCCCGAGCAACGAGTTCACCGCCAGCCACACGAGCAGGACCGCGGTCAGCGCGAAGGCGGTGGCCGTCGCCACGACGGTCCCGCCACGCGGGCGCAGTCCCCGGCCGAGCATCGCTCTCATCGCTGCGCATCCTCGATGAGCCTGGCGATCGCCGTCGCGCTGAGCACGGCCGCGTCGTTGCCGACCACCGACGCCATCAGGCCGCCACAGGCGTTGCCGCGCGCCATGGACTCCGCCAGTGGCAGGCCCTCCAGCAGCGCGTCGATGAAGCCCGCGCCAAACGCATCGCCGCAGCAGGTTGTGTCCAGCGCGTCCACGTGGAAGGCAGGCACGTGGATCGTCTCGCCCTCCGAGCATGCCAGCGCGCCGTCGGGCCCGACCTTCATCGCAACCAGCTTCGTCATCGCGCAGAGCGTGGCCAGTGCCGCGTCCACCGATGCCGCCTCGCTGATCGCCTGGGCCTCGACCTCGTTGGGCAGGAAGACGTCCACCATCGGGAGCAGCGACAGCAGGCCGCTGTCCCAGCACTCCGCCGGGTCAAAGCCCGTGTCGAGCGACACGGTCGCTCCGGCCTCATGCACCCGCGCCACCAGCTCCGGCAGGTCCGGACGCAGCTTCGTCTGCAGGAAGTAGCTGGCGATGTGCACGTGGCGCGAGCGCCCCGGCAGGTCGGGCGGGATGTCCGAGCCCTGGAGCGAGTCGATGGTGCCGACGTAGGTCACGAAGGCGCGGTCATACGCGCCGGAGAGCGAGACGGTGATGCCGGTGGAGAGCTCTGGGTGGCTGCGCACGTAGTCGGTCGCTACGCCCCACTCCTCGAGCTTGTGGCGCAGGAAGTAGCCGAACTCGTCGTCGCCGACGTTCGCCACGAACGCCACGCTCATGCCCAGCCGCGCGCAGCAGACGGCGAAGTTGGCCGCCGAGCCGCCGAGGCGCTGCACCAGCCCCGACGCCAGCACTTCCTCACCGAAACCCGGCAGCCTTGGCAGGCCGGAGAGGATCAGGTCAATGTTCAGGTCGCCGACGACCAGCACGTCGAAGTCGCGGCTCTCATCCCAGGCGGGTCCTCGCAACGTGGATCACATCCGATGAACTCAGCAGTGAACCGCGCGATTGCCTTCCCCGCCGGAGGTCCTGCAACCTCCGTGCCGGGAGGACCTTGCCGAGCTACCACGAACTTGCCCGCGGAACAGAGCACAATCGCTGGGAGAGATTCGCGACATGCCTGAAGACAGAGACCTGTGTCGGTGGTACAACGAGACGTCCGCGGTCAAGCGCGCCTATGACGCGGGCCTGATCGAGCGCAAGTGGGTCGAGGACTACTGCTGGAGCGGCGGGAGAGACTGCGTCCGCAAACGTCGCTTTGAGCAGGAGGGATACGTCTCACCCGACTACGTGCTGCCTGACGGGACGGAGGCACCCCAGCTCCGCAACCGCAACTGCTGAGGCCCATCACGCACCACGCCGGGCCGAGAGCTCAACCATCCAGTCAAGCTTGCGCGCGTCTGTGTCCAGCGTCAGAGGGCTTCCCGCGCTCGTCGCCAGCAGCGGCCCCGCAGCGGCGAACTGCGCCTCCACCTCGCGCCGGAGCCTCGCCTCGTCGGCGTCGCGCACCAACACCGCGTCGATGTTGCCCAGCAGCGCCCGCTCCGGCCCGACCGCCGCGCGCACCGCCGCGAGGTCAATCGCGAAGTCCTTCTTGCTCTCCTCGAAGGCCAGCGTGTCAGCAGGAAGCGTCGCGAGGTGCTCCAGCCGATCCTCGATCGCCCCGCAGTAGTAGTAGACGCTGCGCAGTCCGAGGTCGCGGGCGTGCTGGAGCAGGGCGCCGGTCGAAGGGTAGCTGAAGCGCAGGTAATCCGCCTCGGAGATCAGGTCCGAGCTGCTCAGGCACTCCTCGATGAAGATGCACTCGATGCCCGCCTCGGCGTACAGGTCGATGCGCGCGAGCATGTGGGCGAGGCGGTTGGCGATGATCGCGTCGAGCCCCTCCGGATCTGAGCGCATCGCCTCCATCATCCCGCCGAAGCCCAGCATCCCGTAGGCGCCCCAGCAAGGCGCGCCCATGGAGCCGTAGACGAGCCACTCCCCGCCGGAACGCTCCACCGCGCGCTGCGGGTACTCGGCCCAGCCGTCGGCCAGCATCTCCGGGAGCGTCGGCGGGGCGCCAAGCTTCGCGAGATCGACGGACTCGCGGCGGTCCCAGACGTCCGTGGTGGAGCCGCGCGGCCCGTCGATCACATCCCACGGTTGGCCGCCAGGCCCGGCGGCCAGCACGCGGCCATCGCGCAGCAGGACGCGCGTCCCCTCCATCGCGGGCGTGGGCCAGCCGGGGAGAGGCATCCACGCGGGCGGGCTGCTAAGCACCGACCAGGCGCGCGCCCACGCCTCCAGCATGGCGTCGCTGACCTGTTCGAACGTGAGGGTGCGCTCGGACGCACCGCCGAGCAGCTCGCGGTAGACCTCTGCAAGCGCTTCCCTCCGGCGGTCCTCGAGGAACAGCCCCAGGTAGATCTGCATGCAGACCGGCTCCGTCGGAGCCCGCCCGGCGAGAAAGCTCAACGCACGTTCGCGGGGCGTTGGGGTCATGTGAGGTCACCGCTCGCCGTCAGTCGTTTGTGGGACAGGCTTCCACCTACATTATGCGTTCGGAGATGCGAGGGAGTACGGATGGGTTGCGGGCTCGGTGTGCGAAAAAAATGAGCGGTGAGTGGTGCGCGGATGCCCGCACGAGGCCGCAGCCTCGT
>JALGSW010000040.1 GCA_029821635.1 Candidatus Zipacnadia bacterium
GAAGTCCACGTCGCCCTCCAGCAGCGGCTTCCATTCGTAGCCCTGGCGCTGGAAGTCCTTGAAGTGGACCTTCTTGACGCCGGTGCCGACGATCTTGACCCACTGGTCGGGGTAACTCTGGATGACCATGTTGCCGGTGTCGAAGTAGAGCCCCACTCGGTCCGAGCCGATCTCGCCGAGGAAGCGGCTGAATTCCATGGGCGAGAGCAGGAAGTGGTTCCAGACGTACTCGATCGCGATCGTCACGCCGATCTCCTCGGCGAAGGGCGCCAGGTCCAGCAGCGCATCGCGGGCGTTGTAGTACGCGTCGTCGTAGTGGCACTGCGGGCCGACGCGGCCCGGAACCAGCAGCCAGGTGTCGATCCCGAACTTAGCGACGACCTCGAGGATGCGCTTGATCTCATCGACGCTGCTCTGGCGCACGGCTTCGTCGCAGGTCATGATGTCCGGCCTCGGCTCGCCCGAGCCGACCGTCGAGCACAGCTCGATCTCCATGTCCTCGGCCATCTTCATCATCTCCGCGATCCTCGCGTCGGTCATGCTGCCGAGGCTCGTATCGCGGTCCTCGCGGAAGGTCAGCTCGAACGCCTCGTAGCCGGCGTCCTTCGCCTTCTGCAGCGTCTCCTGGTAGCTCCACTCCGACGGAGTGATGATCCCGCTCAGTCCGACCTTCATGGGTGGCCCTCCTGATCTCATGCGCGGCTGATCATGCGCGGCTGATAGCGACTGCCCTTGAATTCGCCACCGGGGTCGCGGTGGCCTTCATGCGCAGGGGTTGCGTCTCTCTCGTTCCCATTCATCTGAGCCGTTCGTGGGGCAGGCATTCCTGCCTGCCGCCGTTCGCCCTTGACCGCGCCCCCGCGTGAGAGTACCCTGTCCGCGTTCCCAGCCCTGATCTGCCGCCCTGAGGTGATCGTGTCATGGCCCGAAGCCGAATGCGCGCGCTCTTCGCCCTGATGACCCCGCTGTGCATGCTCATTGTGGCCGCGATGCCCGCCCTGGCCCGGCCCGCCGCCGGGACCGTATTCGACGATCGCGACGGCGACCGCGCCCTCGACGCGGGCGAACCGGGCATCGCCGGTGTGGGCGTCTCCAACGGCCGCGACGTCACACTCACTGACGACGACGGGCGCTGGCGCCTGGACGTGGCCGAGGATGACATCATCTTCGTCATCAAGCCGCGCGGCTGGCGGCCGGTCATCGACGAGGACGGCATCTCGCGCGGCTACTATGTGCACAAGCCCGACGGTTCGCCCGAGTTGCGCTACGGTGGCGTGCAGCCGACAGGGCGTCTCCCGCGCTCGATCGACTTCCCGATGTATCGCCATCGTGAGCCGAAGCGCTTCAAGGCGCTGGTCTTCGGCGACCCGCAGGTCTCGAACCTGTGGCAGGTGGACATGCTCTCGCGCGACATCATCGACCCCATCCTGACCGAGGGCACCGACGCGGCCATGACACTGTGGCTCGGTGATATCGCGAACAACAACCTCGATTTGCTGCCACCGCTGCTGCAGGCGGTCGGGAAGCTGCCGTTGGAGCACTACTACGCGCCCGGCAACCACGATGAGAACTATGACGCCCCGCATGACGACTTCGCGTATGAGACCTGGACGCGTATCGTCGGCCCGCCCTACTTCTCACTGAACTGGGGCCCGGTGCATTTCATCGTGCTCGATGACGTGGTCTGGCACCCGCCCGTGGGCGAGGAGAAGGGCCGCTACACCGGCGGCATCACGGAGCAACAGATGGAGTTCCTGCGCAACGACCTCGCGCTGGTGCCGAAGGACCGACTGATCGTCTACATGTTCCACATCCCGGTGACCGAGTTGGCGAATCGCGCGGAATTCCTCGGGCTCTTCGACGGCCGGCCGAACGTGCTGGGGCTCTCAGCGCACTGGCACCGGCAGCAGAACTACTTCCTCGGCACACAACATGGCTGGTGGAGCGATGAGAAGCCGCATCAGCACCTCGTGAACGTGACTTCGTGCGGCGCCTGGTGGCGCGGCGAGCTCGACTGGTGGGGCATCCCCGAGACGCCCTGTGGCGACGGCGTGCCCAACGGCTGGTCGGAGATCAGCTTCGATGGCAAGAGCTACTCGATCGAGTACGTCCCGGCGCGCTACCCGCGCAGCTTCCAGATGGACATCTGGGCGCCCTCGCCCGTCGGCGCCGATGAGGCGGCCGGGATGCCGGTTTACGCGAACGTATTCGCGGGGTCGGATCGGTCTGAGGTGCAGATGCGCGTCGATGGGGGAGAGTGGGTGCCGATTGAGCCGAGCGCCGGACCAACCAAGGAAGAGGCCGCGGCTCTGCGCGAGCGCTACGCGCAGGCCTACGCCAGCAGCCGCCGCGACGACCAGGCGCGCGAGCTGACGTGGGGGATGAAGTCCGGCCATGTCTGGGCAGGCGCGCTACCCGAGGGCCTCGAGCCGGGCTACCACACGGTGGAGATGCGCACCACGGACGCCTTCGGGCACACCTACAACGCTACGCGGACGTTCGAGGTGCGGTAGCACCAGCCCATGGTGACACGATGAGGGCGCGGCCGATCGTGGCCGCGCCGAAGCCACCCGCGCCGACTATCGAGGGGATTACGCTGCTGGCGGCCGGGGCACTACAGCTCGCCGAGGAGCTTCTGTGAGAGGAACTGCGCGACCTGGATGCCCATCATCGCGCGCTTGCCAGGGCTCATGAAGAAGTGATCGGCGCCCTCGATGGGCAGCACGCGCGCGTCGAGTTCATAGCGGTCGCGCAGCGTGATGATGTTCGGGATCGAGGAGTACTGGTCGTCGGTGCCGGTCACGAACAGCAGCGGCTGATCGACCTGCGCGAGGAACTCCCAGTCCGCGAAGGTGACCTCCTCGTGGCTGGTGGGGAAGCCCACGCAGGCGCAGGCGAGCACCTCGGCGTCGAGCGCACAGGCCTCGGCCGCCATCTTCGAGCCGAATGAGTAGCCCGCGAGTGCGATGCGGTCGCCGTCCACGGCCTCCTGCGCGCGCAGGAACGCCAGCGCGCCGAGCACATCGAGCGGTTCGGTGGCGCCGTCGCCATGCTCGCCCGCCGAGCCGGCGGTGCCGCGGAAGTTGAAGCGCAGGACGGCCATGCCGAGGTTGAGCAGGTGCTTTCGCATCTCCAGCACGACCGTGTTGTCCATCGTGCCGCCCATGCGCGGATCGGGGTGGCAGAGCACGATGCCCGGCGCCGCGAACTCCGCGTCCGGGCGGCTGGGGATGGACAGCTCGCCCTGCAGCAGCGGCGCATCCTCACCGGCGGCGGGGAAGCTCACCGGGTCGGAGGTGGCGGGTGTCTGCGCGAATGCGCAGGTGGTGAGCGTCAGAGCGATGATGATCGCGAGCGCCTGGCGCATCGTGGTCAGCAACTGGTCGTTTGATGACAGCATATCGGAAGGACCCGTTAGGGGCTCAAATCTCCTATTATGGAGGCTTTGCGCGCATCGCTTAGCACTTCAGTGCTATTGACCACCGAAACAACACGCGATCTTGTCGTGTCGGTCAGTTCCCAGCACTCGTCTGGAGTCGCAGACCAGATCGCCTCTAGTTCTGCTCGGGAGAATTCGCCCTGAAAAACGCTCGCGCAGTTCAGGTATGAGTCGTGGTCCAAGAAAGCATAATCGCTCTCCGGCATCCGCACCTGCAGTTGGAGGAGGCGCGGTCGGGCCTGGATGTACGGGTGCACTTCGCTGTTTATCAAGGCGATTAGCGGGTGCTGATCATCGGCCAGAACGGCCACGTACTTGCACTTGGGCGGCGTGGTGAACTCGCAATGCACAAAGAAAATACTTCCGGCCCCGATCTGCCGGGAAGCGTGTGATTGACGGATGTCCTCCGGGAAGTGTCCCCCCAAACGCGTCACGCACAGCCCTCCTGCTTGAGGTAGTCCACAAGGTCAGGCATGCCCAAGTCCTCGGCGATATCGGTGAGGGACATCCACTCGTTGATGCGCCTTCGCCTATAGGCCGGTTCTGCATGTGTCAGATCTTTGAGTTGCTTGAAGGTCAGATTGCCGCACTGGCGGATTGCTTCATCCAGACATCTCCGGTCAGATTCGCTCAACAGGGCGAGGTCCGCCTCACGCTTCGGGCGGATGTGATGTCCTTCCACCGCGAACGCGTCGTCCGCATCTTCCATGACAGGGTCACGCCGATCGTCTCGCACGTCCTTCACGATGTCATAGGCCAGACTAGCGACCGGCCCATAGTTCATCGCGATGAAGCGCTCGGGGTAGATTAGCCTGCCGTACTCTGCAAGATGAAGCTTGTCAGCCACGTAGATTGCCTTTAGAACGTTGTACATGTTGGAGGTGCGTCCTGCCACGTACAGCAGGACCTCCAATGCCTTGTCCGGGTCCTTTCGTATCTTCATGTCTCTCTGCCCCCTCCTGGGTCATATCGACCATGCGTAGTATAGCACACATGTGCTACACTGCAAGGCTTCTGGCGAGCCAGATCACTCCCGCGCCTCCGTGGCAATCTCCGCGGGCGTGCTCGTCGCGCCCAGTGCCAGTAGTGGCAGATACTGATCCGCCAGCGCGCGCTGGTAGTTGAAGAGCACGAAGCCCTCGCAGCCGAGCTTGCGCGACGCCTGGATCTGATCGAGCACTCCCTGCGGAGTGATCGTCGGGTCGATGTCCGCGAAGGGCCCGATGCCCATCGCCACCGGCACCTTCCCGCCCGCCCACGCCTCCTGCTTCGTCACCCAGCCCTGGAACTTCTCCATGTCCGCGACGTAGGTCATCGGCGCCACGAAGTCCACGAGGCCCTCGTCGATCCACGCCTTCCAGTCCTGCCCGAAGCTGTCGCGGTGGCCCTCCCAGTTGATGAAGACCGACGCCGAGAGCGTCGCGTCCGGGCGCACCTCGCGCATCTTCTGCCGCACCGTGCGCAGCAGCGAGGTCAGCGTCTCCCGCCGCCAGTCGAGGAAGCGCTGCTTATGCGCGCCGGTGAGCACGTCCGCGGGCCAGTTCGCCACGGTGATGCCGGTGTCGGCCTGGAAGCGCTGGCGGCAGGTGGGGCAGACGCACTGGTCCTTCCACGAGTAGCGCAGGTAGTCGAACTGCACGCCGTCGGCCTCGAAGTCCTCGACCATCTCCAGCGCGACCTGCACGACCGCGAGGCGGTTCTCATGGTTCGACGGGCAGAGCCACGAGCTGTCGGTGCCGGACGGGCTGCGCGCGAGCCGGCCCTGCTGGCGGAGCTGCTCCTTGACCGCCGAGGACGCGCCCATCGTGAAGAAGCCGAGGATGCGCGGATGGACCTCGACGCCGTACTTGCGGCCGGCGCGGATCGCTTCAGTCAGCCGGTTGGCGGTGCACGAGGGCGTGGCGGGCAGGAAGCGGCTCGGGTAGTACGATGCCGCCCCCGACGCCATGTAGGGGAAGACCATGTTGAAGTTCGCGGCCTTGAGCTTCGCCATCGCGTCGTCCCAGCCCCCATCAACCGTATCGCAGGCCCAGACTCCGCGGATCTCCGGCGAGTAGGAGGGATACGAGCGGAACCATGCGCGCTGGGCGAGTGCCTCGGCGCGACGCGAGGCCGCGATCGCCTCATCCTGCCTGCCCTCGGAGAGCAGGCCATCGACGGCCGCGAGTTGCGCGAGCGCCTCCCGCACGTCCGTGCGTGAGCCCGCGAGGTAGTCGCCGGTGGCGCGCTGCAAGGCGGCGCTGAAGTCCGTGAGCGAGCCGTAGTGCCCGACCGGGCCGATCGCTCGTGGCTCGGAGGGCGCCAGCGTGCTCCACAGAGCCGGCTCGAAGTGCCCGATCAGCGCGCGTAGCAGCAGCGTGAGCTGCGGGACTTGCTCGCGGTCGGGCGCCGCGCCGATGACCGCTCCGCGGTCGGAGAGCACGACGCCGGCCACGTTCGCGTCCAGGCCGCTTGAGGTCCGCCACGCGGCGAGCGTCCGTCCGGTCGCGGGCCACAGCTCCGGCACGCTGCGCTGGCTCAGCACAAGGTCCGGCGGCAGGCCGGTGACGGCGTCGGTGACGCGGCGGAGCGAGTGGAACTGCCCCTGCACGAGCTCGTGCAGCAGGTCGCCGCAGCGCGCGCCGAGCTCGGTCGCGAGGTCGCCACGCGCCTTGTGGAAGACGATTAGCCGCGCGGGTCGGTTGAGGAACGCGCGCAGGTGCAGCAGCTCCTCGTCGGACACGCCCGGGTTCCCGGGCAGGATCGCGATCGGCACGTCAGGCAGGCCGTGGGAGGCGACGCCGCGATCGGTCGCCTCGACCCACGGGATGCCACCCGCCCGCAGCGCGTCCGTCACCGCCTGGAAGCGCGCGTTCGCCTGCACCTGCGCGCCTGCGGGCAGCAGGTCCGGCCTGACCACCGCGACGGTCGGCACCGAGGCCGTATGGCCGAAAGCCGACGGGAGCGCGATGAGCGCGACGGCGAGTGCGAGCGGTCGCATCACATCGTCTCCGGGGCGGAGATGCCGAGGAGCCCGAGTATGTTCGCGAGCACGATGCGCGTCGCGCTGACCAGCGCCAGGCGCGCGCGGGAGAGTTCCGGCGCGTCACGGTCGATCACGCGGCAGGTGCCGTAGAACTGATGGAAGGTCGCCGCGAGGTCGCGGGAGAGGTGCGCGATGCGGTGCGGCGCGCGGCGGTTGGCCGCATCGAGGACCTCGCCGGGATAGTCGGCCATCCAGCGCATCAGCCGCAGCTCGTCCGGGTGCTGCAGCAGCGACAGGTCGGCCTCCTGCACGTCGTCGGTCGCGAGGCCCTGGGCGTGCGCCTCGCGCAGGATCGAGCTGATGCGCGCGTGGGCGTACTGGACGTAGTAGACCGGGTTCTCATCGCTCTCCTGGCGCGCGAGGTCGAGGTCGAAGTCGAGGTGCGCGTCCACCGAGCGCGAGAGGAGGAAGAAGCGCGTCACGCCGACCTCCTCGATGAGCTGGCGGAGGGTCACGATCTTCCCCGCGCGCTTGGACATCTTCACGATCTCGCCGCCCTCGGTGAGGCGGACGACCTGGTGGATGATGAACTCCGTCACGCCCGGGTCCACGCCCGCCGCCGCCAGCCCTGCCTGCACGGACGGCACCTGCGCGGCATGGTCGGGGCCCCAGACGTAGATGCAGTGCTCGAAGCCGCGCGCCAGCTTGTCATCGATATACGCGAGGTCGGTCATCAGGTAGGTCCGCGCGCCGGTGGAGCGCACCAGCACGCGATCCTCTTCATCGCCGAACTGCGTCGTGCGCAGCCACAGCGCGCCATCCTTCTCATAGACGACGCCCCGCTCGCGCAGGTCCTCGATCTTGGCGTCCACCGTCCCGGCCTCGAAGAGCTTGCGTTCGGAGAACCAGCTCTGGTACTCGATCCCAAGCGTCGCGAGCGTCTCGCGGATGTGCGCGACCACGACCTCCTCGGCCAGCAGCGCCATCTCATCGTGCCCCGCGCGGTCGTCGGGGATCGCGGCGAGCTTCTCCTCGCCATGCAGTTGCAGCAGCTCGCGGGCGAAGTCGATCACGTACTCGCCCTTGTAGCCGTTCTCGGGCATCTCACGGTCTTCGCCGATCAGTTCATGCACGCGGACCTGGATCGAGTGGCCGAAGAGCACGAACTGCGTGTTGTCCGGACCGTCGTTGAGCAGGTATTCGCGCTCGACCTCGTAGCCCGTGGCCGTCAGCAGGCTCGCGACCGTATCGCCGAAGGGCCCGCCGCGCGCGTTGCCCACGTGCAGCGGTCCGACGGGGTTCGCCGAGACGAACTCGACCTGGACCTTCCTGCCCGCGCCCTCGTCGGAAGTGCCGTAGCGCTCGCCGAGCAGCAGCACGTCGCGCACGGCGTCCTGCAGCCAGGTGGGGGAGAGGTAGAAGTTGATGAAGCCCGGTCCCGCGATCTCACAGCGGTCCACCACGGGGCAGTCGGGCAGCGCGTCGATGATCGCCTGCGCGACGTCGCGGGGCTTCATTTTCGCCTCGGCGGACATGCGCAGCGCGACGTTGCAGGAGAAGTCGCCCATCTCCGGCTTGGGCGGCTGTTCGAGCGCGATCTCCACCTCGCAGGCGGGTAGCGCGCCGGATTCAGCGCAGACTGCGAGTGCCTGCGCGATCAGATCGATGAGTTGCTGGTCGGCCATGAGCGGTCCTCCGGAAGTTGTTGCCCTTGTCGTATGGAGCGGCGACAGCTCGCATAGCGAGCTTACTTCAGCCGCGCCGATGCCCCGCCGGAATGTGCGCACGAGGGCGTGCGCACCACAGGGCTAGAAGTCAAGCCACAGGTGCAGGTGTGCGTAGATCTGGTGGGCGAACCACAGGCCCGTCAACATGCCGCCGAACATCTGGAGCATCCCCCGGCGCCAGAAGCTGATCAGCGGCGGCACGCGCTCGCCCACCTTCTCGCGCCATCGCTCCAGCACGCTTCGCCCCGAGCGCAGGGCGGCGTCGAGCTGGCGGTCGGTCGGCTCCTTCGTGGCGAAGATCGCCTGGATGAAGTAGCCGACGACAAAGCGGAACTGCCAGCCGAGCACGACGGCCACGACCGCGAGGACCGGGCTGATGCGGTAGAGCGGCTCGCTGAGCACCAGCAGCGGGAGCAGGCCTGCGAGCAGGTTCGTGCCGCAGCGCCGATGGGCGCGGGGCATCATGCGGGCGCGCTCGCGGGTGGGCTCGCCAAAGTGCTCGATCGCGCCGATGACCTTGTGCTCGGCGGCGTGGTAGCCCGACAGCGGCGTGATACGCATCAGCGTCAGGAATGACAGCAATATCAGCAGGTTCAGGCCCACATCCACCCACGGGCCGGCGGCGGGCTCGATGGTCGTCTGGACCATGAGTAGGACCTGCACGAACGGAATGCCGTAGACCTGCTGCAGGACCCACGAGACGATGTAGGTCAGGACCATGCCGCACGCGCCCATCAGTGCGATGGTGGTGCCGGTGCCAACGAGCCAGAGTTCTCCGGTGATGCCTTCCGGGCTGCGAACGTTGCCGGTGGACATGAAGACGCCGCCGGGCATGGCGCTGCCGCTGATCCGCGGGGGGCCGGTCACGCTCAGGCCGGGCTGCATCCAGTCAGGATAGATGTTTTCCTGCACGTAGCGAAGTATGATGATCGCCTCGTTGGCGGAAAGCGCGTTGCTCGGTGCTACGGACGGTCCTGCGGCGCGTCGGGTTCGGCATGCTCCTCTGCGTCATCCGCTCGCTGCGGGCGGAGCGCGGAGAGAGATGATCGGCTCACAAGATAGGCGTGCTCCGCAAGTTCGCGAGTGAGAGGAAGCGCCGGGCGCGCGTCATAGTCGGCGATAGCACGCCACCTGAACAGCTCGGCAAGAGCTGCGCCGGTCTGCTGCTCGACGACATCCGCCGAGTTGCTCAGCGCGCGCCGCACACCCGCATGCTCACTTTCACGGCGAAGGTTGACGCCTCGAGCGCGCAGCATGTCACGCGCGACCCCGAAGACGGCGTAGTAGCTTCGCCCAAGAGCAGTGCGGACCGCGGCTTCCGGCACTGTCGACTCATCTACTCCGTCGAGGACTTCTCGTGCGAGTGTCTCGAAGTCTTGCCACCCGAAACTCATACGGGCGCCACCCCGAGCGCCACCGCAAGCCGCACTTCCGAAGAGCGCGTCAGCCACCAGCGGTCGATGCCCCGACGCAGATCAAACGCCTCCCGTGCCGTCGCTCTCACGAGAGCGGTGACGCCCAGGAGGTCCTCGCCCTCGTCGTAATCCGGCACGGCCTCAAGCACGATCCCGCTGAGGCGGCTGCCAAAGGCCTCCCTGATGACCGCGGGCGCCTCAAGCAGCGCCTCGCGCACGTCAGGGCGGTCCGCGAGCATCCGCCGGACCTCAACGTGGTCGGGGATGACGTAGCGGTCCTCGATCAGAGCCATCTCTGTGCTCACAGCCGGCGACTCAACGGCCATCGTCTTCGCCCTCTGGATAGGTAGTGATGAGCGCGTCCCTCGATCCGCGCGTCACCATCTTGCGAATGCGTTCGCATTGTGCTATCATCAATAGCCCGCGAGATGACCGGCGGCCGCGACGGGTCTGGCTGCCTTCGGAAGGGATGCGCAAGTCATGGGAAAGTGCTTCATCTGCAACAAGCGCCCGAGCACGGGCTACAACGTAAGCAAGTCGATGCGACACACCAAGCGTAAGTGGAAGCCGAACCTGCAGCGCGTTCGCTGCATCGTGGACGGCTCGCCGAAGCGGATCCGGGTCTGCACGTCCTGCATCAAAGCGGGAAAAGTGCGCAAGGCCGCTCACGGCTAAGAATCGCCGGGAATGCCGACTTCTCCGCGGCCGGGGAGCGCTCCCCGGCCGTTTGGCGTGCCTGCTCGTCGCCGCTAGGTGCTCTCCAGGGCCCGATCTGGCGGGCCACTCAGCCGTCCCCCCGCCCGGCGATTATAGCACAGCGACTCACGCCCACGCAACCGGCCGGGCGTCCGGCCCCCGGGCAGGTGACCGGCGATGAATGATGCCCCGCGGGTCGCGATCAAGACCTTCGGCTGCAAGCTCAATCAATACGAGAGCGAGCAGATCCGTGAGGACTTCGAGGCGCTGGGCTTCCGCAGCGTCGGCTTCGACGCCCCCGCGGAGGTCTACGTCATCAACTCCTGCACCGTCACCCACCGGACCGACCGCGACACCCGCCGCCTCGCCCGAGGCGCCAGGAGGCGCGTGCCGGGCGCGATGGTCATCGTCACCGGCTGCTACGTGGAGATGCAGCCCGAGGTCATCGAGGAGTTGGGCGTGGCCGACCTCGTGGCGGCGAATGAGCGCAAAGCCCAGCTCGCGCAGGCGGCCCTTGACTGGCTCGCGCAGCGCGGGATGCCGTGCATGCCCGCGGGTGAGTCGCGCGACGCCAACCGCCTCGTCTCCCACTTCCCCGGCAACACTCGTGCGTTCGTCAAGGTGCAGAACGGCTGCGACGCCAACTGCGCCTACTGCACGATCACGCAGGCACGCGGGCCCTCGCGCAGTGTGCCGCCCGACGTCGCGCTGGCGCAGGCCGACCTGCTGGCTCGCGGTGGGCACCCGGAGGTCGTGCTGGTCGGCATCCACCTCGGCTCGTACGGGCGCGACCTGGACGATGACGTTGACCTCGACGAGTTGGTCCGGCGGATGTGCGACCTGGAGAGCGTTCGGCGCTTGCGGGTGAGTAGCATCGAGCCACGCGAGGTCACCGACGGGCTGGTCGCGATGGTCGGCGCCGGCGGGCGGGCGCTCGATGCGCCGGAGGGAGTGGCCTGCGCGGGGAAGCTGTGCCGCCACCTGCACATCCCGCTGCAGTCGGGCTGCGACGCGACGCTCGCGCGGATGGGCCGGCCCTACGATGCGGCGTTCTACCGCGACCTGATCGAGCGCATCGACGAGCGTGAGCCGCTGGTGGGGATCGGCGCGGACGTGCTGGTGGGCTTCCCCGGCGAGACCGATGAGGAGTTCGAGCAGACCTTCGCGCTCGTGCGCGAGCTGCCGATGAGCTACCTGCACGTCTTCACGTACTCAGAGCGCCCCGGCACGCGCGCTGCACAGATGCCTGACCCGGTCAACCCCGAGGTGCGCAAAGCCCGCACGCACCGCCTGCGGGCGCTCTCGGTGCGCAAGGCCGAGGCGTTCGCGGCCTCGGCGGTGGGGGAGGTGCTGGAGGTGGTGGTGGAGACGCCGCGCGATCAGATCGGCGAGGTCTCCGGCATCGCGGACAACTACCTGCGCGTGCACTTCGAGGGCCCCGATGAGCTGCGCGGAGAGTTGCTCCGCGTGGCGATCACCGGGGCCCGTGGCGGCGAGGTCGCGGGCAGCCTACTTGAGTGAGATGATCTCCGGCGGCTGCGGCGCATCGACGATGCGGGCCACGCTCGCCGGGCCGACCTGCCGCTCCATCACGAAGGTCTGGCGCATGTAGATCTCATCGGGATCGTAGCGCGTCAGCGAGAGCGTCGTGCGCTGGGTGTCGTAGCCGGTCTTGCTGATAAGGATCTCGATCGTCGCCCGGCGGTTGGACCAGTCGCGCAGGTCGATCCAGTAGGGGCCGCCTGCCCAGTTGTACTTCCAGCCGCGCCAGTCGGGCGGGAACTGCTGCCCCAGCTCGCGGTACTCACCGTCGGTCCGGTTCTCCTCCTGCACGCCATCGAACCACACTGTTGCGCCATTCAGCGGCTGGCCGTCCTGGTCGGCCACGTTCAGGTACACGAAGACCGTCTTCTGGTACGAGTAGTCGTCGCGGTTGTCGTCATATCCGTAGTCGTCTTCGTACCAGTCCGCGCCGCAGCCGGTCATCGTCAGCGTCGCCACCGCGAGCACTGCGACGGCGAGCGATCCACGAACCACTCGGCCCATGTACACGTCAGCCACCTCCGGGAGGCCGTCGCAGAGTCGTTTCGGCTTCGGCCTCATACTATTGCTTGTAGTTGATACTACAGCAAGTAGTAGTATTCGTCAAGGGGAAAGCGAAGTTTGCCTGATTGCCGTGCGGCATTGACGCCGCGGGCGCACTCGGGTACAAAGAGAACCGAACGCGAAGGCAGGCCGGGACGGGAGTTGCATGCGCGGTGAGGGCGGTTGTCCAGCGAGTGAGTGAGGCTCGGGTCGAGATTGACGGGGAGGTCGTGGGGGAGATCGGCCACGGGCTGATGGTCCTCGCGGGCTGCGGCGAGGGCGACTCGGAGGAGGACGTGCAGTGGCTGGCGGACAAGATCGCCAACCTGCGCATCTTCAGCGACGATGAGGGGAAGATGAACCTGTCGGTGCTCGACATCGGCGGCGGGGTGCTGGTAGTGCCCAACTTCACGCTCCACGCCGACTGCCGCAAGGGGCGGCGCCCGAGCTTCACCGGCGCCTGCGACCCGGAGCTTGCCGACGGCTACGTGGAGTCGCTCGCGGCGCGTCTTGCCGAGGCGGGCGTGCCGGTCGAGCGCGGCGTCTTCGGCGCGCACATGCACGTGACACTCACCAACGACGGTCCCGTGACGCTGCTGCTCAGCAGCGACCGGACCTTCTGATCCACGCCCCACGATCGGGGCACGGAGGCCATGGCGACAACACGCAATCGTGAGAACCCTTCGATCCGCCACCGACTCGCCCGTCGTTACTGCGAGGTGGGCGATCTGCAGGCCCTGCAGGATGACGCGCAGGGCGCGATCGAGTTGTACCGGCGTGCCGCCGAGCTCGACTCTGACAGCACCCGCGTGCACTTGAGCCTCGGTGACGCGCACTTGCTCGTTGACCGCGATGACCGCGCGATGGCCTCCTACCGCCATGCGCTGAAGAAGAAGCCGGACAGCGCCGAGGCGCACTTCTGTATGGCCGATCTGCTGGCACGCGGCGGGGCGCTGCGCGAGGCGATCTACGAGATGGAGGAGGCGGTTGACCTCGCGCCCGAGCGCGCCTACTACCTCTACCGCCTCGCCGACCTCTACATGCGCACCGGCGACGTGGAGATGGCCGAGGAAGCGCTGCTGTGTGCGATCTCCATCGAGCCGGACGAGGGCCTCTACCGCTACAAGCTCGGCGAGTTGCACGTGCTGGCCGAGGACTGGATGCTCGCCGCGCAGGCCTATCTGGCGGCCGCCCATTGCGCGCCGCTCGATGACTTCTATCACATCCGCCTGGCGTGCGCGCTCATGCGGCTCGACCGCCGCCCGGCTGCGTTGAAGGTGCTGCGCCGCACCTGTCGCATCTCCCCGGACAACCGCGCGTACGGCTACCTGCTGGGCGAGCTGCTGGTGCTCATGGGCGAGCTGAAGGCGGGCAGCGACGAGCTGCGACGCGCGGGCCGGCTGGATGACTACGATCGCGACTACGTCCGGCGCGTCAAGACGCGCTCCGGCCAGCTCCTTGAGGATGAGAAGCTGGTGCTGATCAGCGCGATCGATGCCGCCGAGTGAAGGGACCTCCGCGTAATGATCCTCGAAACGCTTCTCGTCGGGCCGCTGCAGGCGAACTGCTACATCGTCGGTTGCGAGGACACGAAGAAAGGCTTCATCATCGATCCCGGCGGCGACGCAGAGCGGATCCTCGCGGCCGTTGAGCGGCTTGGGCTGGAGATTGAGTACATCTTCGACACGCACGAGCACGTCGATCACATCGCCGCGAATCAGGCAGTGAAGGACGCCACGGGCGCGACACTGGTCGTGCACGAGGACGGTCGCGAGCAGGTCGAGTGCCCGCACCCCTACTGGGCGTCGATGGTGGGTGGCGTTGAGCCGTCGCAGCCTGACGAGAGCATGCACGAGGGCGACACGTATGAGATCGGGACGCTGACCGTGCGCGTCCTGCACACGCCGGGGCACAGCCTCGCCTGCGTCTGTCTCGCGGTGGACGACGCGCTCTTCACCGGCGACACGCTCTTCGCGGGAAGCGTCGGGCGCACCGACTTCCCCGGTGGCGACATGGCGACCCTCGAGCGCTCGCTCCAGCGCCTCGTCGAGGAGTTCGCGGATGAGACGAAGCTCTACCCCGGCCACATGACTTCATCCACGATCGGCGAGGAGAAGCGCAGCAACCCGTTCCTGCAGGGGATGTAGGGGGAGAAACGCTCCGGCGGTCGTTGTCGTTCTGGCCGACGCGTGATGCCAGCCTTCGGGAGCATACGGCTGGGCAACGGCAACCTTCCACCCGCCCCCGCCGCTCTGCTATAATCGCTCACACACGTTCAGTCCGCGGATGAGAGGCGTTCCTCAGGGTTATCATCGTCGAGTCCGGCGCCGACAAGCAGACGGTTGACAAGCTGATCGCCAAAGTCGAGTCCCTCGGCTTCACCCCCCACGCGATCTACGGCGTGGAGAAGACCGTTGTGGCGGTCGTGGGCGAGAAGACGCAGGAGAAGATCGAGATCCTCGAGACGATGCCCGGGGTGCAGCAGATCATCCCGATCCTCAAGCCCTACAAGCTCGTGGGGCGCGAGGTGCGGACCGATCAGAGCGTCATCCAGATCAGCGAGGGGGTCTCCATCGGCGGCGAGCAGTTCATCGTGATGGCCGGACCGTGCGCTGCGGAGAGCTACGATCAGCTCAGTGAGATCGCGGGTTACGTGAAGACCTCGGGGAGGGCAGGTGCTGCGCGGTGGGATCTTCAAGCCGCGCACCTCGCCGCACGACTTCCAGGGGCTGCGGGAGAAGGGCATCCCGATGGCCCAGGCGGTCAAGTCAGAGGTCGGTATACCGTTCGTGACCGAAGTCGTGGACATCCGCGACATCGAGATGCTCCACGAAGTCGCGGACATCTACCAGGTCGGCGCCCGCAACATGCAGAACTTCGCGCTGCTGACCGAGTTGGGCAAGGTCGATCGCCCGGTGATGCTCAAGCGCGGCATGTCCGCGACCGTCGAGGACCTGCTGCAGGCGGCCGAGTACGTCGCGGTCGAGGGGAACGCGAACGTCATCCTGTGCGAGCGCGGGATACGCACCTTCGAGCCCTCCACTCGCAACACGCTGGACATCTCCGCGGTGATTGCGCTCAAGCGCTTCAGCCACCTGCCGGTGGTGGTCGATCCGAGCCACGCCTCCGGGCATGACTGGATGGTGCCTGCGCTGAGCAAGGCCGCCGTGGCGGCGGGTGCGGACGGGCTGCTGGTCGAGACGCACCATCGGCCGCAGGAGGCGAAGGTGGATGGCCCCCAGTCGCTCACGCCCGCGGCCTTCGCGAGGCTGATGAAGGAGCTTGCGGCGTTCTGTGAGGCGGCGGGGCGTACGCTTTGACCGGCTTCCAGAGGCGGAGGACGTTGACACGGCGGGAGGGCCTCGGGTGAGGCCCTCTCGCCTGCATTTGCCGCAGATCCCCATCGGTACCGTGGCGCGGGCCTGCGGCTCCGAGTACTGCCCCAACGGCGGCAGGCAGGATGCCTGCCCCACGAGTGGTGGTGCGGGCTTCCAGCGAGTCCTGTGGTGCGGGCTGCCAGCCCGCGGCTGTTGCCTGAACGGCGGCAGGCAGGATGCCTGCCCCACGAGTAGTGGTGCGGGCTTCCAGCGAGTCCTGTGGCGCGGGCTTCCAGCCCGCGGTCGTTGACGTACGGGGGGCATCGCGGGTACAATCAACCGGCGCATGCGCGCGACTGGAAGGAGCTATGATCGTGCCTGACGGAGCGAGTAATCCCTCGGTCCGGCGTGAGCGTATGCCGGACTGGTTGAAGGTCAAGACGGGCAAGGCAAGCCTCACCCGGAAGACGCGGGAGCTGCTGCGTGGCTGCGGCGTCTGCACGGTCTGTGAAGAGGCGCACTGCCCGAACATAGGTGAGTGCTACTGCAGCGGAACCGCCACGTTCATGCTCCTCGGCGACCGTTGCACCCGTGACTGCAGGTTCTGTGCCGTGGCGCACGGTGAACCCGCCCCGCCCGACCCGAACGAGCCCGCGCAGGTGGCGGAGGCCTCGGTGCGGCTGGGGCTGGAGTTCGTCGTGCTGACCTGCGTGACGCGCGACGACCTCCCCGACGGCGGGGCCGGGCAGTTCGTCGCGACGATCGAGGCGCTGCGAGAGCGCATCCCGGGGGTGCGCGTCGAGGTGCTCACCAGCGACTTCGGTGGTGACCTTTTTCCGCTCAAGCGCGTACTGCGTGCTGAGCCCACGGTGTACAATCATAATGCCGAGACGGTCAGGCGGCTGCAGCCGATCGTGCGGCCGCAGGCCGACTACGACCGCTCGCTGGGGGTGCTGCGCGCCGCAGCCGAGCACGCCGTGCCGGGGACGATCCTCAAGTCCGGGCTGATGGTCGGCCTGGGCGAGACGCCCGAGGAGGTCGGCGAGACGCTTGGGGACCTCGCCGACGCGGGCTGCAGCCTGGTCACCATCGGGCAGTACCTGCGGCCCTCGCCCGAGCACCTGCCGGTGGCGCGCTACGTGCCGCCGGAGGAGTTCGCGCAGTTCGAGCAGATGGGTCTTGAGCGCGGCCTGCGGCGCGTGCTCAGCGGCCCGTTCGTGCGCAGCAGCTATCGCGCCGCCGAGACGGCCGCGGAGCTTGCCGGAAGCCGACGGTAACGACGCACGGGCGAGGGCGCCCGTGCCACGGACCCGCCGGGTCGCTGCGCCTGCCGCATCACGGTCATGTCACGAGCCTGGGCTGACCATGACCAATCGCGTCATCGTAATCTTGCTGATCGTACTCACGACCGCCGCTCTGCTTGGTGAGGCGGGGCGCAGCGTCATGGAGCCTGAGGGCCGGTGGCGGGAGTGGCTGCACCTGCTGGTCGCGCAGCAGGTCGCCGACACCCTCGACCGGCAGGTGCAGCTCGGGCCGATCACCGACCTCTCGCTCGCCGGCGTCGAGCTGCGTTCGCTGGCGATCGCGGAGGGCTACTTCCTCCGCAACGGAGCGGTGATCCGTGCGGATCGGCTGCAGATCGCCTTCGACGCGCTCGGCATCGCACGGCAGGAGGTCGCGCCCGCGGCGGCGATCTCGAAGGTGCGGCTTGAGCGCGCGTGGGTGCATGTGGTGCGCGATCAACTGGGCAACCTGAACGTTGAGAAGCTGGTGCCCGAGCCCGTCGGCCCGCCGCCGCCGCCCGAAGACCGCTTCCAGGGCGTCATCACGGTCGAGGACAGCGTCATCATCTACGATGACTACGCGATCGAGACGGTCAACGGCCAACCGCTGAACATCGAGCTGACCTCGGTCGATGCCGAGGTGGACATGCGGGAGATCGGTTGGGCGGCGGTGGAGGTGTCCGCCCGCGAGCGGCTCGGCCGCTTCGGTCGCGTCGGCGTCCGAGGGCAGACCGAACTTGAGACCGGCTACACGTGGGCGAAGGCCGACATCGGCAGCATCGACGCGGCCTTCTGGTCGGACATGTTCCTGGTGAGCAACGACATTGCGGTGCAGCGCGGCAGCGTTGACGTCTCCGCCACGATCGGGCTGATGCCGCGCGAGGGCGCGCCGCCCGAGCCGGCGGTAGCGGCGGACGTGACGATCCGGGACGCCGCCTTCACGCTCGCGGCACTCAACGACCGCCAGGTCGTCGCCGACGCGACCCTCACCGGCACGATGGACGGCGCGCAGGTACACTCGCTGCACGCGCGTATCGGCGGCACAACCGTGGACGCCACCGGCTTCGTGGGCGACTTCGAGCAGCCGATCGTTGATCTGGCGTTCGACGGCGAGATCACCCGCCCGGACGAGCTGCTCGACCTCGCGCCGCAGCTCGATCCGCAGACGCGCGAGCAGATCGACGCGGCGACTGTCGGTGGGCCGCTGCTGCTGTCCGGCACGCTGGTGGGGCCGGTCAATCGGGCGAACCTGAGCGCGCAGGCGGAGGCCCCGGGGCAGATACGCTACGCCAACGCGCAGATCGGTGAGATCGTCGCCGGGCCGCTGGACCTGCGCGTGGACGTGCTTGACCTTGCGGACCCGAACGTGCGCGGCCGGGTGAACATCGCGCGCACCGAGGCCGTGGATCTCGAGCCGCTGCGGGCATCGCTGCCGGAGGGGTTCGAGGGGCCGATCGAGGTCTCGCCGCTGGAGGACTTGAGCGCTGACGTGCTGTGGTCGGCGGAGATCCCGGTCGCGCAGACTGAGCTGAGTATCCCGCGCATGGCGGTCGGCGACGTCTCCGTGGCCGGCCTGACGACGGGCGTCTCGCTGGCGGACGATGTGATCTACCTGAGCGACCTGCGCGCCGAGCCGCTCGGGGGCCGCCTGATCGCCGACGTGGTGGTACACCTGGGCGCCGAGGGCGGACCGTGGGCGTGGGCGCAGGGGCAGATCGATGGGATCGAGCTGGCGCGGCTGCAGGAGCTGCCGGGGCTGGACGCCGCGGCGGGCCTGGCGGGCGAGTTCTCCGGCTCGTTCGTGGGTGAGTACGCCGACGGCACGCCCTACGTGGTCGCCGATGCGATCATCAACGAGCCTGGCTACGAGGACTACGCCGCCGAGAGTGTGCGCGCGCTGGTCGTCGTGGACGAGTCCGCGGTCGAGGTGCTCGGCGCGAACCTGCAGGACCCCCTCGGCGTCGCCTGGGTGCGCGGAGTGATGCCCTTCGAGGGCGAGATGGCCGCGAGCTTCGCGGTCGCGGGCGTCCAGCTCGGATCGGTCGTGGACCGCTTCGAGCTGGACGCGGACAACCTGCAGGGCGAGGTGTTCCTGACGGGCTCGGCGAGCGGCACGCCGGAGGAGCCGCGGATCGACGCATCGCTGCGCGCCTTCAACGTGAAGTACCAGGACTACGACGTGGACGCGCTGATGGCCGACTTCGACGGCGGCCTCGACGAGCTGCGCGTGAGCGACCTGTTCGCGTCGAGCGGCCGCATCGTGGCCCGCGCGGACGCCACGCTCAGCGACATCGACCTCGAGGAACTGAATGCTGAGCTCGACGGGACCGTCAGACTTGCGGGCCCGGTGGATGAGCGCGCGCTGGAGCTGGCGGAGCTGCAGGACGAGGACCTTGCGGGCGCTGTCAACGTGGAGGTTAACGTCGCCGGGACGCTGCAGAGCCCAAGCGCCGATGGCACCGTCTACCTTGACTACGCGCGCTACGATGCGATTGCGACCGATGAAGCGATCCTGGCCGTGAGCCTGCAGGGCGACGTGCTGCAGATGACTGAGCTGCGCGTGCCGGTCGGTGACGCGGTCGTCTCCGGCACCGCGACCGTGACGTCGCTGTATGATGAGCCGATCATCTCGGCGACGGTGCGGGCCGAGGACATCGTGCTGCAGGACCTGGCGCTGTTGCAGGAGACAGGGCTGCCTGTGTCCGGGCGGCTGAATTTGCCCTACCTGAACGTGCAGGGGCCGCTGGATGACCTGAAGGGCCTCGCGCAGATCCAGGCGACGGACCTCGAGGTCGGTGACGAGCCGATCGGCGCGGTCTCCGCCGCCGTGGTGCTTGACAGGAACGAGCTGATGCTGCGCCGCACGACGCTGGCGCTTGCGGGCGGGCAGCTCGCGCTGGAGGGGCGCTACCGCCTCGACGAGAAGCGGATCATGCCCTCGCACGTCGAGCTGGACGACGTGGCGGTCGCCGAACTGCTGCAGATCGCGGTACCGCTGGCCCGGCACCTGGCGGGCGGGGGCGAGGCGGGCGAAGCCACGGAGGGCGTGGTAGGCGACGAGATGGCCGAGAGCGACGAGGACGCGGACAGTTCGCTCGCGACGCAGCTTGCGTCGCTGTCGCTGCGCCTCGGTGGGCGGCTCGATGGCACTCTGTCCGTCGAGGGCGTGATCCCTGAGCCGGCCGCGGAGGGCGCTGAGACCGAGGAGATCATCGCCGACGTGCTCGCCGCGCTGACGGCCGAGGTGGATGTGAGCATCCACCGGCCATCCTTTGACAACAAGCTGCTGCCCGACACGGAGTTGCACGCGCAGGTGGCCGACAAGCCCGAGGTCGCGGTGCAGATCGAGTCGGTCGAGGGCGACGCCCTGATTACGGCCGACGGCACGTGGGCGCCGGGCGGGGCGATGGACCTGCTCGCGGACGTCTCCGCCCTCGACCTCGCGCTGCTGCGGCCGTGGGTGCCCGCCGCGGTCGCATCCGTGGGCGGGCGGCTGAACCTGACCGTTATGGCGACCGGGACCCTCGACGACCCGCAGTTCATCGGCTCGATCGACATCACCGAGCCGGAGGCGCATGGCGTGAAGTTCGATCTCGTCTCCGCGCCGCTCATCCGCTACGACGGCGAGGTTATGGACGTGGACAGCCTCGTGGTGCGCGAGAGCGACGAGGAGTTCTTCGTGGACGGGCGCATCCCGTTCGACTGGGACACGATGTCGGTGCCGCAGGACGGGGAGCTGCAGGTCGTCCTGCGCTCGGATGGGACGAACCTGGCGGTCTTCCCGCCGCTCATCGCCGACGCGGTCGGTGAGGACGAGGGTGGCCCGCTCGGTCAGATCGAGGCGACCGGTACGTTCGACAGCCTCGTGAAGATCGCGGGCACCACGCGGCGCCCTGAGCTCAACGGGCAGGTCACCGTGCGCGCGCCGTCGATCGAGACGCCATGGCTGCGCAGCCCGATCGAGGACCTTGCGCTCAACGTGAGCTTCACCGGCGTTGAGGGCACCACCGTCGTGGCGCTCGAGGAGTTCACCGCTCGTGAGGAGTCCGTGACGGTCACGGCCGGCGGGACCGCCGAGATGACCGAGTACGAGCTCGCGGCGCTCGCCCGGAATCGCTACGACCTGCGGATGACGGTGAACGCCGCGAAGCAGTCACTCGGTAGCGCCGGGCTCGCACTGCGCGATCTGCGTGGCGAGGTCACGTTCGTCACCCAGGAGCCCGGGCGGCACCTGCTGACGGTGGACGAGGTCGGCGCCGACCTGGGTGACGGCACAGTGGTGGTGGACGGCACGGTCGGCGTGACGAGCTTCGTGCCCGCCGAAGTCGCTCAGAACGACTTCGATCTGGCGATCGTCGCCGACGACGCAAGGCCGCGCTACGGGAACCTCTTCCTCGGCACGGTGGACGGCCGGATCGGGATCGCGAACGCGGCGCCGGGCGCCCCGGTGGGCGTCACAGGCGCCATGACCCTCTCGCACGCGGTCGCGAGCATTCCGCTGCTCGCCTCCGGCGGGGAGGAGTCGGCGCTGTTCGGCATGTCCGAGAACGCCCCGCCGCTGAACTTCGACGTGGCACTCGCGATCGGCCCGGACGTGCGCGTGCAGACCACCGGCCTCACCGCGCCGCTGGAGCCGACGGAGAAGGCCGTCTGGCTGCGCGGCACGCCGCAGCGGCCGAGCGTGCAGGGGCTCGTCGAGGTGCAGGAGGGCGAGGCGACGGTGTCCGGCGGCGTGCTGGACATCGAGACCGCCGGCGTGCGTTTCCTCGTGCGCCCGAAGCTGGGGATGCACCGCGAGCCGCCGGTGGAGCTGGAGATGGACGGACGCGTCTGGGCCACTGCCACGCGCAAGATTCAGGAGACGGTCATCGAGGGCCGGCCGCTGGAGGACGTGTTGGTCCAGTTGCAGGTCTCCGGCACGCTGCCCAATCACATTCACGTGCAGGTGTCATCGACGCCGCCGCTTGCCGATGAGCAGATCTATGCGCTGCTCGGGGCCGCGCCGTTCAGCGGCTCGGGTGGGATGTCGTCGGGCGGGGACCTGAATGATGTGCTGAACCAGCAGTTCGTGTCGGCCCTGGGCGCGGCGTTCCGGGCGTATGTCTTCCAGCCGTTCCAGGAGGACCTGAAGAAGCTGCTCGGCCTCTCCGTCTTTGAGGTGAATTTCGCGTTCGATCAGCCGGTCGATGTGCGGCTGGGCGGCTACCTGATCGAGGACCTGCTGGTCACGTATCAGACGTCGGTGATCGGGGCGACCGAGACCGACTACTCGCTGGAGGTATCGTACAAGGTCGAGAAGCGTTTTGAGCTGACGTATGAGACGAACGATCGCAATGACAACCGGTTCCTCGTGGAGTACGTGTATGGATTCTGAGGCCGGCGGCCGCCGCCATCGGCCCGATGCCGCAACCCGCAAGGGGAGTCGCTGTCTAAAGTGAACGGCAATATGGGCGCCCAGACCAGTCGGCAGCCCCTGAGTGAGGGCAAGGACAGGCCGATCGACAGCGGACACCGCCCGTCATTCGAGACGGTGGTCGAGGAAAACCGCGACCGCATCTACAACGTGATCTACCGACTCGTCGGGGATCAGGAGGAGGCCGCGGACCTCACCCAGGATACCTTCGTGGCCGCCTTCCGGGCCTACGAGCGGTTCCGCCATGAGGCCTCGGTCTACACCTGGCTCTACCGGATCGCGGTGAACCTGACCAAGAACCGTTTCGAGAAGCATCAGCGGCTGGACGCGCGCCGAGCCTACTCCCTCGACGAGCCGATGCAGCTCGAGAGCGACGAGGTGACCCGGCAGGTCGAGGACTGGACCCTCGCGCCCGACCGCATGGCTGAGAACGATCAGCTCCGCCGGATCGTGCTGGAAGAGGTCTGCGACCTCAAGTATGACTACCGCGAGGTCGTGGTGCTCAGGGACCTCGAGGGCCTGCGCTACAAGGAGATCGCGGACATTCTCGGCTGCAGTGTCGAGGCGATCAAGAGCCGCCTGTTCCGCGCGCGCAGCGTGCTGCGCGAGCGGCTGGAGGATCTGCTGGAAGACATTCCGTGAGCCGCGGCCGACACTCACCGGGCCGTACAGGGCACGCAGGTGGGGAGCACTGAGGAGCAAGGGAGACCTATGAAGTCAATCGCGAAGATCGCAGCAGGCATCGTACTCACGGCACTGATCTGCACGGGGGCCTGGGGGCAGGCAGACCGTCCGCTGATCGGCGAGGTCGTCGTGGAGGGGAACGACTTCGTCGCCCGTGAGCCGATCCTGGGAGCCGTCGCGGACGTCCTCAAGGTGGGGGAGGAGTACACCGAGACCAAGGGCGCCGAAGCGATCAGGCTCGTGGAGCGGATGGGTTACTTCGACGACGTCACCCTCTCCACCGAGCAGATGGATCAGGCCGTGCGTGTGATCATCACCGTGGTCGAGAAGCAGCGCATCGACCAGGTCCTGTTCGCCGGCAACACCGTCATCAGCGATCAGGAACTCGCGGCAGAGATCATCAGCCAGCCGGGGCACATCTACGACGAGCGGGCGATCGCCCGCGATGTCCGCCGGATCGAGGAGTTCTACGAGGCGCGCGGCTACATCGCCAAGGTTTCCGAGGCGCGTCTGGACGAGTTCGGCGCGCTCACCTTCGTGATGGAGGAGGCACGTATCGAGGACATCGTCGTCGACGGCCTCGGCCGCACCGAGCCGTGGGTCGTCAAGCGCGAGATGGAGCTGGAGCCCGGCGAACTGTTCCAGCAGAAAGAGGTCAGTACCGCCATCCGCCGCATCTACGCGATGGGCCTGTTCGAAGAGGTCGAGACCGAGCTGCGGCCCGGCGTCGAGAACCCGCTGCGCGACGTCATCCTTGTCATCCAGCTCAAGGAGGCCAAGACCGGTCGCGCGGCCTTCGCCCTGGGCTGGTCGAGCCTCGACAGCCTCGTCGTCATGCTCTCCGCCGAGGAGAGGAACCTGCGCGGCCAGGGCGAGCGCGCTTCCGTCAGCCTCGAACTGGGCGGGCGCGAGAGCTACGAACTGAGCTTCTCCGACCCGTACCTTGACAGCAAAGGCACGACCTTCGAGATCAACCTCTACGACACCCAGCGCCGCAGGCAGTTCATCGGCGGCGCGGCGATCAGCACCGCCGACAACGAGTTCGATGAGCGCCGCACCGGCGGCGACTTCACAATCATCACGCCCATCGCCGACCGGCGCAGCGTCAGCATGACGGTCCGCTCGGTCGAGGTCTCCAGCTCGGCACTGCAGGGCACGACCGTCCTGCCGCCGGGCGTCGGTGTGATCGGCACCGCGCAGGGCCTCTCCGGCGGGAACTTCGACAACCCGGTGCCGACGAACCCCGGCCTGGGCCCGGACAACCCCGAGCCCGGCGATACCAGCCTGCCGGTCGAGGTCGCGGCGCCGCTGCACCCCGGCGGACGCGTCAACTCGCTCAAGCTCGGCGTGATCGACGACACCCGCGACGTGCGCGCCAATCCACGCAGCGGCGCGGTCACCTCGCTCACCTACGAGCAGGCGGGTTCGCTCCTCGGCGGCAGCACGGAGTTCGGCAAGTTTACGCTCGACTACCGCCGCTACTTCGCCGTGGGCGAGGACGTCGTAGCCGTCCGGTTCATGGGCGGCACGACCTTCGGCGATCCGCCGCTGTTCGAGTCGTTCACGGTCGGCGGGGCGAACACGCTGCGCGGCTATGAGCCCGACCGCTACCGCGGCGAGACGCTCATTCTCGGCAACGCTGAGTACCGCAAGCGCATCAACGACAGCCTGACCGCCGTCGCCTTCCTGGACGTGGGCGACGCCTACGGAGGCACCTTCCGCACCGTCGTGCCCGGCTTCCAGATCCAGGCCGATGACCAGAACTTCCAGCCCCACGTGGGCGTGGGCGCGGGCGTTCGCGTCATCACCCCGATCGGCCCCATCCGGCTGGACTTCGGCTTCGGCGAGGAAGGCAGCCAGGCTCACTTCAGCTTCGGAAACACCTTCTGAGCAACTTGCCGAAAAGCTCGGGCGCCGCGCCGGATACTCCGGGGCGGCGTCCGCCGCATCTCACCAACGACCTTCGCACGAACAAGAAACCTCGGGCGGAGGGTACTGTCCAAGTAACGGGCGGGCAGAGCCCTGTCTTCGTGCGAAGAACGCACAGGGGAGTCACGAATGCGTCATAACACGATAACCGTCACGCGGGCGTTGCTTGCACTGGCGCTCGGGGCTGTTTGTGTGCTCACATCGTACGCTCAGGACGACGCTGTCAGGCCGAAGGTCGCGACCGTGAGCCTCGCTCGCGTGCAGGCTGGCTACACCCAGCTTCATACGCAGGAGATAGAGCTCGGACAGTGGATGCAGAGCCGCAGGAGCTATCACGACGAACTCACGAACTTCGTCTTCCTCCCGAGGAAAGAGTTCGAGGAGGCGGTCGATCTTCTGAGTAGGGAGCGCGCCGAGACCGATCAGACGCGTCTTGACGAGTTGCGGCGGATCTCAGACAAGAGCGATGCGCGCTTCTCTGAACTCAGGGCGCAGGTGGGCCGCTCGGCCGAGGAGACTGCGGCGTTCAACGCGCTCCAGGACATGTACGACGCCAGTGTGGGGACGCTCAAGTTCCTGCAGCAGAGCATCGTGGAGGAGCTCTCGACCAGGCGCGATACCGCGCTCGCGGGCCTGATGGATACCGTCCAGCAGGCGGTCGTGGACACCGCAAAGGATGGCGACTATGACCTGGTCCTCGACGCCGACATGGTCTTCTACGGCGGCGAGGACATCACCGACGCGGTGATCGAGCGTCTGAACGCGGGCGCTGAGCAGCCGGCGACGGAACAGCCGGCTGCGGGCGAACAGGGGCAGCCAGGTGAGCAAGGTGGCGCGGGTGGCGGCCAACAGACCGGTGGCCAGGGCGGGTAGGCCCCAGCGCGCGCTGATCGTCGCGCTGAGCCTTCTGTGCGTGCTTGCCGGGTGCGGTCGGGAGCCGGCCGCGCGCCCGGTGCGGGTCCCCGGGGAGCCTGTTGATGGCTACGCATGGACTGCGCGGCTGGTCAGCAGGCATCCGCTGTGGGGCGCGCTGCAGAGCCTTGAGAAGACGCTCGATGAGCTGGCCGACGATGAGTGGGAGCCGGCGCTCGCGCCGATCAACCGACGCTTCAGCGATGTAGCGTTCATTGAGAGCTTCGCTCTGGCCGATCCGGGGCCGAGGATCGCGGCGCTCAAGGACGACTGGCGGGCGGACTACCCGCCACTGATGCTGCCCGAGAACGGCCTTTCGCCGGACCTGCAGACGAGAATCGATTGGGAGCAAGAGCGCGCTGAGGGAGCGATCCAGGATCGGCTGGCACAGGCTCGGTCGCTGGAGAGTCGGCGGCTGGCGCGGATGCGGGCGGAACTGGTTGAGTACTACCAGGAGCGCCTGACGAACCTGAGCATTGACGCGACGATCCGCGACGACGAGGCTGCGGCGGCCGCCGCCGCCGAGCGCCAGCGGGTATGGGCAATTATCGAGACGGAGATGGATACCGCGCGCAGAGAAGGCGAGCAGCAGCTTGCCGATCTCGCGGCGCGGCTTGGTGAGGATGCACAGGCGCGGGTCGAGCGCGCGCGGGAGCGGGCGCGGGCGATCGGCGCCGAGCGCGAGACGACGATGCGCCGGGCGGGTGGGGACCTCTACGATCACATGATCGCGCAGATGCAGCAGTCGTGGCCCATGCCGGAGGCCGGTGAGGTCTCGGCGGACATCGGGGCCGAGCCGGCAAACGCGCGTGTTGACGAGATCGGCTTCTCGCGGGAGGCCGCTGAGGCGGCCCGTGGCGAGAAGATGGTGCAGCAGCGGGAGCAGATGGCCGAGGCGATCGGGCGGCTGCGGGCGCAGATCAAGACCGGAACAGAGACGGCAGCAGAGGTCGTTGCCTACCGCAACGGGATACGGCTGCAGGTGCTGCCCGGTGGGACGCGTCGCGGGAGCGATGTGACGGGCCTCATCGCAGAAGAGCTTGAGGACTTCTGGGCGGCAAGTGGGGGCTAAAGGAGCTGACACTGGTGGGCGAGATCGTATACAGGCTTGCTGAGCTTGCTGAGCGCATTGAGGGCGAGCTGCGCGGTGACGGTGAGATCAACATCACCGGCGTGGGCCACCTCGAGGACGCCAACGAGGGTGAGATCACCTTCGCCGACGGACCACGCGTGCAGTCGCTGGCTGACTCAAGCCGCGCCTCGGCGCTGATCGTGCCGCCAGACGTGGAGGTCCGGCACAAGCCCTTCATCGTCACGGAGGATCCTCGGCTGGCCTTCTCCAAGGTCCTCGAGCTCTTCGCGCCCGACCGTCACCCCGGGCCGGGCGTGCACCCCACCGCGGTAGTGGGACACAACGTCACGCTCGGCGGGAACGTAAGCGTGGGCGCGCATGCATACGTCGGCGACGGAGCGATCGTCGGCGATGGCAGCGTGATCCACCCGTTGGCCTACGTCGGCCCCGAGACGGTCATCGGCTCGGACTGCGCGGTCCATCCGCAGGTCTACATCGGCCCGCGCACTCAGATCGGCGACCGCGTCATCATCCACGCCGGCGCGTCCGTCGGCGCCGATGGCTTCGGCTACCTGCAGACAACCGAGGGCCATCGGAAGATCCCGCAGATCGGCACCGTCATCGTTGACGACGACGTCGAGATCGGTGCGAACTCCACCATCGACCGGGCCACCGTCGCCGCGACGCGCATCGGCGCGGGCACGAAGATCGACGACCAGGTACACGTCGCTCACAACGTCGTGCTGGGCCGCAACTGCCTGCTCTGCGGGCAGGTCGGCATCGCGGGCAGCACGACCATCGGCAACAACGTCGTCATGGGCGGCCAGGCGGGCGTCAACGATCACGTGGAGATCGGCGACAACGTGATCGTCGCAGCGCGCGCCTCGGTCTTCGGCAATCTCAACGAACCGGGCATCTACTCAGGCTACCCGGCCGGCCCGCATCAGCAGCAGCTTCGCTCGATCGCGCACATGCGCCGCCTGCCCCGGCTGATGGACCGCATCAAGGAGCTGGAGCAGACGGTCGAGGAGCTGCGCGCACGACTGAGCGAGTCGGAGCAGTAGTCCCGAGAGGTAGTCTGAGCAAACCGCATGCCTGAGGCCCTGAGCGTCGCACAAAGACGGGCGATCACGCAACGCCGCTCCGGCGGCCACCTCGCACCGCGCGCGCGGATGCTGGTGGTCGCCGCTTTGCTTATGTGTGCCGCCTCAGCCGGCGCCGACCGGCTCCTGAGCTTCACCGTCACCAGCGGATCGATCGCTGGCGTGAACACCGCTGAGATCAACGCCGACGGCATGGTCGTCATGCGCCTGCGCTCGACCAACGGCAACGGCCTCGCCGCGAAGGCGGAGAAGGTCGCCGCGCGCCTCACCGACCTGGCGTTGGAGGGTCTGAAGCCCGAGCAGGTTGCGGTCAGCCAACTGCGGGGCGAGTGGACCGTCACCGGCGCCGGGACGCTGATCATCACCGCCGACGAGCAGACCGCGGCAGCGTCGGGCCTCCCGCCCAATGCGCTGTGCGAGAGCTGGCGCGCGCGCGTGGTTCAGGTGCTGACCGAGCCTTACGTCTGCATTGATCCGCTCAAGCTGCTGGTCGTGCCGTACGGCGAGCAACGCGCGATCCGCTTCGGTGGCACGGTTGCGGCGAAGCCGCGCGTCGAGAGCATGGCGAAGGCGATCGCGACCATCGAGCGGAAGGATGGGCGCGCGGTCGTGCGCGGCGCCGGCGCCGGGACGACGGTCGTTGTCGTCGAGTTCGGCGACCTGCAGCACGCGATCACCGTCGAGGTGAAGAAGTGGGCGGCGCAGATCGGCGCATCCGCGGTCCTGAGCGCCCTGCCGGGCGGCGTTCCCGAGCCGATGACGATGCCCGCGCTGCTGAATGCGGCGCTCAGCGCGGTGCGCCCCGAGCCGCGCGCTATCGTTCGGCTGGCGGAGCTGGTGCCGACCGCGAGCGGTTACACCGTCTCGGTGCGCGCGGGCGGCATCGAGTACCTCCCGGTCGCGAAGAACCTCCCGGTCACCGTGCGAGGCGGGCCGGCGGCCATCCCGACGCCGCAGTCGCTGCTGATCAGCAACGCCCCGGAGAAGGTGGATGGCATCGGGGCGTTGATGCGCCAGTCGCTCGCGCCGAACGTCCCCGCGCGCGTGATGTGGCACCACAAGAACTACGCCGGCCGCCCGATCGTGCTCGCCGTCCGCGTGGTCAACGCCGGCGACGAGCCGGCGCGCGTGCGGCTCGGCTGGGCCCAGGCAGGGCCCGATGGCGACGAGATCTTCGTCGGCTACAACGCGATGGTCCGCTACTGGGAGAGCGTGCGGCGCGGCGCCGGCTTCCTCGCGATCGTCCCGCCGCGCTGCGCCTTCGAGACGAGCGCGGTCCTCATTGACCACCACGACGTCGTCAGCGGCCTGATGGACCTGATCGCCGACTCGGGCGAGCACCTCTACGTCGAGGTGGTCTCGCGCGACCCGGAGGACGAGCCGTCCGGCTTCGACGAGGTCCCCGGGGCCGGCAACGAGCTCCCCGTCACGCCCTACGAATTTCCGGCCGCCCTCGACGCGGAGGTCAACTACGAGGTCGGCGGGCGCTACGGTCACCTGAGCATCGGCCGCGAGGACGTGCAGAACGAGCAGGGCATCGCCCTCGCCGGCGCGTACGGGATCAGCCATCGCGTGCGCGTCAATGCCTCCAACCCGACCGAGCAGCCCGCTGTGCTGGAGCTTGCGCTGCGCGCCGGTGGTGGTGTTGCTCGAAGCGTCACGATGGTCGCGGGCGCGCTCAACTGCAGCGGCAACCTCGGCGCGGGCAACGAGCAGATTCTCGAACGCCGCGACCTGCCGCCGGGCGTTGCGGTGACCATCCCGCTGGAGATCATCCCCACCGCCGGGTCGAACCTCCCCTTCACGCTGGTCGTCCGGTCGCGCACGCGTTAAACGCAGCTCGCAGGGAGGATTCCTCCGCCGGAACGAAGTAATCTCCACCAGGGATGCATCCGCCGACCACCGAGGTGATCGCCATGCCGCTGCGCTGCCCGACGTGCGGAGCAGGCGCCCTCCGCATCGACGCCGCGATCGAGCTCGGCTCCGATGCGCGCTCGGACGAGGTCGCGCTGCAGGTCGTGAGCTGCTCTACCTGTGGGCTGGAGGCCGTCGCGGTCTACGAGGAGTCGCGCCGCGGCGCGCTTGATGACGAGTCCGTCAACCACGCGGCCTTCCCAAGCGACGCCGAGGCCCTCGCCGAGGTGCGGCGCGTGATCCGCTCGTGCCGCCGCGCCCGGAACGCCGACTGCGCTTGCGCGGGGCACAAACGCGCGCGAGCGATAGTCCGCACGCAGACGGAACCCGCGGGCATCGACTGGGCCGCACCGATGCCGATTGCGTTCGTGAGACGCTGAGGAGGGATCGCGTTGAACGAATTCGTGCTGATCGGGTTGATCCTCGTCGGGGTAGTCGCGGTGCCGGTACTGGCGGTCATCGTCTGGTTGGTGGTGCGGCCGGGCGCGGCCCCGACGCCGCAGCGTGCGAGCCGGGAAGAGGCGCGGCCGATGCCTGAGCCTGACCCGCCGCAGCCTGTCCCTCAGGCCCCGGAGAGCGGCTTCGCCGTGACCGAGGCCCCGAGCGGCCCGCACCCGCGCCCGCGGGAGCTGGACCGCGAGTCGCGCCGCGAGCTGCTGCTGCTGGATGAGCGCCTGCACCGCGCGTTCTTCGAGCGGTCTGGGATGTCGCCGGAGGAGTGGGGGCGCATCGCGGACGCGCTGCTGATCGTGCACGATCGGATACCGGCAGGGATCGCGCTGGAGCGCTTCGAGGCGGCCACGGAGTCGCACGTCAGCGCGCCGCCCACCACGGAGCTGTCGCCGCGCGAGGTGATCGCGACGCTGAACGCGCAGCTCAGCCCGGAACGCCGGATGAGGCCGCTCGGGACCCTCGACGAGCCGGTCGAGGCGGACGTCTACGGGCCAACGATGCCGTTGGAGGGGTCGGTCGCCTGACCGACCCGTCGTTCCGGACGCACAGAGACGGAGGGGGGCTGCGACGCTTTCCGTCCGTCACCCCGCCGGCACCAGCTTCAGCCAATCGAGGTTCAGCCGGTTCGCGACGCAGATCATCCGCAGCTCATGCGCGCCCGGGCCAAGCTCCAGCGTCAGCGGCTCGCCGTCCGCGCCCGTCACCAGCATCTCCCGCCACTCCTCGGGCGTTGCGCCGAAGCCGCCCGTGTGCTCGAAGCGGAAGACCTGCCATGCGCCGCCGACGGGCTCGCCGTCGAGCACGATCAGCCGGTCGGCGTAGGGCTCGTGCGTCGAGCCCTTCACCGCCATGTGGTAGCGTCCCGGCGCCGGCGGCTCGATCTCCCAGCTCAGCCACATCCCCGGCACGATCCACTCACCTACGCCCACGCCGCCGGACAGGAACGCGCGGTGCGAGTAGCGCGTCGGCTGCCCCTGCCCGCTGTCCGCGAACGCCTCGGCCTCGATCAGCAGGCCCTCGGGCGTCGCCTCAAGCACGCGCACGACCCTCGGCTCGCCCTCGATCTCGATGCGCTTGATCGCCACCGGTACCGTCGCGGGCCCGGCCATCCGCGCCTCCAGCGTGTTGCTCTCCTGCAGCCACATGACCTGGCTGTCGGCGCTGAGCGCGCCTCCGTTCAGCGTGACCGCTGCGCCCGCCGGGGCATTCGCCGAGACGCGGTGCAGGCCCGGGTGTGCGTCGAAGCTCGCGCGCACGAGCACGCCGCCGGTGTACGCGGGTAGAGCCTCCTGCGTGACCTGCGCTTCGACCCCGTCGATGGTCAGGCCGAAGCGGCCCTCGGCGGCGGGCCGCGCCTCGGGCGTGGTCAGGGAGTGCATGCCCGCGTCCAGTGAGAGTGTCACGACGCGCGTCTGCGGGTCGACTCGGCAGCGGTCGGCGGTCAGAGGCCGGCCGTCGAGCGTGACGCTGTCGATGCCCTGCGGCACCCAGAGTGCGACTTCGGTCGTCGTATCAGAGCGGATCTCCGCGCGCACGAAGCGCGTTCCCTCCCAGGCGAGGGTGACGGTCACGGGCTCAGTTGACGTGAAGTACTTCGCCTGCGCGCGCCGCACGGAGACCTCGCGGCAGCCGATCGCCAGCATCTGCGAGGCAGCGTCATCGAGATGCACCGCCGCCAGGCGAGCGTCCACGGTGCTGTCGCCGATCACCAGCGGCTCGTCGCCATCGCGCACGGCCGCGAGCAGACGGCCCAGCTCGGCGCGCACGCCGCCGCCCGTCTCAGGCAGCCCCGAGCGGAACGTCGGCGGTTGCCCGCCCTCCCGCACCTGCATCAGCGTCACGAAGCGCATGCGCGTGGTCGGCTGGGTGGTCTCGGCGAAGAGGTGCCACTGCTGCGGCTGGCCGGCGTAGCGGCCCTGCGGCGGGTGGCCGTCCCAGTCGTTGTCCTGCGTGAACCTCAGGCCCTCGGGCGTCGCGAAGGCGATGTCGAGCGTCGCGTCGCCCCTCGTGATGGTCACGCGCCGCGCGGCCTCGTCGATCTGCATCTCCTCCAGCGCGTGTGCGCACCAGGTGAAGGTGGTCGGCTCAGGCGCCTCCAGCTCGTCGATGATGGCGAACGCGTCCGGGCGCAGGTAGAGGATGTGCCGCACGAACTTGGTGAGCTTCCCCGCGTAGGCCGCGCTGGCGTCGCCGACGGTGTAGCAGCCGACCGGGCTCTCGAAGTAGTCCGTGACCGCGCCCTTCGCGGTGACGTCGAAGATGGGCTGGCCCTCGCCGCCGACGAGGATGGAGTTGTGCGCCTTCGTATGCCGCGTCCAGTTGCGATCGTGATCGGAGCCGTACCAGTCGTAGTAGCCCGAGTCGATCAGCAGCGGCTCGCCGCGGCCGTAGATGACGAAGTGGTTCTGATCCGCGTGACTGTGATTGAACGAGCCGTACCACGAGGACTTGAAGATCAGCATCGTCTCATCCGGGTCGCTCATGTCCGAGTGCATGCCGACCCAGCCGATGTCCGGGAGGTAGCGGCTCTGCGGCACGTCTACCGGCGGGCGCGCGGGCAGGTCGTAGTCATACCACCAGTAGCCGTAGACACCGCCATCGGGTCCGCCGGGGATCTGATCGGCGTACCACTTGCAGTAGGGATCGCCGAAGCGCGTTGCGAGCATCAGCAGGTTGTTGCGGTCGGTGGTGTTCGGGCTGCCGAGGTTGCCGTCGCCGAAGTGATGGCGGTCGCAGAAGGGTGGGTGCATCGCGAGCTTGAACCAGCCATCGTTGCGGAAGAACGCCTTGCCGAACAGATCCAGGCCGGTGGCGGAGGCGAATGCGTCCGCGAACTGGGCGAAGGAGCCCAGGCTCCACTTCCAGTAGGCGGTGCCCTGGCACCAGCCGCCCTCCTCGCCGCCCCATGGCGGGTAGAGCGCCGGGTAGGTGGCCGCCACGAACTGCAGCCACTCGTCGGCCTGCGCGGAGTCGTGCGCGGTCGCACAGGCGATGATGCCGAGGTAGCCCATCGAGGTCCAGCCGTGTGAGTCGAAGGGCCACGCGTAGATCGGCCGGCTGTCCTCGCTGAAGTCGCGGAAGAGGATCGCGCCGCGCGCCTCGATCATCGCAAGGGCTTGCGCGCGCTCCTGTGCGCTCATCAGGTCGTGGCACCAGTCGTAGACGCACGCGGACTTCCACGCGATGTCGCGGAAGACCTGATCGTGATTGCGGTAGCCGGTGGTGCCCTCAACGTCCCAGCCGGAGAGCTCGACGAGCCAGTCGGCCGCGCGGCGCCCGTAGCGCTCTTCGCCCGAGACGAGGTAGCCGAAGCCCAGCTCCCACATTGGCCCGGTGGCGCGTCCGCCGAGCCCGCGCAGCTCGTTCATCCGCGCCATCTGCTCGGCGGTCAGCGCGCCCTCGCGGCCGCTGAAGTCGTACTCAGGGCCGGGCTCGGTCGGCAGCGGGGCCTGCGCGTGCGCCTCGCAGCGCCGCTGGAACTGCTCCCACCACGCGACCCGCTCGTGCAGTCGTGGCGCGCGGAACTCGTCGAGCGTCCGGCGGGTCGCATACACGCGCGGGTGATCGGCCGGCACGCGCGCCAGCAGCTCGGCCGGAGGCGGCACCGGGAACTCCACCGCATCCGGCGCGATCGTGAACGACGTTGCCTCGGACCACTCCGAGGGCAGGCCGCCGCGCAGGTAGCGGTAGCGCCACCACCAGCGGGCATCGCGGTCGAGCACCGCCGAGTGGCTGTAGCAGTTGTAGCGCAGCCCGCCGATCAACTGCGCATCGGCGAACTCCGGATCGGTCGAGAGCTGCAGCTCGTAGGCCTCGGCCCCAGGCTGCGGCGGCCACTGCATGTCAGGCGGGTTCTGCAGCGCCTGCCTCGCGTCCAGCGGCCGGCGAGGCGTCTGCAGCACCTCGGACCGCGCGATCGCCGCCCGTGGCGCCTCGGCGAGCGGCTCGACCGAGACGTCATCGTAGTAGAGGTCGCCCGTGCCGCGCTGGTAGAGGATCACTTCGATACGGACCGTCCCCGCCTCAAGGGCCGACCGGCTGCTCGCGAACTCGACCACGTTCTCGACCCACTCGTCCGCCGATGCCTGGGTCGCGAAGTGCTCCGTCTGATCGGCGTTCTGACCGGCGGCCTCGTAGCGAATGCGGAAGATCGCCGCGCCCGGCTCTCCCGTGCCCTTCGCGAAGAAGCGCAGGCGGTAGCCGGGGCTGACGGCCGTGGGCGCCGATACCTGCAGGATCGCCGAGCGGTCGCCGTGCTCCGCGGCGCCGGAGATGCGCACGGAACGCGCCCCCGAGTGCGCCTCCGCATCGCTGATGCCGACGGAGAAGCCCTCACCGTGCTGGGCGAAGTTCCAGTTATCGGGCCTCCCGTCGGCGTTCTCATCCAGCTCGAAGCCCGGATTGCGCAGTTCGATCGTCTGCGCCTGGCAGAGAGCGCAGGCGAGGAGAGCGGCGGTTGCGACTGTCGGCCAGGGGCGGATCATCAGCGGGACACCTCCTGCGGCTGTCGCCTGTTTGACGCGCGTTTCGCCGCGGACCGCGCACGCACTTCCTCTGAACTCGAGATCTCGCTTGGTGGCAGGAAGGGCCGCTGCGTGCGCGCGTCGAAGGACTGCTCGAACGCAGGTGGCCGCTCAGGCCGCCCGGCATCCGGCGCATAGGGAGCATGAGCCATGGCGAGGAAGTCACGCGGCGGTGAGAAGGTCACGATCAAGATCCCCCGGCCGCTCTACGAGCGCATCGGGACGATCATCGACGGAGCGGGCTACAACTCGGTCACCGAGTTCGTGGTCTACGTGCTGCGCGACCTCGTCTCGACGCACACCCTCGCCGAGAGCGAGGAGTACTCCGCGGAGGAGCTTGAGAAGGTCAAGAAGCGCCTCGAGTCGCTGGGCTACCTCTAGCCCGCGGCCGTCCACAGCGCGCGTAGTTGCGGCGCAATGCTCTCGGTCCAGAGGCGGTAGCCCTCCTGCGTGAGGTGCAGCCCGTCCGAGTACAGCTCAGGCCGCGGCAGGCCGTCCGCGTCCAGCATCGGCGCCCAGACCTCGACTAACTCCGCGCCCTCGGCGTATCGTTCTCAATCGGCCCCAACGTCTCGTCCAGCCGCGCGAAGGTCTCGCGGATGTAGGCCACCGAGTGTTCGGTGTGGGCCTGCGCGCCCGCCTCATACGCCTCCGGATCGGCCTTTGACGGCTCCCCCCATGCCCCGCTCTCGGTGATCGCGCCCATGCCCGCGTAGTCCAGCCACTCCTGGCCGAAGCGCGGCGAATGGTCGGGAGATCGGCCTTTCACCAGGTCGGGACGGATCGCCAGCATTCCGGCGGTCTCACCGCTGCTGGCGTGGACCTCTCGCGGCATCTTCTCGCGCTCGGACAGCAGCGGCCCGTCCGCGTGGATGATGCGGATGTCCGGGTAGCGGAAGTTCAGGTCGCGGATCGTGGGCTTCAGGACCCAGTTGCCGCCGTGCGTGGTGAGGATCACGATGCGCCGGATGCCGTGGTGGCGCAGGGAGAGCACGATGTCCTCCACCACCAGCGCGAGCGTGGCTGGCCGCAGAGTGATCGTCCCGGCCATGTCCATGTGCTCCTGCGAGTTCGCGTAGGCGATGGCGGGCAGCAGGTAACAGGGGCCGAGGGCCTGGCCCAGTGCCTCGGCCAGCCGCCGGGCCCGGTCATCCGCGCGGAGCCAGTCGGTCGCGACCGGCAGGTGCTCCCCATGCTGCTCCAGCGCGCCGACGGGCAGGATCGCGACGGTCGGCTGCGCGTCGGCGATCTCCTTCGAAGTGTTGTAGACGTTGACCATGCGCGACCCCTCCGATGGGCATGATGATACGGACTGTGCATTTCCATGTGCGACAGGCGCCTCCCTGCTCGCACGAGAAGACCGGCCGCATCGTGCAGGGATGATCGCCCCTCAAGCGGAAGCAACACTCAGCGAGGACTTCGCCAGGGAGCGTGACTGCCGGTGGATGTCAGCAAGCAGATTGACGTGCTCATCCGCGCCCGCTACTCGATCATCTACGTGGTCTCGTGGGAGGAGGACCGGGTGGAGCGCACCCTCCACGAGATCGCCGAGAAGCGCGAGAAGAGCATGTTCATCTGGACCGTGACGCAGGGCATGGTCGAGGTGGGTGGCAGCGGCAGTTCGAAGTCAACGACCGGCGCTATCGAGGCGCTCGATTTCGCGATGGACTACCAGGATCCGGCGATCTTCGTCATGCGCGACTTCGACCCGTACCTCGACGACGCGCGCTCCGAGCGCAAGCTTCGCGACGTCGCTCGCGCCTTCCGTTCCAGTCACAAGACGCTCGTCATCATCTCGCCGGTGCTCACGATCCCCCCGCACACGGAGAAGGACATCACGGTCATCGACTACCCGCTCCCCGACGAGGAGGCGCTCGCGGCCCTGCTTGAGGGGATCATGGACCAGGTCAGGGGCAACCCGAACATCCAGATCGATCTCGACGAGGAAGGGCGCGAGCTGATCGTGAAGGCGGCTCTTGGGCTGACCAGCTCTGAGGCCGAAGACGCCTTCGCCAAGGCGATCGTGCTCAACGGTCGCCTCGGCCCCGAGGACATCGAGGTCGTCCTCAGCGAGAAAGAGCAGATCATCCGCAAGTCCGGCA
>JALGSW010000041.1 GCA_029821635.1 Candidatus Zipacnadia bacterium
GACCTCGTCTCGGTGGTGACGCCTCACTTCACGCACGCGCCGATCGCCATCGAGGCCCTGCGCGCGGGCAAGCACGTGGTCGTCGAGAAGGCCATGTGCCTGCGCGTCGCGGAGGCGACCGCGATGATCGAGGCGGCGGGTGAGGCCGGCAGGACCCTCGCGATCCACCACAACCGCCGCCACGATGGCAACTTCCGCCGCATCAAGCAGCTCGTGGATGATGGCGCGATCGGCGAGGTCTTCCAGATCGACCTCGAGGCCGGCGGCTACGGCGACCCCGAGCACGGCTGGTACACGCAGAAGGCGAAGGGCGGCGGGCTGCTCTACTTCTGGGGCCCGCACGCGATGGACTGGGTGCTGGACCTCGTCGGCCAGCCCGTCACCGGCGTCACCGGCTTTTTCTTCAAGAAGGTCTGGGACCACGTGGACATCGCCGATCACGCGAAGGCGGTCCTGCGCTTCGAGAGCGGCTGCGTGGCCGAAGTGACCTACTCGCGCATCAACGCCGCCCCGCGGCCGCTGTGGCGGGTGCTCGGCACGGAGGGTGCGATCATCGACAGCGGCGCGCCCGCTACGAAGGGCTACGAGCACGTGATCTCGACGCCGCCGCAGGGCTCGGTGAAGCTCCTCCGCGTCGCCGAGCGCGGGCACAAGCGCGAGGAGTTGGAGGTGCCGAACCTCGCGAACGACTGGGACAGCTACTGGCAGGACCTCGCCGATCACCTGCTGCGCGGCGCGCCCGTGCCGGTCTCAGGGCACGACGGTCGCCGGGTCATCGCGATCTTCGAGGCCGCGGAGCGTTCCTCGCAGACAGGCGTGACCGAGACGGTGCCCTACGAGGATGAGGCGTAACCGCCCGCCCGGTCTGCGGCGGGCTGCACGCTGACCGTGTGAGTCGACCACTACCAGGACCTGTTCGCCGGTGCGGTGCAGATCACGGACCTCGACGGGGCCGTGCTGATGATCTGCCTGTACTGAGCGAGCCCTCGCCCACTACCCGTGGCAAATATCGCAGGGAAGAGGATTCCCTCACACCCCCGCGAAGTATTAGAATGCAGCGTTGTTCATCCTGACGGTGGAGGTGTGCTGGAATGCCAACTGCCCAGGACTTGATGACGACCACTGTCGTCACCATCGAAGGGGACGCGACGGTGAGAGAAGCCGTGGATGCGATGAGGGAGAACGACGTACGCTGCCTCATCGTTGAGCGCCGCGACGCGGACGACGCCTACGGAATCGTGACCCAGCGCGACGTGATCTACGAGATCACTGCGTGGAGTCGCGATCCGGAGGAAGTCAAGGTCCACGAGATCATGACCAAGCCGCTTGTGGTCGTGAACAAGGACCTCGACATCCGCCACGTCGCGCGGCTGATGGCCAATATCGGCCTGTCGCGCGCGCCCGTGATCTTCGACGGGAAGCTGCAGGGGATCGTCTCGGTCAGCGACATCATCGGCGCCATCTGAGCCCCAGCGACCGCCCCAGCGACCGCCGCCTTTACGCACCAATGAGCCGCCCGCGCCCCGGCTTCGCCGGCCGGGCGGCTGATTGTGTACGGCTGCCTCACCCCCCTCACGACATTGACTTCCTCAGGGCGCCTCCCAGCCCACCGGCAGCTCGCCCACGCCGGTGAGCAGGTTCGCATCGACCTCCGCCTGCGCCGCCCCGCAGACGCTAATCGGCTCGGACGCGGACAGGCCGTAGCGCGAGCCCGCGTCGGGCGCGTCGAGCCAGCTTGTGTTCGCGATGGTGTTGCCGCGCACCGTCACGTCACGCGCGCATGATACGAACACGCCCGCGAGCGGGCAGCGCTCGATCGTGTTGCCCTCGATGGCGATGCCACGGTTGCCCATCGCGCACTCGTAGTCGGGCTCAGGGCGCGCGAAGACGCTGATCGCGCCGAGAGTGTAGGCGCTCGACGCCCATGAGTTCGCTCCAAGCAGCGCCCCGTCGATCGCGTTGTTGCGCACGCTCACGTCCTCGACCCAGCCCGCCTCGCGCCAGTGGCCGTACTCGGTGCCGGTGCTGATCGCGGCGCCCTGCACGTCCGTGATGAGGTTGTCCTCGATGACCCCGTGCGAGGCCATGATGCGCAGCCCGCGCGCGCGGTGATCGTGGAACCAGTTGCTGCGGATGGCGAAGCCCGGACACGAAGTCTCCGGCACATCGACGACGTCGCCGACGGCCACCGGCAGCGCCCCGTCCAGCGCCACGCGGAAGAAGCTGCCCTTCATCATGCGCTTCGGCCAGATCGCCTCGACGGCCGCCGGCCATGCATCCTCAGGCTCGCGGATGGCCTCGATCGCGGTGATGGCGGCCTCGCCCATGGGCTCGAAGGTCCCCTGCTTGAGCGCCCGCACGGTCCCGCCATCCTGCAGCACCCAGTCGAAGGGCTCGCCGCCGTAGGGCCTCCCGAGCACGACCTCGCCCTCCCCCACCGCGCAGACGGCGAAGGTCGCGCCGTGGAGGTTGATCGAGTCATCGCCCTGGCGCTCGAAGATGCAGCCGCGGATGATCGGCCCGCGCGTGGCGTAGGCGACGTTCAGCCCGTCGGCGCCCGCCGACATCAGCCGCGGCTCGGTGGCGCCCACGGGCGGCGGTCCGGGCGTGATCCGCAGCCCGTGGAAGACGTTCCCGCCGCGCAGGTAGCGACCGAGGAAGGCGATGCCGGGGTTCGCGAGCACGGTCACGTGCTCGACCGTGATGTCCTCGCACTGGTTCAGCGAGACCGCCGATCGCGAGCGCATGTTGAGGACGATCCGGTCGCCGACCTCGACGCGCTGAAGCTGCGGCGTGCTCGGGCTGACGATGATGATCCCGCGGCGGTCGGTCAGCGCCTCGACGCTCTTCGGGTAGATGTCCGGCACGTAGCGCTTGAGCCGCCCGTCGGGCCCGTAGACGTAGGTGTGATCGACGAGGTAGTCGTCGGTGAGTGACGGGTAGCCCTGGTGGACCTCGAACTGCCACTCACCGCGGTCGTCGGAGAGGCCGGTGATGGTGCCCTGCGTGAAGGGCAGCGGGTCGCAGTCGATGGTGAAGCCGCGCAGCGTCACGCGCGAGCACTTCCGCAGCATGATGCCGACGTCGAGCGGGTTCGTGAAGATGACGGTGGTGCGCGGGCCGCTGATGGTCAGATCGGACGCCTCGTCCACGTAGACGCGCGAGTCCGCGCGGATCTCCCCGTCGGGCAGGCGCAGATGCGTCTCACCACGCGCGAGGGCGTCGTCGATCAGTGGCTGGAGTTGGTTGTCCGCGAGCACGGGCGTGGCTGCGACGAGCAGCACGAGCGCGACGAACATCACCATCACCTCGCGAGGGACGTTCGCCGCGACGCGGTGCAGGGCCTGCCGGGGACGGGAACGGCGGCAGGCAGGGATGCCTGCCCCACGAACGGCAGGGGTGATCGCGCTGCAGGTCCGCCCCGCCCCTCGCGCGAACCTGTGCGCAACGCCACGACCGGGAGGTCATTCGCCATGCTCTGGCTGCTCATCGCGCTCGTAGCCGCGTCCGCCGCGTTCGCTCAGGAGGACGTCGTTGGGAGCCGCCCGTATGAGATGGAATGGGCCGGGCGCACCGAGGACCACCACCCACCGCTGATCGGCTTCGACGGCGATCTCTCCGGCTGGACCGTCGAGGGCGACAACGCCGTCGCGAGCTTCGTCTCCAGCCGCGAGCAACTCCTGTGGGGCGACCGCGTGGCGAAGCTCACCTACCGCGCGACCGGCAACTCCCCCGAGGTGCGCATCATCCCGCCGGAGCCGATAGCGATCGACGGCCCCTGGGACGCAGTGACGCTGTGGGTCTACGGGAACAACTGGTTCGGCCGCGACCCGAGCACGCCGATGGCCAGCATCTCCGCGGTCTTCGAGGACGCCGCGGGTGAGGAGTTCGGCATCGAACTCACGCGCGTGCGGTGGGAGGAGTGGTTCATGCCGCACAGGCGCCTTGAACCGGAGCAGATCGCGCGCGTGGCCGACGGCTCCGCCCTCAAGCGCTTCGTCATCAGGAACTGCTACAACAAGGACGATCGCGTCCTGTTCTTCAACAGCCTCGTGACCTACACCGAGGAGCTTGCGCCACTGCAGTTCGAGCCGCGGCCGAAGCGAGGCGTGGCGATGTTCCCCGGCCAGGACGTCGCGCTCAACACCGGCCCGGGCGTGCTGCCCTTCCCGACGCGCGAAGAGACGATCCTCCCGCCGAACCTGACCGATGACTTCACCACCGCTCTGCAGCAGCAGGGCGATGCGTGGCTCTTCACGTACGCGGGTGCCGACGGAACGCTCGTCTACCGCATCGCGCCGCAGTCCGGCACCTGGAGCGACGTGAGCGCGCAGTGGCAGGGGCGTGGCGCGCAGTTCCGGCCGCTCGTGGACGGCGGCGTGCGGCTGGCGGTCGGCGATGAGACGCTCGCGCCTGAGAGCGCGGAGTTGCTCGGCGCTGAGCGCGAGGGCGACACGCTGACCATGCGCTGGCGCGTCTCGGCGGGCGGTACGCAGGCCGAGGTCGCGTACACTTTCCGGCTGTGGAACAAGTCGCTGGTGATCGACACGATCTGCACCGGCGGTGCGGTCGCGGAGGTCGCGTACGGCCATGCGGAGGGCCTGGAGAGCCCGCGGCTGGTGACGAACCCCTACTACGTCTACCGCCCCGGGCGGCCCTCTGTAGCGGTCACGGGGACCGCCGCTGCGCCACTCTTCCTGACCGGGAACACGGACTGGTACCGCTCGAACTCCTCGATACTGTTCGGCGCGAATGACATCAACGGCGGCCGCGTGAGCTTCCAGGGCGGCGCGCGCTACACTCCGAAGACCGACGGCGTGCGCAACGACTGCTTCGAGCGCTTCTTCGTGACGGTCTCGCCGGTCTATGAAGAGGTGCTGCCGATCATCCCCAACCCGCGCTCGCCCTGGTACGACGTCACGGGCAGCCGCGTGTGGCGCGCGCATGGCGTCTCCAACCGAGAGCGCGACGAGGCGTTCTGGCGCCGCGTGCACCGCTACGGGATGACCGAAGTCGTCATCACCGATCACGAGACCATGTGGCGCGATGGCGGTGAGAGCTTCACGTTCCGCACGAAGACCGCGCCCGGCCGCGGCGGCGATGAGAGCGCCTACAACTACGCCCGGGTGCTGCAGGACGAGCTGGGTTTCACCTACGGGCCCTACAACAACTTCACGGACCACGCGGCGGTCAACGAGTTCTTCAACATCGACATGGTCGAGCGCCTGCCGGACAACCAGCTCCGCCATGCGTGGACGCGCTGCTACGCGCCCAAGGCGTGGCGGGCGGTCGAGTTCTGCGCGAAGCTCTCGCCCATCCTCGATGAGAAGTTCGACTTCAGCACCGCCTACTGTGACGTGCATACCGCGGTCGCTCCCTGGGACCGCGAGGACTACGACGCGCGCGTGCCCGGCGCGGGCACTTTCGCGGCCACGTTCTACCCCTACGGCGAGATCATGCTGCTGCAGAAGCAGGCGTGGGACGGACCGGTCTACTCCGAGGGTGGCATGCAGTGGATGTACGTCGGCCTCACCGACGGCAACTACGGTCAGGATCAGCGGTACAACCCGAACCAGAACCCGTGGCTGGTGGACTTCGACCTGCGGCGGATGCACGACCTGTGCACGAGCTTCGGGATGGGCAATATTGGCATGTTCTTCGGCCGCAATGCGAGTCTGGGCAGCACGCGCGAGGAGATCGACGCGTCGATCGACCGCTTCCTCGCCGCAACCATCGCGTTCGGGCACACGGGCTTCCTGACATTCGAGGGCTCATACGACAAGTCGCTGCGCAGCTACTACATGCTCCAGCAGCTCCACTCCGACTACGCGCCGGTCAGCGCGCAGGACATCCGCTACGTGAACGCCGCCGGCGAGCTGCTCGACACCTCCGCGGCGCTCGCGACCGGCGCGTTCCGCCGCTCGCAGGTGGTGACACGCTACGCCAACGGGACGGTTACGGCCGCCAACGGCTCGCGCACCGAGCGCATGGTCTGCGACGCGTTCGGCCACCCGATCGACCTCCCGCCCAACGGTTACGCGGGCTGGGCGGGCGACGGCACGGTCGCGGTCATCTCCGATGACGCGCGGGGCCACCGCACGGACTACGCAGTGACGCCCGCCTACATCTACGTGGACGGGCGTGGGACGATGACGCGCTTCACGCAGGCCGCGGGCGACGGCGTGGGCGTCTGCCGCATCCTCGGCGACGGCCGCTACGAGATCATCCCGTACATGCTCGCCGAATGCGGCTTCGCCATCGACGCCTCGCAGGCCGTCGCGCTGGACCAGGCGGGCGCCGAACTCGGCCCTGCGCAGGTGCGCCACGCACGCGGAATGACGTGGGTGCAGCCGGTCGAGGGCGCGTTCAGCTACATCCTCTCGGGCGGCGCGGGCGCAGTCGTCGAGTTGGCCTGCGAGCGCGAGACGGTGGTGGCCGGGGAGACCGTGACCGTCCGCGGCGCGGGCGAGCACGAGGTCGTCATCCCCGCCGACGCGCTGCCCGGCGATCACCTCTGGCGTGAGGCCGAGGGCGGCTGGATCGACTTCACCGTGGTGCCACTGGCCGAGGCCGACTTCGCCACTGAGGAGAACACGCTCGTACTCACCCTCACCAGTAACCTCGCGGACGCGCGCGAGTTCGCGGTCGCGGTCGGCGGTCAGACGCAGACTGTGGAGCTCACTCCTGACGAGCCGCGCGAGCTACGCTTCGACCTCGGCGAACCCGAGCACGAGGCCGCGAACGTGCTGGTGGTCGAGCTGCGCGCGGGTGACCTGCTCGGGCGCATCGAGCGCACCATGCAGATCGTGCGCGAGAACGAGCCGGTGGCCGCGCTGCCTGACGAGGTGCAGTTCGGTATGAGGCTGCGCGGCGCGGAGGAGACCTCGGACTTCGGCGACACGCGCGCCTACGTTGGCCCGGGACAGAAGACGTGTGGACTGGTGACGAAGAATGGCCTGTCGATGCACCCGCCCTGGGTTGGCGGCACGGGCTACGTCTTCGCGACGTGGGGGCCGGTTGAGCTGCCCGCCGACACGCCCGCGGCCTTCCGCGCGCTGGTCGGCAAGGGCGATGGCTCCGACCCCGGAGACGGGATCCTCTACAAGCTCGCGGTCATCGACGAGGCGGGCGAGGAGACGATCATCGGCGAGCAGACCGTCACCGAGCACGAGTGGCTGCCGATCGAGGGCGACCTGTCGCCGTGGGCCGGGCAGACGGTCCGGCCGAAGCTGATCGCGGACGCGGGCGTCGCGGATGACAGCTCCGGCGACTGGGCCTGCGCGGCGGAGATGCGCATCGAGACCCTCAAGCCGCGGCTGCTGCGCGAGATCTCAGCCTCGAGCGAGGCGAACGTGCGCCTGCCCGCGCCCTACCCGGTGGAGGGGCTGACCGTCGAGCAGATGCGCTCGGCCACGCGCGCGTGGCTGCACTACGACGGGATCGGCCTGTCGGGCACCGGGGACCGCTACGGGACCTTCGCGGTGGTCAACGACATCGAACTCGGCAACATGGCCTCGGCGGGCGGCAATGAGAGCGAGAACGTGTGGGTGGAGAGGCTGGCGGTGCCTCTGACCAACGAGGCGATCCGCACGCTGGACTTCCGCAACCGCTTCGAGTTGCGTAACCCGGGGCAGGACTACTTCAAGGTGCGGCGCTTCTGGCTGGAGTTGGAACTTGCCGACGGCCGCACCGCGTCTTCGATGATCTCCGCTGCGACCTTCACGCAGCCGCCGAGCTGGCCGTATGCGGAGGGCATCGGCGTGGGCTTCGACGAGAACATTGCAGTGGACATCTGGTTCGAGCGGTGACGTGTGCGGGGCGGCAGACGCCGGGGCCTGCGCGGGTGTGCGCCACCAGTCGGCGGTGCGCCTCGATGACTTGCTCATCAAGCTGGCGGAAGGAGAACCGACATGAAGTGGGTCACCCGTGAACGTCCGAAGACCGACCGCATCGCCTGCCCGTGGTTGATAGCGAAGTTCATTGACCCCGAGGCAGAGTTCCTCTATGTGCCGGCGGATCAGGTGCTGGAGACGGCGGCACGCGAGGGGGCGAAGTCGTTCGACTGCGCCGGCGCCGACTACGGGCACCGTGACGGGAAGTGCACCTTCGAGGTGCTGATCGAGGAGCACGACCTGGACGCCCCGGCCCTCGGGTATCTGGCGAGAATCGTACACGGGGCGGATGTGCGCGACGACCGGGACATCACGCCAGAGTCGCGCGGGCTTCTGGCGGTAGCCGAGGGCTTCCACATGCTGGCTCTCGACGATCACGAAGCACTTCGGCTGCAAATGCCCATGTATGATGCGCTCTTCCGGTGGTGCCAGGAGAAGGTGCAGGCGCAGTAGTCGGCCGCCCCGTGGCTGCGGTGAATCGATGGGAGATGAGCCAGGTTGGCAGACGCGGAACCCGGTCGAGAGCCGTCGGGCCTATCGCGACTGATCGAGTTTCTCGGTCTGCGCAGGAGCATCGTCGGGTTGCTGACCATGGTCGTGCTGGTCGGCATGGGCGAGCACATGGCCGAGCAGTTCCTGCCTCTGTATCTGATGGCCCTGGGCGGCGGCTTCCTGTCGGTGGGTTTCCTCAACGGCATGGACAACCTGCTGGGGGGGCTGTACTCCTTCCCCGGCGGCTACCTGGCTGATCGCCTGGGCACCAAGCGGGCGCTGTTGCTGTTCAACGTGCTGTCGATGGTGGGCTTCGGCGTGGTCGTGCTCATCCCCGCCTGGCAGGCCGTGTTAGGCGGGGCGGTGCTCTTCCTGTCATGGACGGCCATCTCACTGCCCGCCACCATGAGCCTGGTCGCGCGCGCGTTGCCGGAAAGCAAGCGCACCATGGGGGTGTCCCTGCACTCGCTGGTACGGCGCGTGCCCATGGCGCTCGGGCCGATGGTGGGCGGAGCCTTCATCGGCATCTGGGGCGTCGAACTGGGGGTGCGCATCGCGTTCGCGGGCGCGCTGTTGATGGCTCTGGTGGCGGCGGTGGCGCAGCAGGTGCTGATCGAGAACGACGCGCCCGGCGCGAGTTCAGGGCGACCCGCCCCCGCCGGCGAGCGCAGCCCACTGCGCCTGTGGCGTGAGATGAGCCCGAGCCTGCGCCAGTTGCTCGTAGCCGACATCCTCGTGCGCTTCTGCGAGCAGATCCCCTACGCATTCGTCGTGCTGTGGGCCGTCGGGACCGCCGGGCAGCCCGGGCCCGTCACGGCGCTTCAGTTCGGCATCCTGCGTAGCATCGAGATGGCGACGGCTATCCTGGTCTATATCCCGGTCGCGTATCTGGCCGATCGAGGGCACAAGAAGCCGTACGTGGTGATCACGTTCCTGTTCTTCTCAGTCTTCCCCCTGGTCCTCATGTTCTCGCATTCATTCGGGCTGCTGGCGCTCGCCTTCGTGGTGCGCGGGCTCAAGGAGTTCGGCGAGCCAACCCGAAAGGCCCTGATCATGGATCTGGCGCCCGAGGACCGCAAGGCCGGCATGTTCGGCCTCTACTACCTCATCCGCGACGTGGTCGTGTCGGTGGCCGCCTTCGGCGGGGCCTTCCTGTGGGCTATCCACCCAAGCGTGAACCTGTTGGTCGCCTTCGGCTTCGGCATTCTGGGTACGGTGTGGTTCTGGCTGCGCGGTCAGGACCTCGCGCCATTGTCTGATTGAGGCGGAGCGGTTCGGCGCAGACGCAGGCCGCGGGCAGTGCGAGGAGCGCGGCGATCAGAGCCCGATTCATGAATGGCTCCCTGGGCAGGAGAGATCGATGCATCTCGATATTGGCTGCGCCTGCGGCGAAGCCTTCATCTGATGACGAGCGCGTAGGCAGACGTGACTGATCAGTTCAGTGCGGGCGAGCGTGTTCCGAGAAGCTTAACGTGGCGATGGTGGACGACTGCAGTACCGTGTCATATACTTCCATGCAGTCTTCGTGAGTCGTATCAGAATAGGAGATGAGTCGTTTGCGCAACCGTGGTTTCACCTTGATCGAGCTACTGGTCGTTATCGCGATCATCGCGATTCTTGCAGCGATCCTCTTCCCCGTCTTCGCCAAGGCGCGGGAGAAGGCCCGCCAGACGAGCTGCCTGAGCAACGTCAAGCAGATTGGCCTCGCGACGGTGATGTACGCACAGGACTATGACGAGACGATGCCGCGTTACTATCACGCGACGCCTATCAACTTCACCGCCCAGACCGCGATCCAGCCGTACATGAAGAGCGAGCAGATCTGGGTCTGCCCGTCGGGTTCGGCGCTCTTCCACTACTACTGGGACAGCGGCTGGGTCGGTGCTCCGGCGGAGATCAAGGGCTCCTACGGCTACAACCACCATCTGAACGCAGACCTCTTCGCCGACATCGACAAACCGGCCGAGACCGGCGTCTGGGCCGACTGCCAGGAGCGCCTCGTTATCCTGCACGAGAACAGCCGCTACCGCACCATCGACCGCCACAACGGCGGCGGCAACCTCGCATACGTCGACGGCCACGCGAAGTGGCAGAACTGCAACGACCTCTACTGCCAGCAGACTGTCGCCGCGGGCAGCGCGCCCTGGGACCTCTACTAGCAGGCGAGCACGCCTCACGCACACAACAGCCGCGACCCCGATCGGGGCCGCGGCTGTTTCTGTTCTCGCCACGGGTCGCACGCCGTTCAGGCGCTCTCGCGCAGCATGACGGGAGGTGCGCGACGCACCTGTCGCGAACCTCGGCCCAAGGAGGGACCCGCAAACATGCGAATCACGCTGCCGATCGCGCTTGTGCTCCTAACGGTCGTCGCGGCGCTCCACGCGCAGGAGACGCCGGAGATCGACGTCCCCCTGCTGGGCGAGAACCTCATCGTGAACGGCTCCTTCGAGCTCAGCCCCGTCGGCCCGGTCCCACCGGGCGAGGTTCCGGAGGGCTGGTCGGACGAAGCCTACGGCGCCGATGGGCAACTCACCATCGTCGAGGACGCCGCGCCCGCCGAGGGCTCGAAGGCGCTGCAGGTCACCGTTACGCAGCAGAACCCCAACTCGGGCATTCACGGCCCCTTCATCGAGATCGACCCCACACAGGCGTACATTCAGTTCGGGTGGCAGAAGATCGACGCGAGCTCGCGCGGCTCCAATATGCCCTACGGTCGGCAGTGGTTCGACGCCGATCAGCAGGGCGCCGATCAGGAAATCTCCCGCAGCTACAACTACCTCGCGAAGCCCGATGTGCCGCCGGGCGAGTGGGGCTTCACGCAGCAGATACTGCTGCCCGACCCGACGCCCGATGACGGGAAGTTCGCCGCGAACGAGATCCCCGCGAACGCGCGCTACCTCAAGGTCTGGGCGCTCGCCTACAACTGGCACGGGATCGGCTACTACGACGGCCTCGGCCTGTATCGCGTGGACTACGCCTCGATGGCGCGCGAACGGATCCTCGGCGCGATGGACGAGGCCGATGCAGACGCAATCCGCGCGGAGATCGAGGCGGCGCTCCCTAACGTGCCCGAGGGCCTGGAACTGCGCACCCGCGCGACGGACCTGCTGGCGGAGCAGGCGCGGATCAGCCGCGAGGCCGCGCAGGAACAGCAGCGGCCGGTGCTCGACTGGATGGCCGATGAGACGCGGACGCCGGAGATGCTCAGGGAGCTGGACGCGCTACGCTGGGAGTTGAAGATCGAGGCGCTGTTGAGGGCGGTGGGGTAGAGCGGCGGCGCCTGCCGGACATGCTTCTGACGAAGGGATGGCGGACGATCATGACGAAGATCACCACGATGGCGCTGCTCGCGACGCTGGTGGCCTGCTGCGCCGGTGTCGCCGAGGAGATCCACTCCGTTCAACCCGCGGTCGGGGCGGTCTGCCTCACGACCGACCAGCCGATCGTGATCGACGGCGACCTCTCCGACGCCGCCTGGCAGCAGGCGCCGGTGGTGAGCGGCTTCCGCATCTCGGCGCTGGAGGTGCTGGCGTCGAACCAGACGGAATTCATGGTGCTGCGCAACGCCGACACGCTCTACTTCGGCGTGCGCTGCCATGAGGAGAACATGGCGGGGCTCGTCGCCACCGTTACTATGCGCGACGGCCGTGTCTGGTACGATGACGACGTCGAGCTGTTCTTCGACGTGGACCACGACCACGATGACTTCTGCCAGCTCATGGCCAACTCGCTGGGCACGCGCTTCGACGCAAAGACCGGTTCGAGCACCTGGGACACGGAGTGGGAGGCCGCGGCCTCGACGGAGGCCGACGCGTGGCTGCTGGAGGTCGCCATCCCCTTCGCGTCGCTGGGTGCCGAGCCGCCCGCGATCGGGGACATCTGGGGCATGAACGTCTGCCGCGAGCGCCAGGCGGGGCGCGACCGTGTACTGCAGAACTGGGCGAACGTGCAGGGCAACTTCCTCCGCCCGTGGCTCTTCGGGCATATCTACTTCGCCGGGGAGAGCTTCGAGCTGACCGACGACCTCGCGCGCGAGGTCTACCGCAGCATCGAGGTGCCGGTCGAGCTCTACCTGCCGGGGCGGCGGGCGCTCGTCGGCCCGAAGGGCGTCGAGAACACCCGGACGTGGCAGGAGATACTGGCCGAGGAGTTCGGGCAGGCGGGAGAGCTGAGGGAGCTGCACGCGGAACTCGCGCAGACCTTCGCACAGAACCCGGACGCGCCGCATCAGGACGAGTTCGCGCCGCTGGATGAGCGCTTCGCGCGGCTCAGGGAGCTTGCGGGCGGTGCGGAGCCGGTCTCGCCCGCCCAGTGGGCCACGCAGACGATCCAGATCGACAGGCTGCAGGCGGAGCTGCACGAGCTGAAGTGGAAGGTCAGGATCGCGCTGCTGCTGCAGGAGGCGTAGGGAAGGCAACGACTGACGGGCTGGAAGCCCGTCCTACAAACGACCAACGGCGGGGACGGCACTCCCGCCACGAAGCGCGTCTGTCGCGAGCGAAAGGAAGAGCCCATCATGAAGACGACCCGCATGATGCTGTGCGTCATCGCGATGATCTTCGTTGTGCTGCCGGCGTGCGCGCAGGAGGCGTGGCACACCGACGAGATGGTGGCGGGCGATCACGTGTACTCGACGGACTACGTGACGCCGCACGTCGAGTGGGCGAAGCCGCTGCCCGGCGGGCCCGTCAAGGCGCTCTTCTTCCTGCGCGCGAAGGGCACCGGCGCGCGTGAAATCGCGGAACTCGCCCAGCGGATGGACCTCGATCCGCGCATCATCTACTACGAGGACGCGGGCGACCTTGTCGCGGGCGGCGAGCCGGGCATGGAGCGCGCGCTGCGGCTGATCCGCGAGGGCGCAGACGTGTTCGTCTTCGCCAACGTCCCCTTCGAGGGCCTCACTCGCGAAGCGCAGTACTACATCCTCGAACAGGTCATGCACGATGGCGCGGGTCTCGCGGCGTTCTACCAACTGCCTCAGATCGCGTTTACGAAGGACCGCATCGTCGCCGACGAGCTTCCCGCGGAGCTGACCTCGTGGCTGCCGGTGGCCTCGCTGGCCACGGGGCGGGCGATGGCCGGCGCGTTCAGCCTGCAGGAGCCGACGGACACGGAGCTTGCGAGCAGTATCATCACGCGCTACCGGCTCGGCGAGGGGCGGGCGCTGGCATTCCGCTACCCGCCGGGCACGGTCGCAGTGACCCCTCGGATAGAGTTCAGCTTCGAGGCGCTGGACGAGTATGAGTATTGGGCGGCCTTCGCGGCCAACGCACTGCGCTGGGCAGCCGGACGCGACGCACAGGTGGCGCTCGTGAACCGCCCCGACAGCGCCATCGCGCTGCACCGCGATGACCTGCCGCAGCGGTTCTCGATCGCGGTGCGCAGCGACCTCCCGGGCACCACGCCGCTGACGGTGCGCACGAGCCTCAAGCGCGCGGACGGCCAGCGCGTGGTGATCGACGAGGCGACGCTGAGCTGCGCACAGGGCGAGACGGTCGCGGCAACGCCGGAGTTCGCGCCGCTGCCGGAGGGCGATCACGTGATGGAAGTCGTGGTCTCCAGCCCGCGCGGCGTCGAGGCATTCGGCGCCCAGACGATCAGCGTGACCACCACGCGCGGGATCGAGAGCGTGGCGCTGGACGCGAGCTTCGTCGAGGCGGGCGAGACGATCAGTGGCACCGTCGCGATGCGCGGGCAGGACTTCACCGGTGGCGAGCGGCTCGAACTGCGCCTGCGCGACGCGGAGGATCGCGTGGTGGCGCTGCTGGAGACAGATGGTCAGGCGGGGCAGGTGCCGTTCGCGATCGAGGTGCCCGCGAATGACTACACGGTCCTGATGCGCGCCGAGGCCGCGCTGGTGGACGGGCAGGGCGAGGTCGATCGGGCGGACGCACAGTTCACCGTGCCGCGCCGCAACCGCGGGCAGTTCAACTTCATCATGTGGGCGGTGCCCGACCGCGTCCTGGGCTACTGGGGGATGCGCAGCATGCGCGAGGCGGGCGTGACCGGCTACCTCAACGGCACGACGCCGGTGGCGACGAACGTTGCCGCGCTGGACATGACCTACGTGCCCTACACGACGCGGATCCTCGAGAAGATCGGCCCGGACAAAGTGATGGAGCCGGTCTGCTGGAACGATGAGCCGGCGGTGACGGAGCACATCCAGGGGATCGCCGACAGGTATGCGCCGTGCCGCGAGCATGGGGTGTACGTGTACTCGCTGGGCGACGAGAACAACACGCGGGGCGCGTGCGCGCATCCGGCGTGCATGGCGGCGTGGCGGGAGTGGCTGCGCGGGCAGTACGACAGCATCGCGGCGCTCAACGCGTCGTGGGGCAGCAACCTGCCCGGCTTCGACGCGATCGAGCTCTACAAAGAGGGCGACATCAATGAGCAGGCGGCGCTGAACGCGGGGCAGTTCGCGCGCTGGTACGACCGGCAGGCGTTCAAGCGCTACAACTACGCGCAGTACTGCGGACGCTACGCGAAGGCCTACGCGGCGATGGACCCGCAGGCGATCACGGGCTTCGAGGGCGCCGGGAGCTTCGGCGATGCGTACAACGCGATCCTCGACGAGGTGGGCTTCTGGGGCCCCTACCCGAGCATCGGCGACGACATCATACGCTCGCTGGCGCCGCGGGAGACGATCACCTCCAACTGGATGGGCTACTCCCGCGAGGCGGAGCCGATGGTCGAGCGGATGTGGCGGATGATCAGCAACGGCTACCACGGCGTGTGGTGGTGGCGCTGGGACAACATCGGGAAGTTCCATGGCTTCCTCGCGCCCGACCTGCACCCGTGGGACGACACCAGCGCGGTCGTGGTCGATGAGATGCGCGACATCCAGGACGGCGTCGGGACGATGATGCTGCAGATGGAGATGCCGCACGACGGGATCGGACTGCTCTACTCGATGCCCTCAGGCTATGCCGACGGCGTTGCGCCGGCCCGCCGCGGCCCACTACCGGCCGCGCACGGCGCGTTCCTCGAGGCCTCACAGGACCTCGGTTTCGCCGCGCACTACCTCAGCGACGAGACGGTCGCCGCAGGCGACCTGACCGAGGGCGACGAGCGCGCGCTGCTGCTGCCGCTCGGGCGGGCGATGTCCGACGAGGTCGCGGCGCAGGTGCGGGAGTTCGTGAGCGATGGCGGGCTCGTGATCGCGGACCTGCGGCCCGCGATCCGCGACGCACACTGCAAGGCGCGCGACGCAGGCGCGCTCGACGACGTCTTCGGCGTTGCCCAGCGGCCCACCGCCGAGGACTGGCCCGTGCTGGCGAACGTGAACCTCGCCCTGGACACGGCGGTCGGCGGCGAGCCGGTCTCGCTGGCGGTGGACACGCGGATCGATCCGTCACTGCAGGTCACGACAGGCGAGGCGCTGGCCGATCACGATGGCGTGCCGCTGCTGGTCGTCAACCGCTTCGGCAATGGGATGGCCGTGCTACTGAACTTCGCTATCGACGACTACATCGTGCTGCGCGAGACGATGGAGGAGATGCCGATCCGAGGGCTGCTGGGCGCGATCTACGCGATGGCGGGTGTCGAGCCGCCCTACGAGCAGCACGCCGGCGCCGGGCCGCTACGCTGGACGGAGACGGTGCGCTGGCAGACCGACGGCCTCACGCTGCTGATGCACTTCCGCACGGATGGCGAGGACGGCTCGGCGACGACCGTGCTGCCCGAGGCGAAGTACGTCTACGACCTGCGCAACGACCGCTCCCCGGGGCAGACGCGCGAGGTCAGCGGCCGGCTGCGCGTGGGCTTCGCCAACCTCTACGCGATCACCGACCGGCCGATCGGCGAGTTGGTGGCGTCGGTGCAGGAGGCGTCGGTGGTGCAGGGCGGGGAGGTCGAGCTGACGATGCGGGTGCGCGAGCGCGATCAGGCGCTGCTGCCGATGAAGGTGCGGCTCTTCCGGCCCGACGGCGCGGAGGAGATGTGGCCGCGGCGGGAGGTCGTGGCGGAGGACGGCGCGGCGCGCGTGGTCATCCCCGTCGCGTACAACGCGATGCCGGGTACGTGGCGGCTTGAGGCGCGCGAGGTGCTGTCCGGGCAGGTGGCGGCGGCGGAGTACGAGGTCACGCCGCGGTAGGTCACGGCGCGAGGCGGCGGCAACTGGGGCTCAGGTGTTAGAGGCGGCGGCGCGGCGCGGCGTGATGTCGCGGCCGAAGGCCACTGCGCCGATGGAGCGGCCCTCATCGTCGATGAGCCGGTGGGCGTTCCACGCGATGATGACGTCGGTGCCATCCTTCGCCAGCACTACCGTCTCCCAGTCCTCCGCGGCCTCGCCGCCGAAGGTGATCTCCGTGAGTCGCTGGATGATCTCCGCGCGGTACTCAGCGTCGGGGAAGAGCATCTCCCAGACGCGATCGTTGCCGATGACCTCGTTGCGCGCGTAGCCGCTGATGCGTTCGGCGGAGCGGTTCCACAGGACGACGTTGCGGTCGCGGTCGGTCGCCATCAGCCACAGGTTCGCCTGTTCGATCAGCGTGTGCCGGAAGACGCGCAGCTTCGCCAGGCTCTCCTCAGCGGAACGTCGCTCTACTGTCTCCCCGAGGTGCCGCGCGATCGTGTCGAGCAGCTCGCGCTCCTCAATGCTGAACGGCCCCTCGCTCAGCTCCGGGCGCTCCTCGTGGTAGCGGACCTCGATCTCCCCCACCGACTCGCCGCTGACAACGATGGGCGCTATGAGGCTCGCAACGGGCTCGTAGGGTGATTCTCCGAAGCTGCGCTCGCGGCCCCAGACACTCCCGCGCGCGGTGGTGACGCCCGGGTGGCGCCAGGCCTCTGGCAGCGAGGCAACGATGCCGGAGAGCACCTCGACGAGCGCCAGGTTCGGGTCCTGGGTGAGGCGCAGCGCGTTGCTCAGGCAGCGGAGCTTCTTCGAACGCTCGACCGAATCGTGGAAATGCAGCTCGAGCGCCTCCTGCTCGCTGGCCCGTTCGGTGATGTCATGCCCGACCGCGAGGATACTGAGCAGCTCGCGGTTGGCGGTGCGCACGTTGGCGGTGGACCAGGAGAGCACGTGCTCCTCGCCGCTCTTCGTGCGCAGACGCAGCGCACGGTCCTCGAGGTCCCCGCCCGAGCGCATCGCGCCGAGCACGTCGCGCACCTGTCCGCGCAGCGCACCGGGGAAGAGCGTATCCCACCAGTCGCGGCCGGCCAGCTCCTCGGGCGTCCAGCCCAGCAGCTCCTCGCAGGCGCCGTAGACAACTGAGACGGTCCCGTCGGGCTGGATCTCCGCGATCACTGCGGGTGCTCGGTCAAGCACCGACGCAGTGTGCTCGCGCTCCTGCGCCAGCGCCGCCTCGGCGACCTCAAGGCCGGAGATGTCCATCATCGCGCCGATGGCGCCGAGGGGCTCATCACCGTCGAGGTAGACCTCCCTGTGAAACGCCCAGCGGCGGGTCGTGCCGTCAGGGCCCGGGACGCGCGCTTCCCAGGTGACCGGCTCGCCCTCATCGCGCACCGCGCGGTTGTTACGCGCCAGCTCCTCGATCAACTCCTCGGGCACACGGTCGCGCAGGTCTTCCGGCGTGTGACCGATCGCCTCCGCGCGGGGGATGCCCAGCACGCGGCCGGCGAAGGCCACGTTGCACGCCTGGACGCGGCCCTCCACGTCGGTGAAGAACACCGGGTAGGGGCTGGCGTCGATCAGCGCGCGGAGGAACTCGAGGCTCTCCGCCATCCGCCGGTGTTCCTCGTCGTTACCCAGGCGCGCCTCGCTGATCTGGCGCTCGGCATCGGCGAGCTGCCCCGTCAGGAGGTCGATCTGTGCCTGGAACTCCACGCTGGCATCGTCGATGCGATCGCCCACGGCCGCCGCCTCGGCCAGCGAGCGAGCGATCTCCCCCTCATACTCCTCGCGCGCGAGCCGCCGCGCATCGGTGGCGCGATGCTCCGCATCCTCGAGCTGCCCGAGCAACTCCGCGATCTTCTCCTGCTGGCGCGCGAGCGTCTCCTCCTGCTCCGCGCCCGCCTGCCGCTCGATCGACGCGACGCGCTCGGACATGTGGGCGAGCATCCGCGCGTACTCCTCCCGGGCCTCGCCGGCAAGTTCCTCCGCGTGGGTCTCGGCCCGGCGGACCTCGGCGGTCAGCGCACGGACCTCCGCCTCGCGTTCGGCCAGCGCGTCCTCGTGCGCCTGCGCGACGCGCGCGTCCATCTCCTGCCGGACCGCCTCGAGCCGCTCCCGCGCCTCTGTCAGCTCCGCGCGCAGGCCGTCAACGACCGCCTGCTGCTCGGCCAGCCCCTCACGCCGGGCCTCCTCGATGCGCGCCTCGGTGCGGTCGAGCTCAGTCTGCAGCGCCGCGACGCGCTGCTCGTGAGCGGCCGTCAGCTCCTCCCGAACCTGCTCCACGCGCGCCTGGGCCGAGGACAGCTCGCCTCGCAGCTCGTCGATCTGCCGCGCGTGCTCAGCCAGCGCCGCGGCACCCGCGGCGGCGCGCTCGTCGGCCTCCGCGCGCAGGGCCTCGATCCGCTGCTCGGCCTCGGTGATCTGCGCGTTCAGCGTCGCGACAGCGCCCTCGTGTTCGTCCGTTGCCTCACGCAAACGCTGAGCGGCATCGGCCTCCGCCTGTGCGAGCTGCCCGGCGAGCTCATCGCGGCGCGCATTCTCCTCCGCGCGGACCTCCTCGACCGCCTCGCGGACCCGGCGCTGCGTGTCCGCCTCGGCAGCCTCGCGGGCCGCCTCCACGCGCGCTTCAGCGTCCGTGACGGCTTCGCGCAGCTCATCGGCCTGCGACAGCGCCGCCTCCGCGGCCTGCTCCGCCTCACCGGCACGTTCCTGCGCGGCGGCCAGCTCCTCCGCCAGCTCGTTCACCCGCTCGCGCGCGCGCTCCTCGAGCCGCGAGGCACGTGCCTGTGCCGCCGCCAACTCCTCATGCAGCTCGCCAGCCTGCGACTGCGCCTCCTCGCGAGCGCTGCGAGCCTCGGCCTCCGCGGCGACCGTCTCCTCAAGCTCACTTGCCTGCGCCTCGGCAGCGTGCAGGCGCTCTCCGAGCGCCTCGACCTCCTGCCGCCGGGCATCCTCGGCCTCGCGCGCGCCCTCGAGCTTCGCCTCCGTCGCCGCGAGCTGCTCCTGCACCTCGTCGGCGCGCGAGCGCTCTGCGTCGGCCTGCGCCCGCAACTGCTCCGCGCGCCGCCCGGCGGCGGAGAGTTCCTCGGTCAGTGCGTCCGCGCGTTCGGCCTCTGCGCGCACCCGCTCGCGGGCCTCCGCAGCCTCGCCGCTGGCCGCAGCCAGGCGCGCGCGCTGGTCATCGAGCCGCTGGCGTTCGTCGGCAGAGGCCTGCTGCGCATCGCCGGCGAGGGCCTCCGCCTCGGAGAGCTGCTGCCGGAGCGCGCGGACCTCCTCGCCCGAAGCGCCCGCCTCGCGCACGGCCTCAGCGGCCCGGCCCTCAGCGTCAGCGAGGCGCGTGCGGAGGCCCTCGGCAGCCTGGCGCTCCGTCTCAGCAGCCGCTTCGGCCTCGTCGGCTTCAGCCCTCACCGACGCGAACTGCCGCCGCAACGCGTCCATCTCTTCAGCGGCCTCGGCCAGCGCGGCTGTGCGCGCCGCCTGCGCGAGCTCCTCGGACTCCGTCGCCCTCGCCGACATGCCGGAGAGCTGCGACGCGAACTCCTCTCGCGCGGTCTCGCGGGCCTGCGCGACGCGTTCCTCCGCCGCCTCCAGCTTCGCGCTGAGGTCCTGTGCGGTCTCCCGCTGGGCGGCCAGCGCGTCCTCGCGGGCCGCCTCGGTCTCCGCGTGTGCCGCCTCCAGCTTCGCAGTCAGCTTCGAGACGCGCTCCTGCCGCTCGACCACCGCCGCCGCGCGCAACTCCTCCAGCCGGGCCTCCGAGTCGCGCTCGACCTGCACCGCGCGCTCCTGCGCGGCGTCCAACTCCTCGCGCAGCGACGCAAGTTCGCCCTCGCTCTCCGCCAGCGCCTCCGAGCGGGCCTGCGCGACGCGTTCCTCCGCCGCCTCCAGCTTCGCACTGAGGTCCTGTGCGGTCTCCCCCTGCGCAGCCAGCGCACGCTCCCGTGCGGCCTCGGTCTCCGCCTCGGCCGCCTCCAGCTTCGCTGCCAGCTCCGCGACGCGCTCCTGCCGCTCGGCCACCGCCGCCGCGCGCAACTCCTCCAGTCGGGCCTCCGAGTCGCGCTCGACCTGCACCGCGCGCTCCTGCGCGGCGGCCAGCTCGCCTCGCAGCGACGCAAGCTCGCCCTCGCGCTCCTCGGCGGCGGCAAGCTGTTCCTGCAGTTCCCCCGCCGCGGAGGTCTGCTGGGTCAGGCGCTCGTCTGCCTGGCTGAGCGCCTCGCGCAGCTCTGTGATCGTCGCCTGTTGATCGGCGCGCGCGGCCTCATCCGCCTGATCGGCACGCTGCTCGGCAGCGGTCAGGCGCGCGCTCAGGTCCTCGACGGTCGCCTTGTGCTCCGCCTCAGCGGCCTCACGGGCCTGGCGCGCGGTATCCACGGCGTCGGCCAGCCGCTCCTCATACGCCGCCTGCACCTGGTCGCGCGTGTCCTGCACACGGGCCTCAGCATCCTGCAGCCGCGCGCGCAGGTGGTCGATCTCCACCTTCATCTCCTGCTGCGCTGCACCCATTTCCGCCTCGGCGGGCTTCACATCGCTCAAGTCGCGGATGACCGCAAACGCCCCTGCGGGCTCGTCATCGACGCTCTCCAGCGGCTGCAGCGCGATGCGCGCGGGGATGCGACGACCCTCCGCGTCCGCCGCGCCGAAGTCGATCGCCACGCGTTCCTGCCCCGCGAGGCACCGTTCCAGCGCGTCGCCCACCAGCTCGCCCTCGCCCTCCGACGCGAGCTCCGCCAGCGCGCGGCCGAGCATCTCCTGCCGATCCGCCCCGAGCATCTCCGCCAGCGATGCGCTGAGCCAGGTGATGCGCCCCTCCGCGTCGAGCGCGGCCAACCCGTCACCCATCACCGTCTCTGCCAGCGGGCGCCACGGCGCGCGGCTGACCAGCAGCTCGCCCTCAGAGAGACGGTACTCAGTGATCTCCTCGCCCACAATCACCGCGCCAACGATCTCATCCCGGTCACCGTGGACCGGGGAGATGTGCACGCTAACGATGACCTCCTGCCCGTGGTTGGTGAGCCAGGGGAGTTCGCGCCTGAACCTGGCGCCGCGCTCGATCACGGCATTGAAGGCGGGGAGCATGTCGGGGAGGGCGCGGGCGGGGAGGAGGTCGTCTAACAGGCTGCGCCCGATCGCCTCGCCGGCGGCGTATCCGGTGATTTCCTCACAGCGGCGGTTGAAGAGTGTGATGCGCCCCTCGCGGTCGAGGCCCACAATCAGAGCTTCGGCTTCGTAGGCGAACTGTGCGAAGCCTACGGTGACGCCGGGCGTCTCCTCCTCGGTCACTGTCTCTTCCGCGGGGCCGGTGAGCAGCACACCGAGGATGATGAAGACGACCAGCACGGCGAGGCGGCCCACCCAGTCGGCAGGTGCGACGTTGAGGACGAGGCAGTCGAGGTAGCTGCCCGCGTGGAAGATCATGCTCTGCACGAGCGCATCCAGCAGCCACGCGACAATCCCTGCCGCGGTGGCCAACGGGAGCGCGGATGCTCGTTTCATCGCCCGCCTCACCTCCCTCCGCCGGATCTCCTGGCTAGAGCCGTGCACGCACGACGCTCCGCGACCGCCTCAGCGCACGAGCGCGTCCAGCGGCCACGACGCGTCCAACCGGCGCGTCTGGGCACACGCGACGACGCGCTGTCGGCACGCGCGCAATAGACCGGTTCTGCTACGCCCTTAGGATACGCGCCGGACGCGACGGTCAAACCTCGGTCGGGCACATCGAGCGGAGGGAGGAACGGACGCCGTTCGCGGCCAACTTCTCCCTGCGCTTGCTGACGTTAGAGCACCGCCGAAGGATCACACGGCCGCGCGATGGAGGGTGTTGCTGATGTTCGGGATCGGCTTCTTCAAAGGCCAGCCGACCGACTACGTCATCAAGTACGTGAGCGGCAAGGTCCGCCGTGAGGGCCCGGGGCTGGCGTTCTACTACCTCTCGCACCACACCAACGTCGTCACGGTGCCTACCAGCAGCGCCGACGCCGACTTCGTCTTCAACGAGATTACCAGCAATTTCCAGGCCGTCACGATCCAGGGGCAGTTCACCTGGCGCATAAGTCAGCCCTCCACCGCCGCGGCGCTGCTCAACTACGCCATCCACCCGCGCACCCGCGCGTATCTCTCAGACGAGCCTGGGCGCCTTCCCCAGCGCATACGCAATATCCTCCAGATGGAGACGCGCACCGAGATCCGCAACCGCTCGCTCGAAGCGGTGCTCGCCGAGTCGCAGATGATGGCTGCCGCGGTCCTCGACCGTGTGCAGGACGAGGCGCTGCTCGAGTCGATGGGCGTCGAGCTGCTCAACCTCTACTTCATCTCGGTCCTCCCCGCCCCCGACGTGGGCAAGGCACTGGAGGCCGACTACCGCGAGGCGCTGCTACGCCGCGCCGACGAGGCCACCTACGCGCGCCGCGCCGCCGCCGTCGAGCAGGAGCGCAAGATCAAGGAGAACGAACTCAACACCGACATCGCCCTCGAACAGCAGCGCGAGCAGTTCATCGACCTGGAGGGCGCGAACCTCGAGCGTGAGGCCATCCATCGCGGCACCGCCATGCAGCGCGAGGCGGAGTTCCGCGCCCGGGCGATGGAGCTTGAGAGCGCCGCGTACGCCGACGTGGACCCGCTGAAGATCCTCTCGTTCGCGGCCCGTGAGGTCTCGGCGAAGATCGACCGGGTCCTGCTGGCCCGCGGCATCGACGCCGCCTACCCCTACGAGGAGCGCTGAGGCCGACCGTGCCCGGCTTCGAGAAGATCGTGGTCGTCACGAAGAAGACCCAGCTCGAGGAGCTCGTCGAGCGTTTCAACACGCGCGGTCAGGCACGCTTCTATGTCGAGCACATGGGCCTCTCCTTCGATGAGTACGTCGCCGCCCATGAGGCCTACGTCGCATCGCTCGACGCGCTGAGGCGCTCGCTCCCCGACGGCGTTCGTAGCCAGCTCATCGAGCGCTCGTTCCTGCCCACCTTCACCTTCGGCCCCGCCGATCTCGTCGTCACCGTCGGCCCCGACGGCCTGGTCGTCAATGCGGCCAAGTACGTCGATGCCCAGCCGATCGTCGCGATCAACCCCGACCCGAGCCGCATGGACGGCGTCTTGCTGCCCTTCGACGTGGGCGACGCGATCGACGCGCTGCCGGGGATCGCGGCGGGACACTTCGGCGAGGCGGCCATCTCCATGGCCCGCGCGCGCCTCAACGACGGCCAGGAGCTGCTCGCGCTCAACGACCTGTTCATCGGCCGCCGCACGCACGTGTCCGCGCGCTACGCACTGCGCATCGGGGACTACGTCGAGGATCAGTCATCCAGCGGCATCATCGTCTCCACCGGCGCAGGCTCGACCGGCTGGCTGCGATCGGTCATCACCGGCGCCTCGCGCGTCATAGAGGCTTTCGCAGAGGACCCGAACGTCGGGGCCGCGCGCGAGCAGTACCGCTTCGAGTGGGCCTCCGACTCGCTTGTCTTCAGCGTGCGCGAGCCGTTCGTCAGCCGGACATCGGCGGCCAACCTCGTCTTCGGCCGGATCGATCCGGGGACTCCCTTCGAAGTGATCTCGCAGATGCCCAGCGATGGCGTGATCTTCAGCGACGGGGTGGAGGCCGACTACCTCGCGTTCAACTCCGGCGCCATCGCGACGATCGAACTCGCCGACCGCAAGCTGCGCCTCGTGACGGCCTGAGGGGCCACCGGCACGCGAGCAGCCCCGCGTGAAGGGTAGTCGCGCCTGGATGGTCAATTACCCCCCTGCAGCGACAGTCCGTTCGCCCATCGCGCCCGACCGTGGAGGACCACGCATGAGTACCCGCAATGTCGTCGCTTTCATCACTGACGGCCACCGCAAGGACATGCTCGGCTGCTACGGCAACGAGATGCTCGACACCCCCAACATCGACCGCTTCGCCGGCGACGGTGTCCGCTTCGAACGAGCCTTCGGAGTGCATTCCGTGTGCATGCCCACGCGCGCGTCGCTCTACACGGGCCGCTACCCGCACGTACACGGCGTCTGGTCCAACGGCTGCCGGCTGAGCGAGAGCGAGATCACGCTGCCGCAGGTGCTGTCTGAGGCCGGGTGGGCCACCGGGGCCGCCGGGAAGATCCACCACGAGCCGCAGCAACCCTACGACCGCTTCGTGCCACAGATCGAGGGCCCCTACTACGGCTTCGACGAGGCGCATCTGTGCGAGAACCGGCTCGGGGAGGAGTACCTCGCGTGGATCGACCAGGAGCACCCGGAGCTTGCCGAGCGCGTCCTCGGGCGCAAGGGCGTGCCGGAGGAGGCACATGAGCTGCAGTGGATCACCTCCCAGGCGATCGACTTCATCCGCCGCCAGGGCGAGGCGGACCGGCCCTTCTTCTGCCACTGCTCCTATCACGAACTCTCGCCGCCCTGCTCGCCGCCCGCGGGCTGGGAGGGCGTCTACGACCCGGCGGACGTGCCTGTGCCTGAGCTGCGCGCAGACGACCTCGCGCTCAGGCCCGACTGGTACCGCGAGTGCTACGAAGGCTACCTCGCCAACGGCCGGCAGCCCGATGAGCCGACGTTGCGACGTTCGATCGCGAGCTGCTACGACCAGATGCGCTTCATCGACCACCAGTTCGGGCGCATCACGAACACGCTGGAGGAGCTTGGCATCGCCGACGACACGATCGTGCTGTTCATCGCCGACCACGGGCTGTCGCTCAACGACCACTTCCAGTGGCGCCACGGCCCGTTCCTCTTCGACGAGGTCACGAACATCCCGATGGTCTGGCGGCTGCCCGGCGGGGCTTCGGGCGCGGTCACCGAGGAGATGGCCGAACAGGTGGACGTGATGCCGACGATCCTCGATGCGCTGGGCGTCGAGCAGCCCGCGGGGGTGCAGGGGCAGTCGATCCTGCCGATCCTGCGCGGCGATGAGGGCGCGCGTGGCCGCGATTCGGTGCTCATGCAGGAGCGCGAGGCGCCGGACCTTGAGGCGCGCGGCCTCGAGCCCGAGCGCGTCACCCAGTGGGCGGTGCGCACGCAGGACTGGAAGCTGGTCCACTACCCGGGCGAGGACTTCGGCGAGCTGTACGACCTGCGGAGCGATCCGGGGGAGTTCGTGAACCTCTGGGCCGACGCGGGCTACGCGGCCCAGCGCTCGGAGCTGGAGCGCCTGCTGCTCGACCGCGTGTCGCAGTCCCGCGACCCGCTGCCGGAGCGGCACTGGGCGTGGTAGAGACGAGATCCCGGCTGCGCGCCGGATTGGTCGCTGCCGTTCCTCCCCCCTCTCCCGCTTGAAATCGCGCCAGCGATTTCCAGGGAGAGGGGGGATCGAGGGGGGTGAGGCGCCGTCGGGCCAGGCGCCCCCCCCGTCCTACCGCACCTCCACCGTCGTCTCGGCCTGCACGCCGGAGGCGGCGTCGTGGGCCACGACGCGCCACGTCCCCGCCGGGTCGCTCAGCGCGAACGGGATCGTCATCTGCCCCGGCGCACCGAAGCAGTCCACGTTCTGCGAGTACTGCCGGTGCGGCTCGTCCGAGCCGGGCGCGTACACATCCACCCGCACCACGTGGTAGCCACTCGCATTCGCCCCGACCTGCACCGCGGTGGTCACCTGCGCGTTCGTGCCGCGCTGGGCGGCGGGCGCCTCGACGGTCACGCCGGTCACCTCGTAGGGCAGCAGCGCGTAGACCAGCGGATTGCCGCGCGAGAGCGTGACGTCCCACTCCTGCACGCGGCCCTCACCCACGCGCTTACCCGCCCGCACGTCGTAGACGATCGCGGGCTCGGGCAGTCGGATGTGGGCAGGCTGGTCCGCGAGGCCGGGCATGAGGATGTCCTGCTGCACGCACAGGTAGCGCGCCGCGCCGTCACGGAAGCCGAACTGATGCGTGGTCAGCGGGCGGCCGCCGTCGCGCAGCGTGATCTCCGCCAGCGGCGCAACGCCCGCGCCGCCGATCATCGCGCTGAGGACTTCGAGGCGCGGGTTGACGGCCTCCTTGCCGCGCTCGCCCGAGTAGCCGCTCATCGCGAAGTTGAGCGTGTACGCCATCCCCTCGCCGAAGCGGTTGGCGATCAGCACCGGCGCGCCATCCACCTCCGCCAGCGCGCTTCCGCCGGCGGTCTGCAGGCCCGGCTCGATGACATGCCCCTCGAATGCGCCGAGGTCGAGGGTCACGTCGCCGGTGGCTGTCGCGAGGGCGCCACTGACACTGATCTCCCCGCTCGCGCTCTCCGCGGCGAAGGCCGTCGGCCCCGCGGGCGAGGTAACGCCGAGCAGATCGTCGAGCGGCCGGGAGGCGCGCACTGCGCCGTCGCCGGTGAGGATGCCCGCACGGCCGTCCACGATCAGCGTCCCGCCCGCCTGCACGTAGTCGCGCAGCGAGGCGACCTCGTCGTCGGACAGGCAGGTCGCCAGCGGGAGCGCCAGCACGCGGAAGTCGTCGGGGCTGATGCCCTCGGCGAGCTGGGCCTCGGAGATGTGCTTCGCGTCGTAGCCAAGGTCGAAGATGGCCTTGAGCAGGTCCTCGTGCTCGCTATTGAAGCCGCGATCACCGGCCCACGGCTGGTTCTGCCCCATACCTCCGAGGATCGTCGCTGCGAACATGTTGCGCTTGGAGTAGAGGACCGCGATTGGCGAGGCATCGCGCTCGGCATGGACGATCATCCGCCCCGGGCCCGCCGTCGTCTCGCGCATGGCCTCAAAGAACCACTTCCCGTAGTTGCTCTGCGACAGGTCTGGGTAGAAGGGGACGTAGTCGCAGCCCCATGAGGTCCACCACCACGCGGAGTTGTCGCCGTTCATCAGGCAGGCCCACGGGAAGGCGTGCCAGCCCGCCTCGACGTCCGCCACGCGGTTGCCCCACTTGCCGGTGAGGGCGTCATCGCGCTTGAAGTCGGCTACCAGCCGGCCCTGCAGCCAGCGGCTGATGTAGGTCTGATTGAGGTCGCACTCAGCGGTCAGCTTCGTGAAGTCGTAACCCGACTGCCAGCCGTAGGTGAGGATCCCGTCCCAGCCGACCTTCGCGCCGGGGTCCTGCTCGCGCAGCACGTCGCGGAAGTAGTTGTGCGTGTTCGCGAATGAGTCGTCGAGGAATATCTTGGCGTCGATCCACGGTGCGAGGCTGCTCGGCGTCGCGTCGTCCTGGAAGCGCGCCACGATCTGCTCCAGTAGCACCGGCTCGATCGCGTCGAAGCTCGCGTAGTCCGTCTCCCAGACGCGGTTGAGCCCGGCAATCGTCCCGTACTTCGCCTGCAGCCACTCGCGGAATTCGGCGACCGCGGCCGGATGGTGCCCCACCTCGCCCGGCCCTCGTGTGAGCATATTCTCATCGCCCAGCGTGTACGCCGCAGGCTGGTAGGGCGCCGCCTGCCGGCCCTGGATCGTCAGCCAGTCGGCCCACTCACTGAGGTACTGCGGATCGCTCAGCGACGGCCGCCGCACGTTCTCAACCGGGTCCTGGGCGAAGATACGCGTCACGTAGGGCACCATGCGCATCCCCGAACGCGCGCGCAGGTCGTACTGCAGCGCGGCCTGCTCGTCGTCAGCGCGCAGCGTGTTGGCCGGGTCGCACATCTCCGTGCCCCAGTCGTAGCAGAGCCGGTCGGTCTCCAGCAGCAGCGGGGAGGTGCTGATGGTGTTCCACATCAGCGCGGTGAAGTCGTCGTAGGGGTAGGGCACGGTCATCGTGAAGCGGAGCCGCCCGTAGTCGAGCGTCTCCTCACCCTGAGAGAGCGTGACGTCGAGCAGGTGGCAGACGGTGACCGGCCGCGGCACGTCGAAGGCCGCCGTGACCTCTCCCCCGCCCGCGGGGACGTCGCTCGTGCCGGTCGCCAGCACGCGGTCGAAGACGTCGCGCAGCTCCCAGGTGAGCGTTGCGCCGTCGAGCCGTTGGGGCGCATCGACCGTCGCCGAGCACTCGACCCGCCCACCACCGGGCAGATCGATGCGCGGCGGAGCAAGCTCATGCGTGCGCGTTGCAGGGCCTACGTTCAGCGCGGCAACGCGCGGGCCGCCCGCCTGCTGCAGCGGCGTGGAAGCCACGCCGACGGTGTTGCCGTCGGCGTCGATCACCAGCAGGTCGGCGGTGCAGGTGCGGCTTGCCGGCAGCGTCGGCAGCGCGATCGCGTTACCCGCCAGTGGGAGCGGCAGCTCGTTGGTCGCGACGGTGCGGCCGAGGTCGTCCTGGATGCGCACGCGCAACGAACCGCCCTGCGGCACGCCGTCCACCGTCGCGGGCAGCGAGTTCGCGGTCGGAGCGCCGAAGGTCACGGTTGCGGGCATCGGCCGCCCCGCAGCCACCGCGGCGGCACGGGCGCACAGCCCGAGCCAGCGGTCCATCGCCTCGAGGACGCCCTCCGAGCTGGTGTGCAGGGGCATCAGCGAGGAGTAGTTGCCGAGTTTGCAGTTGAGGCTCACCACGTGGCCCGCGCCGTAGCGCCATGCTTCCACGATCGAGCCAGGGTCGGCGTCCTCGAGGCCCGGCAGGACGCTCGGATCGAAGCCGGCGACGATCTGCTCCACCAGCTCGGGCGCCTCCCCGGCAAACATCTCAGGAGCCCACTCGCTACGCCAGCTCGGGGAGCCCACGATCAGCAGGCCGGCACCCGCCTCGACGCTCTCGGCGATTGCCGTCCGAGCCACGGCGGGCACGCCAATGGAATCAACCCCGGCCACGACATAGAGTTCTTTGTCCCTGTCAGAGGCGAGTTGTGCGGCGCGGCGCGCGGCCACGCCGAAGGGGATCGTCCCCACGCCGGTCGCGCTGGAGTAGGGCCAGCCACGCGGATAGGAGAGCTTGTCCTCGTCATCCCAGTACAGGTGCTCGACATCCATCTCCAGCCGCCGCGCAAGCTCCATCGCTTCCCACGCCTCCCAGCGGCGCGCGAAGACGGCCGTGTTGATCGGATCGCCGGGAATCTGCGCCGCCCATGCGAAGTCCAGCGGCTCGGGGTTCGGCCGCCATAGCTCCTCGGGCCGGTCGAACAGCTCCTGCCCGGCCGACATGATCTCCGCGACACGCGCCTCGTCGACCGGCATCTCGCCGAGCGGCGCATCGAGGTCGCCGGCGGCTATCTGCTCCAACGCCGCGGCTTCGAGGTCGCCCAGCCCGCCGAAGTACGCACGCGTCTGTTCGTAGTCGTCCATCGTGGGGAAGTCGTAGAGCCCGAGGGCGAAGCGGCGAACTCCGGGCTTCAGCTCGAGCGTGGTGACGATCCCGTAGGCGCCAACAGGCACTTCGACGGAGGCGAAGGCGTCGGGGGTGCCAACGATCATCCCGCCGGAGCCGTCACCGGGCCGGCTGGTGTCCTCGTAGAGGAGCCAGTGCTCCTGCTCGAGGTCGAGGAGGACCGTATCCCCCGGCCGCCGGGTGCCCAGCGCGGTCGTAACGGCACGCTCGCGCGGCTCCGGGAAGAACGCGGGGTAGCAGACGAACTTCAGGAAGCTGCGCTCGACCGGCTGCTTCGGCTCATACTCGCCGAACATCAGCAGCTTGTCGCTGCCGGTGACCATCGCGAAGCGGATCGTGACCGAGGCGTTGGGCATCTCCCACGAGTACTCGACCATCCCGCTCTGCCCCGACTCGTGCACTATCCGCACCTGCGCGGGGCGCGTGTGAATGCTTTCGTCGTCAAGCTGCCAGTTGAAGAACCCCTGGTAGTACCAGTTGGGCTGCGAGGGTGCGCTCATGCCCAGCGGCACGTAGCCCTGCGTCCAGCCCCACGAACCGCTCTGGATCTCCGTCCCGTCCGCCGAATGCACCGCGCTATAGCTCAACTCGTAGTTCGCCACCGCGTTCGCCAGGGCGGGTTGCTCAGGTTGACGTCGACGGCCGCCAGGGCCGGGATTGTCATCAGGACGGCGGCGATTGCTACGGGCAGTACGCTTCGCAGACGCATCTCGGGGCCTCCCACACAACGGGTGTGCTGAACGGTAAGGCGTGCTCCGCAATATCTCTGAGTGTGCAGTTTCCCCGCGCGGGGGACGTTTCCCTGCAGGACCGGGAGCTGACGACGAGGAAGAGCGCAAAACGTGCGACCAGCCCGCGCCGTCCGTGACTATGCGAGACCGATCCGCGATCCGCCCTGGAGGCCATCATGCTGCGAATCCGCCACGCCCTGATCGTGCTGAGCGTCGCCATCATCGCCTGCTGCGCCTGTGCGCAGGGCGCCAACGCGCAGATCGAGCCAGAGCTGCTCTTCCGCGCGAGCTTCGACCGCCTGACCGCCAACGCCGACTTCGCCGGCGGCAGCCCGGAGGCGACGCTCACTGAAAGCCTGGAACTGCGCGCCCGGCCCGGCGTCGTCGGCCACGCGCTCGTGCTCGATGCCGATGAGGAGACCTGCGCCTACCCGGTGGACGGCAACCTCGACATGAGCACCGGGACCGTCTCGTTCTGGGTCAAGCCCGCGAACTGGACCGGCGCGGATGAGCGCTATGAGATGTTCTGGCGCGTGGCGAAACAGGGCTTCGTGTTCTACGCGGACAAGGACGCCAAGCAGGACACCGTCCGCTTCTACTGCGCGTTCGGCAGGCGCGGGGAGCCTGGTTTCCATCAGCACTTCGTCCTCGGCAGAGCCCAGTGGGACACCGAGACCTGGCACCGTATCGATGCCACGTGGGACGCGACGCATATGGGGCTCTATGTGGACGGCAAGTTCGCGAACCGCATCGAGCTGCCGAACGTGGCGATGCCGTCGATGGAGGGCGCGCGCTTCTACCTCGTCCCGATCACGCGGGACAACCCGCCCTCACACCTTGCGGCCGATCGCACCTACATCGATGAGGTGGAGATCCACCGCGGCGTGCTGACCGATCAGCAGATCTTCGCCGCCTACACCGCCCAGCACGCCGCGATGGCGGGCGATGTGCCGCCTCCGATGCTGAGCGTCCCGCGGCTCTCCGGCGCCGTCACGATCGACGGCTCGCTCGACGAAGCCGCCTGGGCAAACGCGGGCCGCGTGCCGATCCTCACCGACATCCGCTCGACCTTCCCACACTCGCGCCAGGCGCACGCGGCGCTGTGCTGGGATGACGCGAACCTCTACATAGGCCTGCAGTCCGACCGCCGGCCCGGAGCGCTGAGGGCCGAAGCTACTGAGCGTGACGGCGCCGTGTGGGAGGACGACGCGTTCGAGGTCTTCCTCTCGCCGGGCGAGGAGCCGCGCACAGACTTCGCGCACTTCATCTTCAACGCCGCGGGCACGATCTTCGACTCCGTCGGCCCGGCGAAGGACTTCAACGCCAACGTGCGCATCGCCACCTCGCAGAGCGCGAATGCATGGACCGCGGAGGTCGCGATCCCCTTCGCCGACCTCGGCCTCGACGCCCCTGCCGAGGGTGCGATCCTGCGCGCCAACCTCTGCCGCGACTGGCCGCAGGAGCCGCCCGCCAGGCCGACCTACACCGACTGGGCCTACACCGGCCCGAGCTTCACGGACAACCCCGAGCGCTTCGGGCGCCTCGTGCTGGGCGGCGAGGGCCCCGGCGCGCGCATCGAGGTCGGGCCGGGCCTGAGCTCCGGCACGCTGTCGGTGACCTCCGGCGCAGCGCCCGGCGCCACGCTGAACGTCTCCGTCACCGCCGACCAGGTGCAGGTCTTCGGTGAGACGGCCGCGCTCGACGCCCCGCGCACGATCGCCGCCCCGCTGCGCGACGTCAGCAACGGCGTGCTCGTGGCGACCGTCACCTCGGCGGACGGCACCGCGCTCGCCGACTACCGCACGCGCTTCATGGTGCGCGAGCCGATCGCGGTGGACTACCTGCCGCGCGTGGCGGAGGAGATGCTGGGGTTGCAGGTCGACCTGCGCAACCTCGAGGACGCGTGGAAGACGGCCGTCAAGGCGGGCGGCGCGACGCTGCAGGTGGACGTCGCCGGGCCCGGCGGCTACGCCACGAGCGATCGCTGGCCGGTCGAGGGCCTCGGCCTGAGCGCGGAGATGCCGCTTGAGTTCCGCGACGGGACGTACGAGTTCACCTGGGCGCTGAGCGCGACGGGCATGCCCGAGCCGCTGGTCGCCACCACGCAGATGGAGAAGCCTCCCACGCCCTGGATGGGCGCGGAGGTGGGAGTGAGCGACGAGGTGCTCGAGCCGTGGACGGCGCTTGAGTACGAGGGGGCCAGCACCGTCCGCTGCTGGAACCGCGAGTACGACTTCGACGGGCCGCTCCCGAGTGCGATCAGCGCGGCAGGCGAGCCGATCCTGCGCGGGCCGATCACGCTGACGCTGCGCACCGCGGCCGGCGAAGGTGCGCTGCATGAGACCTCACGCGAGGTGGTGGCGCAGGCGGACAGCCGTGCGGAGTTCCGCGGCGAGGGCGCTTTCGGCGAACTCGGCGTGCCGGTGAGCTGGGAGAGCTGGATGGACTACGACGGCCTCGCGTGGACGAGCTTCACGATCGACGTGCCCGAGGGCGGGCTGGCGGTCGAGGAGCTGACGATGCGCATCCCGCTGCGTCCGGAGATCGTGGAATACATCCGCGGCGAGCGCAAGTCGCCCAACCGCACCCAGTGGGACGGGGCGCTGTGGGAGAGCCACTTCCAGCCCTACATCTGGGTGCACGATGAGACCGAGGGCTTCTGCTACATCACCCAGCAGGAGGCGAACTGGGTCTACCCGCAGGATCAGCCCGCCGTGCGCGTGATCGGCGGCGACGACGCCGCGATCGAGCTGCACATCATCGCCCAGCCGGTGACGGCCGGCGAGCCGCTCACCTATCAGTTCGGCTTCCAGGCGACGCCGATCAAGCCGCTGGTGGAGGACTGGCGCGCGTGGAACTGGGGCACCTACCAGCCGATCGAGCGGCAGACCGCGCACGTCTACATGAGCGCCGACGCGGCGTGGGCCGGGCTCTGGGCACCCGGCAACCTGGAGCAGCTCGCGAAGCACGAGACCGAGCGCGATGAGCTGGGCATCCGCACCTTCTACTACGGGACGACCTCGTGCACGCCCAACAACAACCCGACGTATGACCTCTTCAGCAGCCTCTGGTACTGCTCCTACCCGGCGCAGTACGGCCCCTACGACGGCAAGCGCAACTCGCCGCTGTGGCGCGATCCGACGCCCGACTACTATCAGATGCCCGTCTGCAACGGCTGCACGTCGCTGGGCGACTACCAGGTCTGGACGATGCAGGAGCTGCTCGATCAGGTCGGGCCCGAGGGCATCTACACCGACTGTGACAGCATGTGGCCGTGCGAGAACGCAAGCCACGGGCATGGCTTCACCGATCAATTCGGCAAGTCCGGCGTCACCTACCCGGTACTGGAGCACCGCGCGCTCTCCAAGCGCATCGCCACGGTCGTCCGCCACACGCGCGGAGAGGGCGGCCAGCGCGGCTACTGGATGACGCACACGCACTCGAAGCTCACCGTGCCGATCCACGGCTTCGCCGACTTCTTCTACCCCGGCGAGCAGTACACGCACAACCTCTACAACAACGACTGGTTCTACGTCGATGACCTCGACCCGACTGCGTGGCGCGCGGAGCTGTCGAGCTACCCGTCCGGGGTCGCGCACATCTTCCTGCCCGAGTTCGTGCGCGGCAGCAAGCGTGCGGAGGACCGCGACCGCCCGGAGCTGGCCGAGAGCCTCTTCGCGATGTGCGCTACGAGCGACGTCAACTGCTCGGCGGCCTACCTCGAGCGCGGCGCCGTGGCCGAGCACTGGGCGGTGCGTGAGGCCGCCGGCATCGCGGATGCGGAGTTCGTGGGCTACTGGCGCGAGGACTGCCCGGTCGAGGCGCTGACCGAGCGCGCGCTGGCGTCGGCCTACCTGCGCGATGACACCGTAGTCATCGCCATCACCAACCGCCTGCCCGACGCGGCGGACGTGAGCGTGCGCATCGACGTGCAGGCGCTCCGGCTCACCGCCGGCGCGACCGCAACCGACCTGCGCACCGACCGGCAGCTCCCGATCGAGGACGGCGTCGTGACCGTGCCGGTGGGCGCGCGGAATTACACCTACCTGAAGATCGGGCGGTGACAGCCAGGAGGAGGGTGAAGAGCCGGCCGCCGCCTGTAACCGTCTGCGCATCTCCCGCGAAGCACTATGCAGAGGCATGAGACACAGAAGCGGGAGGGTACCATCATGCGGAGGCAATGGACCGGTGCAGCCGCCGCGCTGCTGCTCGCAATCACGATCGCGACGGTGACGGCCCAGGACGGTGGTCCGCTGCTGAGACTGCCGACCATAGCGGTCATGCCCTTCGATGACGCCGTCATCGCCGGAGACTGCGGCTGGACGTGGAACTCCCGCAGTTGGAGCCCCGGGGCCGGCGTCGCCGACCTCATCGCGACGGAACTGGCCTGCGAGGCCGACCGCTGGCGCACCTTCCGCGTGGTGGAGCGCGAGCGGCTGATGGAAGTGCTGGCCGAGCAGGACCTCGGCGCAGGCGGTCGACTCGACCCGGCGACTGCCGCGGGCATCGGCCGCATCCTCGGCGCCGACCTGCTGCTGATGGGCGCGGTCACGCGCTTCGACGTGCGCAGCGACTACATCGGCCTGCCATGGCGCGCGGGCTTCGACGCCGAGCGCCACCTCGCCACTGTGGCCTTCGACGGCCGGCTCGTGGACAGCACAACCGCCGCAATCGTCGCTCAGGGACGCGGCCAGGGCAACGAGACGCGCTACGGCGCGACGATCCGGCGAGGCAGTCTTGCCGGCCTCGACTTCGGCAGCACGCAGTTCGGCGACTCGATCCTCGGCGCCGCCGCACGCAAAGCCGCACGGTCGCTCGCACGCGGGATCAGCGGGGACGTGGATCAGATGGTCGGCCCGGCCGGCGAGTGGCTCGCCGAGGCCGACGCGCTCGTGGTCTACTGCGAGGCCCGCGACGGCGGGTGGTGGCCGATGATCAACCGCGGCGGGCGCGATGGCGTGCGCGCCGGCGACCGCCTCGCCATCAGGCGCAAGGTGCGGGACATCCACGACCCTCTCACCGGCGAACTGCTCAAGACGATCTGGCACGAACTCGGCGTGATGACCGTGCGCGAGGTGGAGGACAAGATCGCATCGGGGCCGCTCGCCTGCCCGCCGGACGGAGGCATTCGACCGGAAGTGGGCGACGTCGCGGTCATCGTGAAGCGCAACTGACGGGGCGTTCGACGGCATGTGTCGTGGAGGGCATGACCGAGGGGGCGGGCGCGTCAGCCCGTCAGCGTCAGCAGCAGCGGCATGTCGTCGCCACCGGTGACGGCGGCGTCGGCGGTGACCACACCGCGGACCTCGCGGACCTCCTGCCGGTGACGATGGCCGTAGATCACCAGCTCGAGGCCCTCCGCCTCCAGCAGCGCCTCCCCCAGCAGCGGGCTGCCAAGGAACGCCTTCGCGTACGCGTGGCGGGGGCTCTGCAGATGGTAGTCCGCCAGCTCGGCGAAGGGCACGAAGTGCGTCACGCCCACGACCCGGCTGCAGCGCCCGGCGACCTCGCCGATCTGCGCACGGATGTGCTGCGCCATCGCCGCGGCCACTTCCGCCGCCGGCTGCTCCCAGTCGAGGTGCAACGGGTCGCTCCACACGGCCACCTGCGGCGGGTCGTCGTCGGCCTGCCAGACGAGGCCGTTCGCGGCGTACTCCTCCGGGCCAAGCCCCTCCCAGCCCGTCTCCGCGGCCCCCGGCACCGCGCTGAAGCCCATCTTCCCGCCCTCACGCAGCGACACGTTGATCGGCGTCACCGTCAGGTCGCCCTCAGGCGCCTCGCGCTGGCGCATCTCATAGTCATACCAGCCCATCGCACCGACGAAGGCCGTCTCGCCGACGATCACCGGCCCGCGGTCGAGGCAGTGGAAGCCGTGCTCGGCGGCCACGGCCGGGATCGCTTCCTCGTAGATCCGCCGCGTCTCAAAGGGAGTCGCGTCCTGCCAGAGGTCGTGATTGCCCGGCACCATCAGCCGCGTCCCGCCCACGCCCTCGAAGAGCGCGAGCGCCTCGCCGGCTTGCTCGACGCCGTCCCCGCAGTCACCCGCGATCACAAGCACGTCCGCCTCGGCGGCGCGCACGGCGCGTGCGATCGCCGCCACCCTCGGGCGGCGCTTCTCGTCACAATGCAGGTCGGCGACCGCGACGATCCTCATTCCGCGACCAGCTCCGAGGCCACCTGACGCGCCATCTCCCGCCAGCCCGCGGGCGGCGCCTCGAAGCAGCTCAGAGCCATCTCCCCCGCCAGCGTGAAGCCCTCGCGCCAGCGGTCCTCCTCGGCGTCCCAGCGCACGTGGAGCTTGTGATAGCGCTCCTGATCCCAGTAGCCCGTGAGCGTCCGCGCCTCGTCCGGATGCGCGAGGTGGCGGATCGCCACGCCCATGCTCCGCTCGGGGATGTACGTCGCGGTCCACGACCAGTCATCGTGCCACGACAGCTCGTCGCCCGCGCCGAACGTGCCGGTCTGCTCCTCGCCCTCGGCGGTCGTGGCCATCCACTCGGTGGTCGCGGCGGTCACGCAATACATGAACGGGTAGACCGTCGTCACGATCACGTCCTCAGTCGCGGTCAGCTCGTGGCGCTCGGTCAGCACGCCTCCCGCGAGCGTCAGCATTCCGTCGAGCCGCAGCTTGTCCAGCATCGACCGCTTCTGCAGCACGAGCCGCTCGCCCGTGTAGGTGGCGCCGTCGGTGAGTTCGGCGAACTCCCCGTCAACGATCAGACGGACCTCCTCGATGCGCTCGACGCCGCCGGCGGTGTGCGCCGAGCCGACCCATCCGCCCGCCACGGGTATGCACGCGACCGCCCCACAGGCGCCCGTCGGCGTGATGATCGGCACCCCGCGGTAGACGATCGCCTGGATCGTCCAACCGCTCGCGCGCTGCAGCTCGACCGACATGCCGCCCGAGCGCAGTGTCACGACCGCGGGTTCGCGCGGATCCTCGGCCACGCACGGGGCGCACGCGAGCATCACAAGCAGCGCGGCGGCGATCAGCCGGCAACGCTCAGCCATCCTGCTGCGCTCCCTCCGGCCCTATGCTGAACGAGCTCTCCACGCGCAGCGGCAGCGGCGGGAACGGCCCCAGCGCGGCGCGTCCATCGAAGATCATGTCGGCCTCCGCGGACTTGATCAGGCCGGTCTGCGCGTCCACCACGCGCTTCATGTCCACGATCGTCAGAACGCCATTGCTGATCGTCACGTCGCCCGGCTGCAGCGGGTTGGCGGTGGTGAAGTCCGGAAGCGACGAGGTGATGTTCGTGAGCACCGTGACTTCCGTGTCGCTGACGTTCGTGATGCGCGACTCAGTGCGTAGCTTGATCTCGCCGACCTGCGGGATCTGCTGGGAGCGCTCGATCGTCCAGCTCTCCCCCACGCCAACCGGCTCGGCGGACATCTCCACGACGGCCGCCATGAGCACCACGAACTCGAGCGGCACGCCGCCGCTGCCGAACAGGTCCATGCCGGCAGCCTGGTCGGACTCGAGCCCAACGAGCGCCCCTCGTTCGTCCACGTGCATCTGCATCGGAGACGGCGATGCGGCGTCTTGGGCCTCGCCAAGGAGCATCGCCTCGACCTCCCCGAAGGTGGCGCGCAGCGTGGCGCCGCCCTCCTCGTTGACGCCGGTCAACTCGAGCGTGAGGTCAACAGTGGCCTCGCCCGTGACTGCCAGCGGCACATCGCGGCCCATCTCCACGGCGTCGATCGACGCGTGGAGCCGGCCGACGCTCTTCGCACCCGCGGCGAAGTCGTACGACACATCAAGCGCCACTCCCGCCACTGCCGCACCGGCCGCCGCCATCAACGCCACGATCACCAGCAAAGGAGTGCGTCCCATGTCACCGTCGCCTCCATCATCTGTAGCATACGCTCGTTTCACATAGACTCCCCGCGACCCCGCGGTGTTTCGCGCGACGGTCGGCAGGTTTGTCCGGCCCCCGTTGCGAACTGTGATGCTGACGCGCAAAACCCGTCGAGGGGGTCACCAACGATGCTGGGCGCAGTCGTGGTCGTGCATGACGCGGGAGCAGGCAGACCTGAGAGCGTGCAGGGGGCCGTGGCGGCGCTGCGTGCGCAGTGCTCGCGCGTGCTGGTCGTTGGCGGCGCGGAGGATTCCGCGCGCGCGGCCGGCGCCGACTACCGCTCGCTGCCACGCGAGGCCAGCGAGCTGCTCGCGCTGATCGCAGCTCTCCGCGAGGCGGGCGGCGCTCACGTCGCGATCCTCGCCGCGGACCTGAGCCACCCCTCTTCCGAACTCGTGCGCTACATGCAGCACGTGCGCGGCAGCTTCGACGTCGTGGCCCCGGAGCGCCGCGACGGCAGCCTCCAGCCACTGGCGGCGCTCTACCACCCATCGCTGCTGCGCCGCACTGAGGGACTGCTCGCCGTCGGAGAGCGCGACCTCGCCCCGCTGCTTCAGCTCGCTTCCGTCCGTCGCGTCACGGCCGAGGAGGTCGCGAAGTTCGGCGAGCCCGAGGTGCTCCTCGCGCGTGCCGGTCAGAGCTTCATGTAGTACTCAATGTGCGGCCGGATCGCCTCGAAGCCAACCTTCTCATACGCCCGGCGCGCCGGCGCGTGCGAGGGGTCCAGGCCGGTGTGCACCGTCGCGTAGACCATCCCCGCGTCGCGCATCCGCCGCAGGCACTCCTCGTACTGCGCGCTCCCCACGCCCTTCCCCTGCGCCTCAGGCGCGACCGCGTTGTTGCCGACCACCCCGACGCCGCTGTCGCGCAGCATCAGCGTGCAGAAGCCCACGACCTCGCCGTCGATCTCCGTCACGAAGCCCTCGTCCGGACGCTCGCGGAAGTGCTTCTCCACGCTGTCCGCCTTGCGTTCCAGGGGCGCTGCGGCGTGTTCCCGCGCGAATAGGTCCTCGCCCATCGCCTCGCGGAAGTGTGCGTAGATCGGCGCCCACGCCTGCTTCGCGATCTCACGGATGCGCTCGATGTCCTCATCGCGCGCAGATCGGATGATCGACTCACTCATCGAGGCCAACGTCCCTTTCATGCCGCGTCTGAACGTGCACCAGCGCCGTCTGCCCCGGCTCCATCCGCATGCGCAGCACGACCCCGACCTGCGGCACGCGGCGGCCCGTCATCAGATCGACCGCCAGCAGCCACTCCCCGATGTCCTGCGCTCTGCGGTCGGTGAGGCGCAGCTCAACCACCGGATCGCCGCCGCCGCGGTTCGCCACGATTGCCAGCACCTCGCCGTCGCGCGACCACGTGGACACCAGCACGTCGCTCGGCTGCGCGGTCACCACCGGCCGCTCAGTCCACCACGGCTCCCACCGCACGCCCGCAACGTCGAACGCCGCCTGCGCGTCACGCGCGATCGCCACGGGCTCCAGGCCCGCGCTCGCCGCATCCGGCCGCAGTTGCGCATCGTAGAGCAGCGCCAGCCCCAGCGCCTCCGCCAGCGCCGAGCACTCCTCCGGCGCCGCCAGCGCGACCTCCGCCGCCGGGCCCATCGCGCTCGTGCCGCCACGCGCCACGAGCTCATCGATGCTCAGCGGCTCGCCCTCGGGGCCGATGCCGTCAATCACCAGCGCATCGGCGAACGCCGCCACCGGCGTCGGTGCGCCCTCGGGCAGCTCCACCGTCAGCAGGCCATCCGGGTTGGCGTCGCGCACTACCGTGCGCAACCGCATCATCAGCGCCCGCGCGCCCAGCGCGTCACAACCGGGCCCGCCAGTGCCGCCGCGCAGGTGGATGCCGTCGAGCGCGTAGTGCGCCATCGCGTAGGCGGCCGCCTCGACCGCGTAGCCCGCCCACGGGCCATCCGGGCAGGGCCGCGCATCCGCGGGATCGGCCGCCGCGTCGGCGACCACCTCGTCGCGGAAGGCCTCCCAGATCGGATCGCGCGTCAGGTCATCATCGAGTACCAGCATCAGCCGCAGGCCCGCCTCGTGGCAGGCATTCGCGAACTCCGCCAGCGTCGCGTCCGCCGCCTCGCCGAGGCCCTCCGGCCGCGCCCGGAAGCGCTCGTCGTCGAGCACCACGGTCCGCACGTTCTGCCCCGCAAGCGCGCTCAGCGCCGCGGCGTCGCAGGCCCCGTCGATCAGCGGCAGCTCGCGCAACGTCGCAGTGCGCCACTCGCGCCGGTCCTCGGACAGCGGTCGCGCCGGCGTCGCCTGCAGCGCGAAGCTCGCCTCGAAGGGCTGCCCCGGCTCCAGCTCAGTGTCCAGCATCGTCAGCATGAGGGTCGCGCGCTCGCGGCCAAGCTCGATCCGTATCGCCGTGGACGGGTCGTCGAGCAGCCACGCGGCATCCGACGAGCACAGCCACGCCAGCCCTCGGTCGCGACCGGTCAGCCACACCATCGGCGCGAAGCCGCGTGTCCACCCGCCGGCGGGAGTGGCCGTCGCGAGCAGGCCCTCGGCGGTACCGTCGGCGACCTGCGCGTGCGTCGCGAACTCCCTCGTAACCGGGATCTCCAACTGCACCTGCGTCAGCGGCTGCGAGCCGCGCGGATCGATCTTCACGTCGAAGCGCAGCAGCCCGTCGTAGTCGCAGCTCGTGCGCACCCGCGCCTCGGCGAGCGATGACTCGGTGCTGATCGTCGCGACCGCGTGCGTCTCGGTGCTCTCCAGCCACCGCAGCGTTGCCGGCTCCCACTCGCGCATTGCGGTTCCGACGCGAGCCCGAAGCTTCATCGGTCCGGCGAGCAGCTCCCGGCGCCCGGACGTGATGCTCACCGGTAGCGGCCGGTCGCCGAAGTCGTACGCGCGATCCCAGCAGCGGATACGCGTCCCGGCGGCCTCGACCGGCGTCCACGGCGCCATCAGCAGCCCGTGCTTGCCGCGCGCGCTGCCCGCCCACTCCGGCCGCGGCGGCAGGACCACGCTCAGCGTCTCCGTCGCCTGCTCGGCCCCGGCGGCGACGGCGCTGACGCTGACCGCCAGCTCGCCAGCCGCGCACTCCGTGACGTCGAGGGTGGTCGTCGCGACGCGATCGGCGCCCGGCGCCACCTCAAGCGCCGTCGCACCCAGAGCGCTGATGAGGTACGCTTCGGGCGCGGCGATCAGTCCGCTGCCGTCGATCGTGAGCTCAATCTCACGGGCCGCCAGCAGGCGCTTGCGCATGGTCACGGTCAGCGGGGGGATGCGTTCGAGAGGCAGCTCACGCTGCAGGACAAGCTCACCGTCAGGCCCCGTACCCGCCAGCCTCAGGCGGAACGTGCCGGGGTGCGGCAGGGACACCGTCAGGGGCTCGGCGGCCGTCGCGTCGCACGTCTGCACTTCGGTCTCACCGTCGAAGAGCGTGGCGCGGAGGCTGGCCGGACCGGAGAACACCGGCTGCACGGTCGCATGGTCGCCGGCGAGGTCGATGCCCGTCAGCATGACCGGGGAGCCCGTGGCCGCGAGGCGCAGGAAGCCGAGGGCCTCGGGGCCCTCGGGGTTAAGCGCTGCCCACGCGGCGACCGGGCCGCCGGCCTCGGCGTCATTCACAACGAAGTTGGCCAGGAGCGTGCCGCCGGGCTGCGCGTCCACCGCGGCGAACGGGATGCGCATCTCCACCCGCCAGCCGCCGGGTGAGCGCAGCGCCAGCGCGCGCCACGGCACGTCCCACGAGGCGTCGCCATCGCACGAGTCATAGAGCGTCCCGCCCGCCGTCACCGCGAAGCGGTAGAGCGGCGCGCCCTCGGAGGCCTGCAGGCGCACCTCCACGGCGTCGTCGTGGAGGAAGTCGGCGTCGCGGTAGTGGCGCATGAAGGTCGGCTCGGCGTTGATTTCCCACAGCACCAGCAGCCCGTCGGCATCCCAGCCGAGGCGCGCGTTGACCGGCAGGTTCGCGGGCAGGCCATCCGCCCCGACGAACATCCCCAGCGCCGTCGCGCTCCCCCACTCCGCCTCGCCGATGCGCCCGTCGGCCTTGACCGCCTCAAGCTCGCCGATCTGCAACAGCGGCGGCCGCATCTCGCTCGCACACGCCACCGAGATCGCCATCAGGCCCACCAGAACCGCCGCCGCGCGCAGTCGTATGGTGCGGGCTTCGTTCATTGCCGCCGACGCTCCCTCCAAACCAGCCTCACACTGAAAGGGGAACCGGAGTCTCCGGTTCCCCTGGCGCGCAGATGCGCTGTATCAGCGAGTGCTGTCAACCGCCTCGCCGCTGGCCCCCCCGCTCCGGTCAGATCCCCGGCAGAGCGGGCGGCGGGTCGATGCCCTGCACCACGAACTCGACGAACTCCGACTGGCTCGTCATCCCGCTGAGGTCGCGAACCAGCAGGCTCACCGAGTAGACCTCCTCCGCCTGCAAGCCCTCGGGCGTGGGCGTGTTGTCGTTGGGCGGAACGAGGTAGTTGACCCCGAAGCTCGCGTCGATGTAGCAGTTCGGCTGGCCCGCACATGCGATGGCGCTACCAGGGTTGGTGACCGCCATCGCGACCTCAATCGGCTCTCCGCCCGCGGGCAGGATCTGCACCGTCACGTCCTGCACCCGCATCCCGTCGCCGTCCTTGACGGCCGCGGAGATGAACACCTGACCGCCGCTCGCCGGCAGCGTCTGCGGATTCACGCGGAAGCTCGCGATCTGCGGCGCCCGCGGCGCGACAACGACCACCGTTGCCGTGCGCTCCGCGTTCCCGGCGAACGCATTCACCTGGCCAGAACCGACCGTCTGCGCGGTGAAGATGCCTGCCGGGGTGATCTGCCCGATGCCGCCCCCGACGACCCAGGTGGGCTCGATGCCCTCATACGCCTGGTTGTCAGGGCCGACCACCTGCACCCGGTAGGCGAGGCGACCGTTGAGGTCCAGCGTGGCGTTGATCGGATCGAGGAGGATCTGCTCGGGCTGGGCGAGCGCCAGCGGCAGCACCGCGAAGCTCACCGTTGTCGCCTGATTGTCGGTGAGCGGCACACGCGCCGTCGCGGTGCCGTACTCCTCCGACTGAGGCGTCGTCACCAGCACCGTGAAGGTGCCGCTGGGAAGCCCGGCGATCGTGAAGTTACCTGCTCCGTCGCTGTTCGCGCTCCGTCCGGTTCCCTGCACCGTGACGACCGCGTTGGCGATGACCGTCGCGACGTTGTCCGCCCCGACGACTTTGCCGGTCAGGGCGGCGGTACCGCCGGCCGGGCCGGGAATCACGCCGCCCCCGTCATTGCCACCACCACAGCCCGCCGTGATTATTGCCACTGCGACGATCAGGCCTGTTAGCCAGCCCAGTGCTCTGGTGCGATGCATGGTCTGCTAAGCCCCCTCCACGGGGTTTGTGTGATGTGCTCTGGTGAACCCGGCGTCAGCGTCGGATCGCCAGAGTGCGCACCGCCTGAGTGCGGCTCCCGTCGTCCGTCACGGCTTCAACCTGCATAAGGTAGGTCCCGTTCGGCACCGCCAAACCGGCGTCCGAGCGACCGTCCCAGACCACCTGCGATGTCCCCGCCGGCATCTGTGTGCCCTGCTGCAGCACACGAACCGTCCGGCCGGCTATGTTGAGCAGCCGCACCGTACACGCGGCGGGCGCTGAGAGCGTGAAGCTCATCTCCGCCCCACCTGCACGCGAAGCGACCGCGCTCAGACTAGAGAGTGTAAGCGGTCCGCCGGTCCGAGTCAACCTCAAGCTCATCGGACGCTGAGTCTCGGCCGCGCCAAGTGTCGTCGCGTACCGCCCGCCGCGGCGGATGTCCACCGCCGATCGGGTCGCCCCGTCCTGCAGCGTGACCGCCCAGCCGCTCGGTATCTCCTGCGGCGTCGGGCACCACACCTCGATCCGGCTCCCCGGCCGGCCCTCGATCACGAGGTCCCACTCCAGCTCCCGCGCCTCCACAGCGCTGAACCGCCCGGCCACGCGGCGTCCGGCCGTGTCCACGAAGGACAGATCCACGCCGCTCGCCGTCGGCGGCGGGCTCTGCAGCGGCGCCATCTCCGCGAGCGTGCCGGAGACGCCGAAGAAGTTGTCCCCGTCCACGCCCTCATCCCCGCGCACACTCAGCCGCGTGAACCAGCCGTCCGACTCCGTCGCCCCCGCCTCGGCGGCCTGCATCGCGCCCTCGGCCGCCGCCGTCACCACACCGGGCCTCGGCAGCGTCAACGCACAACTCTTCTCCACCCGCACCCAGACTCCTTCCCACGCATCAATTTCCGCATCACCGATGCCGAGGAATGGCGCGACCAGGTTGTATCCGTTCGTCTGCGGGTCATACGTCCACAGCACCTGGCGCATCACGTTCGCCGCGTCGGCGCTGGGAAGGTCCATCGTCGTCCCCTGATACTGCACGGTCGCCCACGCCATGTTCATCGCGCCGAAGTAGGGGTTGCCCACCTGCTGCCAGCCCGGAGCGAGGTCTACGCTTACGCTCCCCGAGGGCGCCATGTTGCCCGCCGGCTCGAAGGTCACCGCCTGGTTGAGCTTCAGCCAGTAGCCGTAGCCGAGCCTCAGCGGCAGGCTGCCCGCGCCGCTGTAGACGACGTAGTCGTTCGCGGCCGGGGACCAGCGTGCCAGCTTCACCTGCGCCCGCGGGATGTCAAGCAGCGTCGCAGGGTCGAGGTCCGCGGGCTCCAGCGGCGAGCCGAACAGGTACATGCCCGCCGGCAGCGTCATCGCGCCGTTGGCGAAGGACTGCACCGGCCCGACCGGGGTGACGTCGGTCACGCGGTTGCCGAACGTGTCAAAGGCCGTCACCGCGAACCAGTAGTCCACGCCGTCGATGGCGGTGTTGTCCACGTACTGCGTCGCGCCGCCGGTTGAGACCTGCGCCAGCGGCTGCATTGCCGCCACGGAAGTGAAGTTCGTCTGCGCGCGGTAGATCGCGAAGTAGGCGAAGTCCGCGGGGGCCGTGTATGCGTCCCAGCCCACGTTGATCGCGCCGCCATCGTCGGTCGGCCGATCCTCGGCGTAGACGCCTATCGGCTTCGCCGGAGCGCCGTCGTTCGCGGGGACGGCCGGGCCGGCGGTCTCCGAGTCGGACGTCAGCGTCCCGTCGGTGGTCCGCACGATGTAGTAGTAGCTCGCGCCGTCGGTGACGTTCGTATTGACGTACTGCGTGGTCCCGGCGGGCACGCGCGCGATCTCGGCGAACGCCCCGGCCGCGCCCTGCCTGCGCAGGATGATGTACTGCGTCACGTTGCCGGCGCCGGCTCCGTCGTCGAGAGAGAGCTGCCAGTCTACGGTCACGCTGCCGCCCTCGTCATCGGGCGTGTCGGCGGCTAACACATCGCGCGCGGGCCGAGGCGGCAGCTCCACGCCCAGCGCCCGGGCGCAGTTGATCCGCCCGGCTCCTAGCTTGCCCGCGAAGCCCGGGTTCAGCGCGTCGATGTCGTCGCAGCCGAGCTTGATGGCCTGGATGACCTGCTCCGGCGACATCCCCGGATTGCGCGAGAGAACCAGCGCGGCCAGCCCGGACACGACCGGCACGCTGAACGAGGTACCAGAGTTCGTATCGTAGTAGCTCGAGAAGTCCGGGAAGCCCGGCGCGTAGAAGCCTGGCCCGTACATCCCCTCGCCCGGCGCCACGCAGTCCACGTATGTGCCGGCGGTGGAGCCGTCGAAGTTGCTGAACGAGGCGCGCAGGTCGTTTGCGTCCGTCGAGCCGACGCCGAGGACGTGGTTGTCCACGCCGATGTTGGTTCCGTCATTACACACCGGCGACTCCCAGCTCGACTGGGTGTCCCGCAGCTCGTGGCCTCCGTTGCCCGCCGCACTTGCCACCACGATGCCCTGGTTGTAGGCGTTGGTGATCGGCGCGGTAAACGAGGCGTAGTAGCTGCCACCGATGCTCAGGTTGATGACATCGGCGCCCATCTCGATCGCGTAGTCGATGCCCTCGATGACCTGCGAAACGCTCGCACCACCGTCATCAGGGAAGACCTGGACCGGGAGGATCGTCGCGCCCCAGCAGACACCGACCGTGCCGAAGCCATCATTGCCCGCCGCCGCCGCGAGGCCGGCCGTGAGCGTGCCGTGGCTCACCTGCTCATCCGGCGTCCCGTCGCTGTTGTTGTCAACGCCGTCGGGCGTGGGGTTCGCGTCGTTGGTGTCGTTGACGAAATCCCACCCGTGCACATCGTCGACGAAGCCGTTGAGGTCATCGTCGATGCCGTTGCCCGGCACCTCGCCGGGGTTGGTGAAGATCCTCCCGACGAGATCGGGGTGGTCGAGGTCGGTGCCGGTGTCCACGATCGCGATCACGACGTTCGGTGAGCCGGTTGTCAGGTCCCACGCCTCGGGGGCCCGCACGATCGGCAGATGGTACTGCGTCGGGTACTCGGGGTCGCTGGGCACCAGCGCGGGGTAGATCATCCCGTCGGGCTCGACGTAGGCCACCGCCGGGTCCATCAGCAGCCTGCTGCGGAATGCCGCCTCGGACTGCCCGTCGGGCACGTCCATCACCAGCACCTGCCCGCGTGCGAGCGTCTTCCGCACCCGCGAGCCGTGCTTCGGGCCGAGCGCGCTGATCTGCGCGGCGCCGACCATGGGCCTCATGCCCACGAGCACCCGCCGAGCCTTGCCCGCCTGCGCGGCGGCATCGCCGGACGGCAGCGCCATCAGCAGGGCGGCTGCGAGAATCAGGAGGCCGCAGCGGGCTGTCCAGCCGGCCGCGGCCCTGAGGATACGGTGTGCCTGCGTTGCTGGCGTCTCAATCAGCCTCCGCACGGACGCGCGTTCAACGGCCGAGCTGCAGGCTGCGGATGGCACTGACCTGCTGGCCATCGTCGCCGCGCGCGGTGACGCGGATGATGTAAGTGCCGGCGGGAACGCTGCTGCCGGACGCGTTCCGCCCGTCCCACGTGACCTGCTGCGGACCGGCCTGCTGCGCCCGGTCGGCGACGATGCGCCGCACGGTGATGCCGGCGATGTTGAGCACCTCGATGTCCACGGCTGCGTCCTGCGAGAGCGCGTAGACGATCTGCGCGCGCCCGCCGTCCGCGCCTGCGCTGAGGGTGCTGATCGCCAGTGCGCCCGCCCCTGCGTCCGCGACGCGGATCGTGAAGCTGCGTTCCGTGGGCTCCTCGCCGACATCATACGTGTACCCCGTGCTCGTCCTCAGATAGATGGTGCGGCCGGTCGCGTTGTCAACCAGCATCGGCCTGACATCGTTCGGGAGCCCGCTCATGTCGGGCCAGCTCAGGCGAACCGTCGCTTCCGGAACCGCGCAGGCCACTCGCACCTCCCACTCTCGGACGCCCTGGGGGGCGACGAAGTCGGTCGCGATCCTGCCGCCGTCGGCTGCGGGCCGGACGAAGTACAGGTCCAGGTCCGCATCGGGGCGCGGCGGCGAGACTATCCCGGAGATGTCCTCCGGTGCGCCGCACACGCCCAGGAAGTTGTCGGTGTCCGCCATGCCCTGCGCCTCAGCCACTACGCGCAATGCCCAGCCGTCGAACGCGGCCGTCTGCGCCTCGGCATTCGCCGCGGCCAGGACCGGCCGCTTGAGGAGCAGTGTCGCCGGCCGCTTCGAAAGGAAGAGCGCGCCACGACCCTTGTCGAGCGTCTTCGTCGCGAACGGGAGGTCCGCCCCTGCGATCAGCTTGTAGCTGTTCGTGCGCGTGTCATAGCCCCACGCGTAATCCCGTGTGTAACCTAGCTGGTTGGACGTGTCGAGGCTTACCGGGGTTCCCTGGCCGATCCCCGTCACCTCGGTCACTGTGAAGTCGATCGCGCTCGGGAAGGGATTGCCCACCTGGTTCCAGCCGGCGATGACCTGCCGCTGGAAGTCGCCAACCGGCGCGGCCTGGCCGCTGACGTTCACCAGGATCGGCGCAGTCGCCTTCAGCCACCACGAGCGGCCGAGCTGCTGCGTGAAGAACGCCGAGCCGGGCGTCTGCGACCAGATCACGTATTCGCCGCCGTTGGTCGCCGCGTCCCAGTACGCGAGATTCGCCGCGCCCGCCGGGTCGAGCCCGAGGATCACGTCAATGTCGCGCAGGTTCGGGTCGCCGGGCGTGGCCCCGAGGGCGATGATCGACAGGCCCGCGGGGTAGCTGAACGAGAAGTTCGGGTTCGAGATTGTCGGGCCCGCGGAGGTGACCAGCGTGTCCTCGTTGTCCACATCATCAACGGCCGTCACCGCGTACCAGTACTCGGTGCCGTCCTCCGTGGTCCGGTCCACGTAGTGCATGCCATCGTCGGGCGGCAGGACCGTCAGCGGCTCCATGTCGGTCACGTCGGTAATGTCCGCCATGGCGCGGTAGAGCCGGAACTCGTCGAGGTCGTCCGGGCCCACGTAGCCGAACCAGCTCACCGTGATCGCGCCGCCATCGTCCGCCTGGGTGTCAACGGCCACGATGTTCTCGATCGGATCGGGCGGCAGGTCGTCACGCGCGCTCGCCGGGCCCGCGATCGTCGAAGGCACCGAGTTGCTCGCGTCGTTGGTGATGACCTGGTACCAGTAGAGCGTGTCGTCCACCACGGGCGCGTCGGTGTACGCCGAGGTGCCCGGGGCGAGCTGCGAGAGCTGCGAGAAGTTGCCGGGCGTGCTCGGGATGAGCGTGCTCTCCGGCGCCCGCAGCAGCGTGTAGCCGACGACATCGTTGCCGTCATCGGACGAGAGGCCCCAGCTCACCGTGATGCTTCCGCCTTCGTCGCCGATCGTGTCGCGCGCCTGCAGGTTGCTGACCGGATCGGGCGGCACATCGAGGCCAAGCGCCGCCGCGGTGTTCACGCGGCCGGTGCCGAGTTGGTCGAAGATCAGCGGGTTCTGCGCGCTGATATCGTCGGTGCTTGCCCGGATCTGGTTGATAATGTCATCGGGAGAGAACGCGCCGAACTGCGCCCTCACGAGGGCCGCAAGACCCGCCACCACCGGACAGGCCATCGACGTGCCGTCCATGAGGCCGTAGGGCATCTCAAGCCCGAGAAGCGTCGGATCGTAGTACAGCGTGCTCAGTATCTCCGTGCCGGGCGCGGAGACGTCCACGAAGTTGTAGCTGGAGGCGTCGCGATTGGTGAAGCCCGCGGCGATGTCGTTGCGGTCGGTCGCGGCGACACCAAGCACGTTGTTGTCCATACCGAGGTTCGGGCCATCGTTGCAGACCGGAGAATCCCACGTGATGGGGTCGTCGGTGAAGGTGTTCGTCTCGTTGCCCGCGGCCACGACGACGAGGATCCCCATCGCGTGAGCGTTGGCGATCGGGTCGGTCCACGCAGCGCTATAGCCGCCGCCAAGGCTCATGTTGATAATGTCCGCGCCGTTGCTTACGGCGTACTGGAAGCCCTGGAGGACGACGCTGTCGGGGGAGCCGGCGGCCGGCCCGAAGACGCGCACCGGCATGATCTGGCAGGCCCAGTCGTGGCCCGCGACGCCGACGCTGTTGTTGGTGGACGCGCCGATGATCCCGCCGACATGGGTGCCGTGCGACACGAGTGCCGGGATATACAGATCGCCGGTCTCGGGTCGCGCGTCGGGGTCGTTGTCGTCCTGGAAGAAGTCCCAGCCGTCCACGTCGTCCACGAAGCCGTTGCCGTCGTCGTCAACGTCCACGGTCCCCGCCGCCTCGGCCCCGTTCTTCCAGTACTTCGCGACGAGGTCCTCATGGTCCGGGTCGTAGCCGCTGTCAATCACGGCCACCACGGTGCCCGGAGAGCCGGTCTGCACATCCCAGCCCGCCTCGGCCGCGATCAGCGGCCAGTGGTACTGCTCGGAGTAGCTCGGGTCGTCGGGGACCGCGGTGAGGTAACGCATGCGGTCGGGCTCGACGAGCGCAAGCGGCGAGCGGCCGGAGAGCGTCGCAACGCCCTCGGCGACCGTCATGTTCGCCGGTAGCGACAGCACGACCAGCGATGTGCCCTCGATGACCGACTTGACGGCCGTGCCGGTGTCGTCGAGGAGCTTCTGGAGCTGCTCCTGTGTCGCGCCGGGCGCGAGTTGGGCGATGACCTGGCCCGAGACAGCCTCGTCAGGGACCACGGTGTTGTTGCCCTTCACGCCGACGGCGGTGAATGTCTTTGGGCTGACAATCTCCGTTTCGTAGGGGGCGGGGGATGCGGCGCCGATGAACACGAGAGCGAGCAGGGCTGCAATGACTGGCACGAGGCCACGTCGGCGGAGCATCATGTGGGACCGCCTCCCGAGTAGAGGAGAATCACGGCACGACAACAGCTACCTTAGAATCTCGTCGATGATAGCAACTTCACTACGGCATGTCAACCAAAGCCCCGCGAGAGTCAGCAATAGCGGCTCCGGAGGCCCTCTTTCTGGGCCAGATTGCGAGCCCGTGGCGGCCCGCGTGTTCGGTTGACTCGCCATTTGGCCTGTGCTATACTCGCCCGCAACGGCCGGAGACGGCCGGAGATTGGTGCGTACCCGCGCCCTGCACCTCAGCTTTGACGTCATCCGCGGGAACCGGTCGGAGGCCGTACGGACGCGTCGGACGGGCCAGGTCCGCCTTCCCGAGAGACGTGTTCCTTCGTGCAGGCGCAAAGCCGTACGTGAGCGCCCGCGACCTATCCGCACCGGAACTGATGCCCACGACAGGGGGCTGGCGAGAGATGAACGGCGCCCTGCGAAGGCTCCTTGGCTGGCTCCATCCCGGCCTGAAAGTCAAGCGCTGGCTACTTCTGCTCACCGTCGGCGTCGCCGCCGTGAGCATCGGGACCCTGCTCATTGCCAATCTGAGAGTCTTCGATCTGATCGGCTCGATCGGGGACACCCGCCGCGCCACGATCATCGGCGCCATCGCGGTCGCGCTGGGCCTGATCGCTGTAGGCGTCTCGCTCCGGCAACTCGTCCGCTCCGTCGCCTGCGCGCTGCACCCTGAGGGCGGGAGCCGGCTGGTGGACCTGATGCTGCGCCAGCGCCGCCTGCAGGGCGGACCGCGCGTGGTGGCCGTCGGCGGCGGCACCGGTCTGTCCACGCTTCTGCGGGGCCTCAAGAGCTACACAACCAACATCGCCGCGATAGCGACCGTGGCAGATGACGGCGGCAGCTCCGGACGCCTGCGAACCGACATGAATGTCCCGCCGCCGGGCGACATACGCAACTGTCTCGTCGCCCTCGCCGACTCCGAACCTTTGATGACCGAGCTCTTCCAGTACCGCTTCAACGGCGAGACCGGGGGGCTCGACGGGCATAGCTTCGGGAACCTTCTCATAGCCGCACTGACGGATATCACCGGCGACTTCGAGCAGGCGATCCGCGAGACCAGCCGCGTCCTCGCCATCCGCGGGCGCGTGCTGCCCCCCACCGTGGAGCGCGTGGCGCTGTGCGCGAAGATGGACGACGGCGACGTGGTTCGAGGCGAATCGGCCATCACCGCGGCGGGCAGGCGGATCGACTACGTCTACCTCGACCCGCCCAACTCGCGCGCCGTGCGCGAGGTGTTGGAGGCTATCGAGAGCGCGGAACTGATCGTCATCGGCCCGGGGAGCACGTTCACCAGCGTCATTCCGAACTTCCTGGTACCCGAGGTCAATGACGCCGTGCGCCGCTCGGACGCCACGAAAGTGTTCATCTGCAACATCATGACCCAGCCCGGCGAGACCGACGGCTTTACGGCCGCGGACCACGTGCGCGCGATCCAGCGCCACACCGGCGAGCTGCCGTTCGACTACGTGCTGATGAACTCCGAGCCGGTTGAGGAGTGGGTCCTGAGCAAGTACCGGGCGACCGGTGCGGAGCTCGTGGACCCCGACTACACGGAGGTGGCGCGCCTGGGAGTGATCCCGGTCCGCGCCAATGTCGTCAGCCTCTCGCCTGATGGATGGGTCCGCCACGACCCTCAAGCCGTGGCGGATCGGCTGCTCGAGCTGCTTGAGGAACGGGCTCCGGTGCTGGTCTGACCGCGCAGCCCCGTCGCATACGCACACAGCGCTTCCCCCGGCGCGCGCGAGCGCGCTATGAGAAGACGATGACGCGCCCCACATACCCGAGGAGGGATCTGAAGTGGCAGTAAAGGTAGCCATCAACGGCTTCGGCCGCATCGGTCGTCAGGTCTTTAAGGCGATCTGGGAGA
>JALGSW010000193.1 GCA_029821635.1 Candidatus Zipacnadia bacterium
ATCGCGACCGTCCCTGCCGATGACGGCGCGCTCGACCGCAACTTCATCCTCCTGGGCAACCGCTCGACCAACGCGATGCTCGAGGAGCTCTACAACCGCTTCTACACGCTGCTCGACCTGCGCTATCCGGGCGAGGGCGGGAGCGTCGTGCGCACCTGCCACAACCCCTTCGGCGACGGGCACAACCTCGTCTACGTCGGCGGTAGCGATGACGCGGGCGTGGCGGCCGCAGCCGACACGCTCATCGCGAAGCTCGGCGAAGCCGGCGGCGCACAGGGCGCGCTCAGCATCGGGCGCCTCGCGGAGATCACCCTCGGCGAGGGCATCGAGTTCTCGCACGATCCGCTGGAGATCGAGATGTGGGACGCCTCCAAGGGCTACGGCTCCACCGGCTACTTCGGCTGGGTGTCGCTGAGCAAGCACCTGGCGGCCTACTACATGACGGGCGACGAGTTCCACGCGCGCGAGTTCCTGCGGCTGGCCTTCCCTGACGAGCAGGCGAAGCGCGACATCACCCGCGTCGATGGCGAGCGCATTGAGAACAAGGACGATCCGCTGGCCGGCCCCTACCACTACAACTCGCACATGATGATCCTGTTCTGGGACCTGGTTGAGGAGAGCCCGGTCTTCAGCGACGAGGAGCGGCTCGCGGTCACCAACGCCTTCTCCCGCCAGCTCACCTGGCGCGCGGGCGAGGGCGCCTACCGGTTGCAGCGGCCGCCCAGCGTGGTCGGCTCACGCCACGGCCAGTACTCCGCGATCTCGCTCTACTGCCTTGCGCGCTACTTCGAGAGGGACTACGGCGACCCGGTCTGGCAGCAGGGGATGCTCGGCTCGCGCATGGCCCTCGCGCCGCTCGCCACGCACGCGTGGGTACATGGCGAGGCCGACAACCTGTTTTGGTACAACACCGGCCACGCGCCGATCCTGCGCTTCATGCTGATCTCAGGCTGGCGCGCGCCGCTGGAGAACGGCGTCCTGGCGAAGCTGCTGCGCGGCCAGGAGATCCTCACGACCGGCAAGCTCGGCGACTGGGACCTGCGCTCGGCCTCGATCACCTTCCTGCACCGCGCCGCGTACCTCACGCAGGACGGGCGCTGGCTGGAGTACCTGCGGCGCACCGGCCAGGACCTGAGCGTGCCGCGCGTCGGGCAGTCGTTCTGGCCCGAGGAGCACCTGCAGCCCGAGCTGGCCATGGACATGGTCGGCCAATGGAACATCCATGACATGCCGGTGCCGATGTGGTCGCGCCGCGGGACGGGCTTCCCGCTGGAGGACTCGTTCCAGTTCGGCAGCTTCCGCTCCGCGCCCGATGACACCGGCGACTACCTCCTTATCGACGGCTACAACGGCGCATCGCGCAACCCCTACCACACCTTCGCGATCCTCGAACAGCGCCTCGCCGGACAGACGCTGCTGAAGGGCTATCGCAACCAGGTGCTCACGCGCGTGGACGGGATGGTCGAGCCGACGATTGCGATGAACGGGGCGCTGCGCGCGCGCGACGTGGTGGGCGACGTCGTCGGCTGCGTCGGCGAAGTGCCGAATGCGGCCTACTGCAACTGGCGCCGGACGCTGGCCCAGCGCATCGGCCAGTACGCGCTCGTCGTCGATGAGCTGACGATGCGCGAGAGCAGCGAGAACATCCAGGTGCAGACGCTCTGGGAGGTGTCGGGCGGCGGCTGGGACGAGGCGCGCAACGCCATCGCCGTCAGCGGCGCGACCGGCGCGTTCACCCCCGTCGGCTGGCGCTCGATCCTTGCGCTGCGCAACCCACGGACGAGCATGCCGGAGGGCTCCAACTACCTGGTCGATCTGGGGAGCATCGGGATCGCGCTGCTGCGCGCGACCGAGCCGGGGCAGTGGATGGAGATGCAGTTCAGCCTCGACGAGCCGCTCGTCGGCGAGGTCTATACCGACTTCGTGCGCTACGTGGACCGTGGCATCGTCCGCATCTCACTGGACGGAGAGGTCGTGAAGGACCGCTTCGACTCGTGGGGCGAGACCGCCGATCCCGCCCGCGTGACCCTCGGCCGCCGCGAGCTTGCGGCGGGCGATCACACGCTGCGGGTGGAGGTCATCGAGAACGGGCGCGGCGGAGACAAGGCGTACATCGGCCTGCAGGGCCTCAGCGTCAAGCCCGAGGACGCCGCAGCGGCGCCGGAGAGCGAGTTGCGGCAGGAGATCGTGCCCAGCGACCCCGTGCGCTCGATCCGCCAGGGCCGCGTCTTCACGCTGGAGTGGACCGGCGCAGCCGACGAGGACCAGCGGCTCACGTTCTTCTCCGTCATCGGCCGCGACATCACCGGCGACGAGGAGAACCTCTCGTGCCTGCGCCTCGCGGACAACGCGGCAGCGATCGGGCTGCCGCAGCCGGCCATCGCGATCGCGGGCGAGTACGCCGGCACACAGGCCGACCTCGCCATCATCGCGCGCGACCACCTCTACGCCCGCGAAGCGACCGCGCTCGCGGCGGATCAGCCGCTGCTTGAGGCGAGTGAGCCCGTGACGGTCACGTGGGACTACGAGGCGGGCACGGTCAATGTGCTGGCTGAGGCCGAGACGCAGCTCGCGCTGCGCATGGCCGCGGGCGTGGCCCTCGACGGTACGCCGATGCAGTGCGAGGAGGCCGGCGGCATGATGCGCCTGAGCGTCCCCGCGGGCCAGCACACCATCACCGGCGCGCGGCCCGTTGAGGGCATGGTGGCGGACCTGAGCGGCTGGCTTGGCGACCGGCAGACCGAGGCCGGGCAGATCAGGGCGCAGGCGGCCGATGCCGAGGCCCCCGGCGCGCTGCCGGACGTCCCCGCCATCGAGCAGACGCAGCTCGCCAAGGTCGACGGCGCAATCGAGCAGGCCATCACCATCCCCGACGGGCAGGGCGGTGAGATGATCTGCGCGGCGGAGGCGCAGACGATCCACCTCCTGCGCCCGGACGGGACGGAGGTCGCGACCGCTACCACCGACGGGGCGATCCGCGATCTGCACTGGTGGCCGGAGCATGAGCTGCTTCTGGCGGCCTGCGCGGACGAGCAGCTCGTTGCCTTCGACCGCTCGGGCGCGCGGAAGTGGGTGTTCGTCTCGGAGATGGACCCGGCGGTCTTCCGCGCCGCGAAGGACTACTGGTTCAAGACCGCGGCCGCACACTCGGGCCTGTGGGGCGTCACCACCGCGACCTTCATCGACGGGAAGAGCCAGGCGATCATCGGTAGCGCCTGCACGCTGGAGTTCATCGATGGCGACGGGAAGCTCGTGCACCGGATGCCGCAGTTCTGGGGCGATCCGCACGTCTTCCAGCTCATCGACGGCCCGGACGGCAGCGTCAACCTGCTGGCCGCGCGGCGTATCAACGGCAACCACCGCATCGGGATCGTCAACAACCGCACACTCATCCCCAACCAACGCGGCTTCCACACCACCCCCGCGGGGCACACCTACGTCGGCGGCTGGGCGTCGATGAACCGCTACCACCTCTTCTACGAGGACCTCGACGGCGACGGCACGCGCGAGGTGATCAGCGAGGTCAACGGGAGCTGGAACCGCGTCACCGCGTGGGATGCGCAGGGCACCGCGCTCTACGACGCCAGCTTCGGGCCCGGCACGAACTCGCCGACCCGCAACATGCGCGACCTGGTCGTGGCCGATCTCGACGCAGACGGGACGATGGAGGTCATCACCGCGACCTCAGGAGGGCTCGTCGTCTGCCTCGATCATCAGATGAACCGCGAGTGGGCGCGCGCGATGCCCTCCGCGCCGACGGTCATGATGGCCGTGCCCGCGGGTGAGGGCGCGCGACTGCTCGTCGCCTGCGATGATGGCACGGTCGCCCTGCTCGACGCCTCGGGCGAAGTCGTCCGCAGCACGCAGGCGCCCGGCCGGCCGGCCTGGCGCGGGATGACGCTGGTGCAGACCGCCGACGGATTGCGGGCTGTGCTCGGCACGAGCACCGGCGCGGTCGTCGGGATGAACGTGGACTGAGGCGACGGGAGGTCATGGTGCTGAGGTCGGCGGAGGGCGGGCACGTGCGGCGATGATCGACGTGCTGCAGGAGTGGATCCGCGCGCATGGCGCGGTCGGCATCTTCGCGTTCATTGCGGTGGAGAATCTCGGCGTCCCGTGGCCGACGATGCTCGCCTTCCTTGTCGCGATCGATCTCGTGCATCAGGGCCAACTGAGCTTCATCGCCGCGACGGCGCTGTGCACCGGCGGTCATGTCGCTGGGAGCTGCGTCGGCTACGCCATCGCGCGCGCGGGCGACAGCGTCCTCATGCGGCGACTGAAGCGCGGTTCGGGGATGCGCAAGGCGCTGGAGCGGCTGGACCGTTGGTACGCCAGTCACGGTCAGATCACCGTCTTCGGCGCGCGCCTCGTCGGGCAGGTGCGTCCGTGGGCCTCCTTCGCGGCGGGATTGGGCGACGTCAGACTGCTGCCTTTCATCGCCTGGACGGCCTTCGGCTCGGCCATCCAGGTCGCCATCGCGCTGAAGCTCACGGACGTCGGCTTCATCATCTGGGATGCCCATCCACAGCTTCGTGTGGCTATGGTCACCGTCACCGCGGTGGTCTTCTGGGGCATCTTCGTCTACGGCGCGGGGAGGTACCTCCGCGATCGCCACCGGCGGCGCCACGCCCGGAGGAGTTGAGCGCACCGTGAACGCGTTCCGTCCGATCGCGCTGATCGCTCTGATACTGGCCGCGACCGCGGGCAACGCCGCCACGGTGGAGACCGCCGACGATCTCGCGCTCCAGTTCGCCGACGCTGGCGATCTGCAGGCGGTGCTCGTGGATGGACGCGCGCTGCCGGCGAACGGCCTCACCGGCGGCTTCCACTTCGCCGAGGTGCAGCCGGGCGGCGAGGAGCTCGTGACGAACGCCTCGCTCGAGGAGGACGCCGACGCCGACGGCGTCCCCGACGGCTTCGTGATGCGCGGAGACTGGGCGCGCGATGACGCCGTCGCGCGCACCGGCGACCGCTCGGTGCGGATCGAGGTGCCGGGCCCGGACGACGCGGTCTCCGGCGACTTCGGCGTCATCGTGCCGGTCGAGGGCGGCGGGACGTACATCGTCAGCTTCTACCTGCGAGCGCGCGGGCGCGCCGGCCAGATCGCGCACAGCACCGGCTACGTCCAGCAGCAGGACGCCGAGGGCGCGCGCACCACGAACGTCTTCCAGCACACGATGGCGGGCGGTGCGAGCGGCGACAGCAACTGGCAGCGCGTCTCCTACGCCCTGACCACCGAGGGCGACACGCGCCGGCTCTGGATCCGCACGAACATCTACCGCGGCATCGGCACCCTCTGGGCCGACGACTTCTCCGTCATCCGCCTCGGCCACGGCGCCATCCCGCTGCCCACACGCGCCGAGCCCGCGGGCGACGGCCTCCGCATCACCGGGCGCGAGCATGGCCTGCAGGTGGACGCGACCCTCACTCCTGACGGCAACTCCCTGCGCCTCAGCGGCACGCTGCGTTCGACCGAGGAACGCGAGCGCTGCATCACCCTCGCGTGGCGACTGCCGATCGCGGCGAGCGCGCCCGCGCCAGGCGGCGTGTGGTGGAATGACATCGGCACACCGAAGACGATCGAACCGGGCGGAACCTACACCAACGCCGCGCCGATGGGCAGCTACGGACCGTTCTCGGTCTATCCGTTCTCGTCGGTCGTGACCGCGGACGCTTCCGCGGCCGTCTCGCTCGCAGTCCCGATGGACCCGCCGAGGCCCTTCCGCATCGGCTACGACGCCGCGGAGGGCCTCACGATCGAGTGGGACCTCGCGCTCTCAGCGCTGCCCGAGCAGTTCCCGCGCTCCGCCGATTTCCACGCGGTCATCTACCGCCACGATCCCGCGTGGGGCTTCCGCTCCGCCGCCGAGCGCTACTACGACCTCTTCCCCGCCTCCTTCGAAGTGCGCGTGCCGAAGTTCGGCAACTGGTACTACGCCGACCTGAGCGAACTCCCGAACCCGGAGGACTTCGGCCTCGCCTACAACGAGTACATCCAGCCCGGCAGCGCTGAGAGCGATCACGCGCTCGGCAACGTCGTCTTCGCCTACACGGAACCGTGGGGCTGGTGGGGCTGGGCGCTGGGCCTCAAGCCCTCCGAGGATGATCCGCAACCGAGCTACGAGGAGATGCTCGCGACCCTCCAGCGCGTCGCCGGCGAGGAGGAGCTGCTTGGGAAGCCGGGACAGAACCGCGCGAAGGTTGCGCAGACGATCATCAACTCGGGCGTCCAGGACGCCGACGGCCGCTACCGCTTCATGCAGCGATACGTCGCGCGCTGGGGCGGCTTCAACTGGGTACTCAACCCGTCACCGTGGGCGGTCGAGGAGGGCCTGCTCAGCCGCTTCATCGGCACGTACGAGTGGGAGATCGAGCGCAAGCTCGGCTGGGGCGCGGACGGCATCTACCTCGACTCAATCACGAAGAACTGGTGCGGCCTCGGCAACTACCGCGAGGAGCACCTGCGCCGCACGCGCCACCCGCTCACCTTCAGCGCACTGGACGCCGAGCCCGTGCAGCTCGGGATGACCGCCGACTACGAGTTCACGCAGTATCTCTCCGAAGACCTGCACGCGCGCGGCAAGCTGCTGATGGCCAACATCTTCCCCAACCTGTGGGTCTTCTTCAACCACCAGCTTGACGTGATGGGCCACGAGGTCTGGGGCGCGGAACACCTCGACCTGATGCGCGCCGAGCGCACGCTTGCGCATCACAAGCCCTACTGCTGGCTCATGCAGCAGGGCGAGGAGTTCCGGAAGCCGGAGGACCGGGAGAAGTGGATGCAGGCCGCGATGCTCTACGCGATCATGCCGAACGTGGTCGGCGGGGCGAAGGACCCGGCGACCTGGGAGCGCTGGCGGCCGCTCTACCGCACGTACATGCCGACGATCATCGCGCTGGCGGAGGCGGGCTGGGAGCCGGTGACGCTGGCGCAGGCCGAGACCGAGGGCATTCTGGTCGAGCGCTTCGGCGGAGGAGACGGGCCGCTCTACCTGACCGCGCGCAACACCGGCGAGGAGCCGACCGAGGCCACGATCGCGGTGGACTGGCAGGCACTGGGCTGCGCGGCGCCCGCGAGCGTGACGCGCCTCCCCGCGGGCGGCACCGTCGCGCTCACCGGCAGGCGCATCGTGGACACGATCGGCCCCGGCGAGACCTGCGCGTATGAGCTGATCGCGCCGTAGGGCCGTACACATTCGCCCGCCGTCGTCGTTGCAGTATCCTGTTCCGCGCGCAGCGCGGATCCTGGGTGCTGACGCACTCGGCGAAGCCGGAATCCTGTTTCAGTTGCCGTACGTTTGCGCGCTCAGTCC
>JALGSW010000194.1 GCA_029821635.1 Candidatus Zipacnadia bacterium
CAAGCTGGTCGCGGACGCGCCGCACGTGCGCGCGCAGAAGCTCATCGACGGCTGCGAGCACACCTACTGGCAGTTCGGGATGCGTGTCGAGGACGACGCGCCCTTCACGCCGGCTGAGTTCGCGAAGGCGATTGGCGCCGAGGGAGTGTCATGCGGCGCGCACTACATCGGCAACCCGATCTTTCTGTGCCACGATGCGCTGCGCAACCAGCGGCTGTTCGACGACTCGCATCACCCGTTCGACCATCCGAACGCGCGGCCGGGCATCACCTACGATGAGAACACCTGCCCGCAGACGCAGCACGTGCTCGACCGCCTCGTGCAGCCGATGTGCCCGACACAGTTCATGGGCGAGGACGACGTGCGGGACATCGGCGCGGCGATCATGAAGGTGGCGGAGGGGCTGGGGAACGGCTGACCTCTCCCCCCAACCCCCTCTCCGTTCCGGAAGAGGGGGAGTCACGACGGGGTATTGCCGACGCGACCGATTGAGGATCTACTGAGCGTAGCGGCGCCGTATGACGTTGGAGGGGCCGCCGCGCGAAGCGCGGTCCGGGCCCTGCGAGCGTAGCGAGTAGGGCCCGGAGCCGCTGTGCCGGCCCGCGCTCTACACGTCCCCAACGGCGGGCCGGCACAGCGGCTGAGTTCCCCGCTCGCTGCGCTCGCGAGGACCTCACTCCTCGCTACGCTCGGAGCGGCCCCTCCAGACGGCACGGCAAACGACTCACGGCAACGACGACGTCGGCCCCTCCAGACGGCGCGGCAAACGAATCACGGCAACGACAACGTCGACCGCCTCACAGCTCGAACGCGATCTTCATCGCCTCGCGGGCTTCGATCAGCTCGAAGCCGCGCCCGATCTCCTCGGGCTTGAGGCGATGCGTGATGAACAGCTCCGGGTCGATGCGCCCGTCGAGAGTCGCGGCCACCAGCTCGTCATGGCTGAGGCCCTCGTCGGGGCCCTGCGGGCCCAAGCGCTCGTCATCCGGCAGCGGCTCCGCGTTCTGCTCGGTCGTGCGCGCCGCGTAGGGGCCCAGGACGCCATCCTCGGCGAGGATGCTCAGCGCGCCCTCGTTGACCGCGGCAGCGCCGGTCGTCTCACAGACCGCGTCGGCCATGCCGCCCAGCACCTCAGCAGCCGCCTCCGGCCAGCGGGCCTCGCGCGTGTCGATGTACGCGTCCGCGCCGAAGCTCTCTGCCTGCTCGGCGGCCTCGGGGCGGCGCCCGGCGACCACGATCGGCCCCACGCCCAGCAGCTTGCGCGCGAGGTAGACCGCCGCGAGCCCCACCGGTCCGTGGCCGGTCACGAGAAGCCGGTCGCCCTCCTCCACGTGGATGTCGCGCAGGTAGGCGTGCACCTCCTTGAGCGTGATGAGGGTGACCGCGTGCGCGGGTGAAATCTCATGCGGCGTGACCTGGTGGCCGCGCAGCGCGCGCGGTCCGGGCGGCGAGCCGTCCTCCTCATACGCGCGCAGATCGACGACGTAGCCCATCTCCGCCATCCCGCCCCAAAACGAGCCGAAGCCTTCCAGCGTGATCACCGGGCGGAGGATCTGCTCGCCCACGTTCAGGTAGCGGCACTCGGGGCCGAGGGCGATGATCTCGCCGACGGACTCGTGCCCGAGCAGGAACGGGCATTCGGCCTGCGTCGCGCCCATCAGCACGCAGTTGCGGATGTGCAGGTCGGTCGCGTTGCAGGGCATGAACGCGGTGGTGCGCACCAACGCCTCGTATGGGCCCGGCTCGGGCGGATCGGGCACGTCGCGCCAGATCGCTTCGCCGCATCGCTCGACAACTACTGACTTCATGTAGACCACTCCATGACAACGCCGAGACAGTCCATCGGGCGGAAGACCGCCAGATCGTAGGCTTCCTGGCAACGCTCCACCGGGAAGTGATGCGTGATCAGCGAGCCGGCTTCGAACGAGCCGTCCGCGATCATGTGCAGCGTTTGCGGCTGGGTGCCGCCGGTGGAGCAGGGGAACTTCATCGTGACCTGCTTGCCATGCGCGGTGTTGAAGTCGAAGCACGCCTGGCCGGGATACCATCCCTGCCAGACGACTTTGCCCTCGCGTGCCACGAACTCCAGGGCCAGGTCGGTGACCGCCGCCGACTGCGTGGCCTGAGCCGCAACGCTGAAGCCCTGAAGGCCGCGCTCACTGAGCCACGCGCGCACGTCGCCCTGCTCGCTGAAGGCCTCTGCGCCCATCGATCGAAGGACCTGTGCACGGTCCTCGGCGATGTCCAGCCCCACCACCTCGGCTCCGTCGGCCATCGCGCACTGGGCGTGCGCAAGCCCGACAAGTCCCAGCCCGATCACCAGCACAGTGTCATCAGGTCCGACACCGCTAACGTCAACGCCGTGGCGGCCGGTCCCCCACAGCGTGCACAGCGACGCCGCGTCGTCGGAGCAGCCTTCGGGGATGGGGTGAACCGCGCTCGCGGGGGCCACGACAGTGCTGCAGTGCGTGCCCCAAACGATCTCCAGGTCCTGCTCGATCAGATCAGCGGCTACGGAAGTCACCGCGACCCGCTGGCCGACCTGCAGCGGCGCCGCGTGGTCGCCGACCCACTCGATCACGCCCGCGCCCTGGTAGCCGGTGATGAGCGGGAAGGTCCCGTTGTGCGTGCGGATGCCGCGGAAGATCGAGCCCTCGGTCCCGGCGCTGACGCCCGAGCGGTTCATGCGCACCACGACGTGATCGGGGCCCGGATCGCCCCAGCTCACGTCGAGCAACTCGGCCGTGTCGGCCTTCGTAAAGCAGACTGCCTTTGCAGCGATGGCCATAGGTCGGCCCTCCCTTTCAGACCTCTCCCCCCAACCCCCTCTCCGGGCGCAAGCGCGCGGCGAGGGGCGGGAACGACGTCATTGTCGTTACCCCCTCCGGGACGGAGGGGGTGCCCGTGGCCCGCCTCCGGCGGGTCCGGGCGGGGGAGGTCTGCCGTCCCTTCGCCGCCCGCGCGGAGGGACCTGCCCGGCGGGTGTCGAAGCTGCGCGCGTATCTGACGACACGCGGGAGGTCCAGCGCGATGAGCTACCGCCTCCGCCCGGCAACCGCCGCCGACGCGCAGGAGATGTTCGAGACGCAGGTCGGCGCCTTCGGCGTAGAGGAGGGCACGCTGCGCTGGGGGGCCTCGCGTAGCTACTGCTTCGAGCGCACCGAGCAGCACGTGGTGATGGTGGACGAGAGCGATCGCGTGGTCGGGCTCTTACACATCCACGACCACCCGATCCAGGTCGGCACGTGCTTCGTGCGCAAGGCGGACGTGGGTCACGTCGGCATCCGACCGGAGCTGCAGGGGCTGGGCGTCGGCACGCAGATGATGCGCGAGACCGTGGCGTGGCTGGGCGAGCAGGGATACCACCTGTCGCGCCTCGGCGGGCTGGTACACTTCTACTCGCGCTTCGGCTACGAGCCCTTCCCGCGGCGCTTCGTGCAGATCGACCTGCAGTCGGTGCGCGGCGGCGGCCGACACATCCCCGGCACCGAGCTTTACAGCGACCCCGGCGAGTGGCCCGGGCAGGTGCGGGCGTATGATGAGTCGCGCGACTACGCCGAGCGCGCGCGCCTGCGCTGGGAGTTCGACCACGGGCGGTCGGGCGCGCTGGTGGTGGCGCGCGAGTGCGACGCGCCGACGCATCCCGCGCCGCCCGACACGGAGGCGCTGTGCTGGGTCTACGAGCGCGAGGGGCAGGTGCTCGGCTTCCTGCACGCGGTCGAGTCGCCGCTGGAGAGCACCGAGCGGGAGACGGTCTTCACTATCAGCGAGATGGTCTACGCGGACGCGTTCCCGGACGCCGCGGGGGCGCTGGTGCGGATGCTGCTCTCGCGCATCTGCGACCGCGGGCAGGTGCGCGTGACCTCGCGGCTCCCGTGGGATGAGGCGGTCGCGGAGGCGCTGCAGCTTGCGGGCGTCGCGCACAGCCGGTTGGAGATGTTCCAGGCGGTCGCCAGCAACATGATCCTCGTCATCGACCTCGCGAGCACGCTGGAGGCGATCTCGCCTGAGCTGAACCGCCGCGTCGCCGACAGCCTCGTGGCGGACTGGTCGGGCGCGGTGGAGCTGTCCTTCCCGATGCGCGGCAAGTGCCGGATCGACGATCCGACGCAGGTGACGGCCGGGGATGCGCTGCCGGGCGAGGCCTGCCAGCTCGTGATCGCGGGCGGCGAGGTGACGGTCGATGCCGGGCCGGGCCCGGTGGACCTGCAGATCGAGCTGACGCAGGCGCAGTTCGTGAAGGCGCTCTTCGGCATCGCGGCGCTGACGGAACTGCCGTGCATGCGCGGGATGCGCCTCTCCCCCACCGAGCGCGGCGTGCTCGACGCGCTTTTCCCGCGCACAAAGACGGGCTCCGGTCCTTGGGGCTGATGCCGTTCAGGAGGGGCGGGCTTCCTTGCCCGCCCTGCCGTTCGCGCAGACGAACACGGAGGGGATTCTCCATGACCCGCACGCTGGCGCTTACACTGCTCGTCACATCCGTCGCCGCGTCCGCCTCGCTCGCCGGGCCGTCCGGCGCGGAGAGCATCTACCTCGCTCCCGCGGTTGAGGACGGCCTCGCGCTCACGCCTGAGGGCCTCGCGGACGTGCCCGCGATGGAGCCCTTCTACGCCTCAACCGGCGAGCCCGCCGAGGTGCAGACGTGTGCGTGGGCGCTGCACGGCCCCGAAGCGCTGGAGGTCGTCGTCGAGTGCATGGAGCCGAAGATGGACGCGCTCGTGGCGAAGGTGCAGCCCGGCGAGGGCGATACGCGCGTCTTCACCGACGATTGCGTCGAGATCTTCGTCAGCGCGCGCGGCTCCGAGGACGCTTACCTGCACCTCGCAGTCAACGCCCTCGGCGCGACCTTCGATGAGCGCGTGAAGGACACGTCGTGGGAGGGCGACTGGACGGTCGAGGCTCTTCGCGAGGATGATCGCTGGTGGGTGCGCGTGAGCATCCCCTACGAGGACCTGCAGAGCAAGCCGCTGGCGGACCTGATGTGGTGGTTCAACGTGAGCCGCGAGCGCCAGGCGGGCGGCCAACTGCAGCTCAGCTCGTGGTCGGATGCGAGCAGCAACTTCCACAACATTACGCGCTGGGGGCGACTGGTGTTCGAGGAGCGATACCAATATATGCTCCAGCGGTTCGTCCAGTGGCCGTGGGAGAAGGGCACCCAGGACCTCGCTGCGCGCGCCGAAGCCTACCCGCCGCTCGCGGAGCGGCTCGACGCCTCGCTGGCCCCCCTGCGGGAGGACCTCGGGCCGGTGTGGGCCGCGCTCGATGCCGACGGGCCGGAGGACCTGCAGACGTTCTCCGCGCTGCTGACGACCGGCGAAGGCGCGCTGGAGCGGCTGCAGCACGTCGAGGAGGACCTTGGCGCCACCATCCAGCGCCAGGAGGTCGCGCGGCGGATGGCGCGCCTCGCGGACGGCAGGCGCGTGCTGGCGTGGCCGGTGCGGGCGATCACCGACCGGCGCATCATGCCCACGCCCGAGCCGCCCGAGCGCCTGGAGCGCACGATCCGCATGCGCGCCTGCCCCGGCGAGATCGAGCCCGCGTCCTTCGTGGTCTACCCGGTGGGCGAGGAGATGACGGTGCTGCCGGTGCTCAGCGACCTCGATGGTCCGGGCCTCGGCCTCCCCGCGCGGCACTTCGACATCCACGCCATCAAGCGCTGGTACCAGGCGGGTGAGGGCGGCACGCGCTTCCCCTTCAAGGAGGAGGGCGTGCGCGCGCTGGTGCGGGAGCTTCTGCTGCATGACGACTCGATGGTGCGCGTGGACCACAAGGCCCGCGAGAACTACCTGAAGCTGCGGCGCGAGGGCGGCGACGAGTACCTCTGGATCTCATTCCCGCGTGGCGAGGACGCTCCGTGGGGCCCCGAGGGCCGCGCGAACCTCACCGATGAGCCGGTCTGGGACCTCGATGAGTTGCAGCCGGTCACCATTCCGGCGGACACCGCGAAGCAGTTCTGGCTGACCGCGCGCGTGCCGGAGTACGCGCCCGCAGGGACGTATCGCGGCGAGATCGCCATCCGCTCGGGTGACGAGGTCGTGGAGACGCTCGCACTTGAGCTGGAAGTGCTGCCCTTCGAGCTGGCGGAGAACCCGCTGGAATCGAGCGTCTACTTCCACTGGGGCATCGACCTGATCGATGAGCCCGGGTCGCTGAAGTACAACCAGCGGAGTGCCTCGCAGTACCGCGCGGAGTTGCGCAACCTGCTCGAGCACGGAGTGAGCAACCCGACGATGGGCATCCCTTACGGGAGCGGCGATCTGCGGCTGGCACTGACACTGCGCGAGCAAGTGGGGATGGCCAACGATCACCTCTACTATCTGAAGGCCTCCGCCAGCATGGAGCCCGAGCAGGCCCGCGAGATCATCGCGATCGCGCGCGAGTTCGGCTTCGAGGACGTCTACTTCTACGGGCAGGATGAGGCGAAGGGCGAGGCGCTCCAGAAGCAGCGCGAGCAGTGGGAGCGGCTGCACGAGGCGGGCGGGAAGGCCTTCGTGGCGGGCCAGCATCACGAGAGCTTCCCGGTGGTCGGCGACCTGCAGGACCTGCTCGTGTGCTATGGCGACCTGAACCCGGAGGCGTCGGCGGCGTGGCACTCGGAGGGCCACAAGATCTTCAGCTACGCCAACCCGCAGTCAGGGCTGGAGGAGCCCGAGACCTACCGCCGCAACTTCGGCCTCGCGCTGGCGGCCAACGGCTACGATGGCGGCATGACCTATGTCTACTATCACGGCTGGAACGACTTCTCCGGCGACCGTTACCGCCAGCACAACTTCATCTACCCGACGATGGACGGCTGCATCGACACGGTGCAGTGGGAGGGCTACCGCGAGGGCATCGACGACCTGCGCTACCTGGGCACGCTGCAATCGGCCATCGCCGACGCCCGCGAGGCCGGCGGGAAGCGCGCTGAACTCGCCGACCGCGCACAGCACTTTATCGATCAGATGGACGTATCCGGCGACCTCTACGAGCTTCGGGACGAGATGATCGGGTGGATACTGACGCTGCGGGGGTAAACGGCCCCCGGCGAGGGCGCCGGGGCCACAACGACCACGACTGACGACAACGCCTGTCGCCTCAGAAGGTCCCTCTCCCCCGCATCACGAACCTGCGCGCGGGTGATTACACGATGGCCGAAGAATCTCAGAGCCAGATAACCAACGCCGACCTCGCAGCCGTGTGCCGCCAATTCTCCACGCTCACCAAGGCGGACATCAACATCCTGGAGATCCTCGAGACCCTGCGCGCGCAGACATCGAACGCGCTGCTGCGCGAGGTGCTCGACCAGGTCCAGCAGGACGTG